>CANQPW010000073.1 GCA_947625855.1 uncultured Clostridia bacterium | reverse complement strand
GTGTGTGTGTGTGTGTGTAGTATATTCATACTTTTGCGTGTATTTGTTACCATAATTTTCATATTCCTCTCTGTAATAACAATATTACTATTATATTGTATCATTCTTAAATATTATTTTCAATTAAAAGCAAAAATAAATATATATTTTTTTTAATTTGTAATTTATTTGTAACACAATAGTTAAAATATTGTAAATTTTTTCCTAGTATGCTAAAATTAAAGCGTTATATGAGGTGAAAAATGTCAAAAGAAAACAAGAATATGAAAATACTAAAATTAATATTACTTATACTATTTGTAATATTAATGATTTTGCTAACAATTATACTTTTTCCATTATTTAAAAATTTAGGTAGTCAAGAAGGAAGAATTATATTTAAAGAAAAAATTAACTCTTTAGGAATTTTTGGACCATTAGCTCTTATTGGATTAATTTCTCTACAAATTTTAATTGCTTTTTTACCAGGAGAACCACTAGAAATACTTTCAGGTATATGTTATGGTACAGTTTTTGGAACAATACTTGTATTAATTTCTGTTTTTATTAGTAGTGCTATTATTTTCTTTTCAATAAAAAAATTTGGTAAAAATTTTATAATCACATTCTTTGGAAAAGAAGAATATGAAAAAATGATAAACAGTAAATTATTTAAAGACACTAAAAAGATAGAAATATTATTATTCATACTATATTTTATACCTGGAACTCCAAAAGACTTTTTAACATATATAGGTGGACTAATACCAATAAAACCTGCTGTATTTTTATTAATTTCTACATTTGCAAGATTTCCATCTATAATTACATCCACATTTGCAGGAGCAAATATAACTGATGGAAATTATGCTATTACACTACTTACTTTTGGTATTACACTTTTAATTTCTTTAATTGGCATATTTATATATAATAAATTTGAGAAAAAACAAGCGAGGTAATTATATGATTTCAGAGCCAAGAATGTCACTTATTATACATGATTTTTCAAACATATCTGATTATTTCAAAAATTCTGATGTGCTAAAGGATGCAAATATATCAAATGAAAATTTGGATAGCCTAAATATTGATGAAATAGAAATTAATTCTTGCACGTTAAAAAATATTACATTTACAAATTGTAAACTAGAAAAATCATATTTTTTCAATACAATTTTTGAAAATTGTGATTTATCTAATATATCACTTAATAAAGCAACATTTAAAAGAGTTATTTTTAAAAATTGTAAATTAATTGGTACAAATCTAAATTCTGCATATATAGAAAATACTAAATTTATCGAATGTAATTTAAAAAACTGTTATTTAGATGACAGCAGTTTAAATAAAGTAGAATTTAGTAATATATTATTAAATGAGGGAATTTTATCAAATATTTCTTTAAAAGAAGTATATTTTAAAAATTGTGATTTAACTTCATGTGATTTAAGTAATACAAGTCTTAGAAATATAGATTTATCAAATTCTATAATTGATGGAATTACTGTATATCCAAATGATATATATGGTGTCACATTAAATGAATTTCAAGCATTAGAATTCATAAAAATACTAGGAATAAACATAAAAAGAACTGACTAATTTCTGCCAGCTCTTTTTTTATTAATTTTTTAATTAATTTTTTTCTTTATTTTTTCTATATCATTTTTATATTTATTTATACTGCAATTTAATTCTTCTATTTGACTAATATATAAATTTTTAAGCTCTTCTTTTTGTTTTTCTGTTAAATTATTAACTATTTTAGAAACATTTTCTTCATTAATTCCTACTTTTTTTATATATTCTTGAAGATTTAAAAGATCTTCTATATCTTGTGCTTCAACAAAATTTGAATTATTCAATTTAATCCTCTCCTATCGCCTGACTATTTTTATTTTTCTCAAAATTTTCATATTCCTTCTTTAGTTCTTTTGCTTTTTCCTCTTTAATTTCTGCTTTTTCTTTTTCAAGTGCAAGGGATACGATTTCTTTTACAAATTCATCTGATTTTTCAGGTTCAATATTTAAAGTTTTTCTACACTCTATTGCCTTTTCTTTTACAGCATCAACAAGCCATTTTTTTAAATCAGTTATTTCCTCTCCATAAGATGTATCTGCAAAACTTGCTTTTTCTCCCATTTTTTCTAATAACACATCTAATTGTGATCCAGTAATTTCACCATCTGCCCATGCTACATCAAATATATATGGTTTAGCTGTACACTCCTTTGTATATGTAACTATTACTTCACCAGGTAATACTTGATCATATAATTGTGTTCCATCAGCAGTACTTACCCAATCATTATATCGTTTATGATTTTGATTTATTAGCATGTTATAATCTGGATATCTTATATCACCATTTTTTTCAACAACATAAGCATGTCCTAAATTAGTTGCACCACCAAGTCTATTCCAAAACGTAAAATTTTCTGGATATCCTTTTTCTTTAGCTTCTTTTTTCATTTTAGTCATTTGTAACTCTCTTTTTAATTCTTCTTCTTTTCTTCTAATTTCAGCTTCTTTCTCAGCTAATTCTTCTTTAATTTTTGAAATATGTTGTACAAATGAATTATATCCTTCTAAAGAATAATTAAATGAAAGAGGATACATATTTCCACTATTTATATAAACACAAGTTTTAGAATATTCCATTTTTAATTCCAAAGATGAAACAACATCTTCCATATTTTCAAACATTGGTCTATATAACAATTCTTTTTCTTTTTGCTCTTTTAAAGTAACTAAATGTTTATTTAAACTTTTTACCAAATCATCTGTATATCTTTCTCTATAACTTCCACTTACACCCTCTTCCCCAGGTATAATTGCAAAATTTGGTTCTAATTTAGTAATTTCATCAACAATTGGTTTTATTTCTTTTAATATTCTATCTCTATTTGCAATAGAATCTTTTTTTCTTTTTTCTTCTAATTCTATATTTTTATCAATTTTGGCGATTCTTTCATTTTCCTTTTTTTCAATATTTTCTAATATACTTTTTACGTCTCTTGGTTCTCTATCTTTTACATAGTCTACTGGTAATATCCAATAGTCATATCCCATTCCACCGCCATTACTTGATCTTTTAGCAAAAAACTTTGCCTCTGCCTCTTTTGCATAATCTCTACTTTGACCTCTACTTCTTGTAAAAGCACCTCCCCAGTCAACTCTTATTAATGTGTCCTTTGCTTTTGTAGGAGCAGTAATTTCAAATACTTGACCACCTTTTTTACTTATACGATGATTTCCAAACATTACACTGGCATCACCATCAAAGTCAAGATTCATTCCATCAGTTAATTCTCTAACAGACATATAACTTATTGGATCTTCAGGAACGCCTTGTTCATTAATAACCCATTCTTGTGGAATTTCAAGTGTGATTTGAGAATTATATTTTCCCACATCTAATACATTAAACTTGTTATTTCCGTTATAAAATACTTTATCTAAATTTAGTATTTTTTTTGCTTCTTCAAGCGTAATTTTTTTCTTTGACATATAAATTTCCTCCTTTTAGTCAAATTCTATGTTTTCACTCACAATTTAATTATAACTTATGTAAACTAATAATTCAAATTATATTTTTTAATGTTTGCTATAAGCTGTACTTATAATAAAAAAAGAAGGGGCTGTAAAAAAAGTCCAATAAAAAATTAGGTTTGTATCAAAATTGTGATACAAATCTAATTTTTTTATTTCA
>CANQPW010000072.1 GCA_947625855.1 uncultured Clostridia bacterium | reverse complement strand
GGTGAGTCATTTAAAATATCAGATACTACACCACTTCAGATAACAGGAAGACCAGCATTTAACGTAAAACTAGCAAGTACAACATTAAATTATCCAGGAAATGTTAATGGAAAAAATGGAAAATATAACTTAATTGGTATAGCAGTAGGTATGCAACAAGATGATATCGAAATGCCAGATTTTAGAGGACTTGAATTACCATATGGAGAATTTAGTGTGGATGTAAAATTAGATTTACAGTGTAGAGAATATAAAAATGAAGAAGGAAATAACGATCCTTATTTAAGTACGGGTGATGGTACTGCCTATGGAACAAGCGTGGTAGAATATGGATTAAATGGAGACAAAAAGAGTAATTATGTCCCTAGTGATGTATATTTAAGAGCTTTACCTGCCGGAAGAAAAGGTTTATCACTTTATAATTTAGATGATTATGTATATGATTCAGGAAATATTAATGCAGTAATTAATGGTGATGTACTTACAGTAACTTTTAATAACTACAAAATTAACGGTGAATTTCCTAGACATAATATGGTTGATTATAATGAAATAGTATTTACTGAATTAGAAGGATATTTTGGCTCAGCAATGGTTGAAGTATTTACTCCAAAATATAATGATGGTGATGGGAAAGCATATGATACTAATCTATCAGTTATGGTAGTTGGAACTAGATATAAAACAAATACAGTACCAAACGGAAGCATACCAGCAACTGGCAATATGGGAATGATAAAAGATGTAAATGAAGCTGATAATGCGACTTCAATATATATGCCTTCTCGTATACCAAGTTCTTTTGATAACGTTAGTGCACCATTTATAAACGGAGGAAGGTTAAATTCTGGAAATCGAGCTGGAGATGGATATGCTTCTAGTGGTCAGAGAGTAATAATACGTGATGATTTATACATTGAGTCTTATCCTTGGGAAGGTGGAGCAGAAAGGATTTTAGCATGGCGTACAGATGTATTTTCTTTATTAAAAGTTCCCGAATGGAATAATAGAGATTATTCGATTGATAGATCTTCATCAACTATTCCTTTTGAAAATACTGGATTAGAGGAAATAAAATATGGTATATTTAAAAGTAATAGTGTTGGTATAACAGACGATGACACATTACAAAATGTCGATTTTGAGCAATTTGATTGGTATGATAGTAGAGATGATGCGGAAAGTCATGGAACTATATCTGCAGTGAAATTTTATGATGAAAGACATAAAGGTGGTACTCAAACAGTGACTCTTGAGATTGCATTAAACGTTACAGAGGACGCTTCATATACACAAACAACTCAAGTAGTAAGAACAAAACATAGAATGTATAGAACAGTTCAGAAAGATGATTATGGAACTTTAGGATATGATGTGTATAATAAGGCAGATTATGATGGCTTTGGAAATTTAATTAAGGATCATTATCCATATGAAGGGGGAACAAGTCTAAGAATACTACCATATCATGTATCAGTAAATACTACTGTAACAGATTTAGATAGTAATGGTAAACCAAAAAGTGCATATGACGTTAAAGAAGGATATGCAAATATGAAGATAACACCAAGACTTTCTAATGGAAAAGAAGCCTCACCATCTGATATATATGTAGATAAAGTAACAGTGACAGATTATTTACCAAATGGATTTTCATATGTATATGGTTCAGCAAATAAAGAACCAGTAAGTGTGTCAACAGATCCAGTAACAGGAATAACAACAATAGTATGGGAATATGAGGGGTGGCAATTAAATCATGAGGCACCAGAATATCCAGAAATAACATTCCAAGCTATGATAGACGCAACACTTGAAAATAATACGGAAGTAGAAAATAAAGTAGTTATAGCAACTAAAAATGATACATCAGCTGAAGTTCATAGAACAAGTAAATACGGAATGATAATTGCAAATTTGTCAGGATTACAAGTAAGTAAAAGAACAACAACACCAATAGTTGATGTAGATAATGAATTAGAATTTAGTATGAAAATATATAACTCAACAGATAATGATTTAACAAATTTGAAAGTATTAGATATATTACCATATAATGGTGATGAAAATGGAAGCAGTTTTAGTGGAACAAGTAGAATTAATAGTATAACATTTGATGAAGGACTTAAAGTATATGCAACAACTGTACCAATAGAGTCATTTCAAACAAATGCAGGAATAACTTATGAAAATGGTGTACCAAAGCTTCAAAATGTAGATTTAAGTAAATGGACACCTGTAACATCAGGAGGTGCAATAGATCCTAATGCAACAGCTATACTTTGTATGAAAGACGAACTTGCATCAAAAGCAGAAGCAAATTTATCATATAGATTAACTGAAAATGGAAATTATCCAGGAGATATGTATGTAAGTAGAGTATATGCGTTAGCAAATGAATTTTCAACAGAAGTAAAATCAAATATAGCAGTAGATATAGTAAAGACAAGAAAGTTACAAGGAAAAGTATGGCTAGATGAAAATGAAGATGGATTAATATCTGAGGGAGAAAAAGGACTTTCAGGAATAGAAGTAGAATTAAAACGTCCAGATGGAAGTAAAGGATTAGACGTAAGAGGAAATGAAATAGCAAATGTCTTTACTGATGAAAATGGAAATTATGAATTTAATGGACTATCAAGAGGAGAATATGTAGTAGAATACCATATACCAGGAAGATATGAAGTAACACAAAAGTTGGTAGGAAATATAGATGCATTAAATAGTAAGGCAAACGAAGTAGAAAACAAATTATCTGATACAGATACAATATCAGATTTGAATACAGACTATTTGGATTCCCAAACAACAATGTATAAGAAAAATGTAAATGCAGGATTAATAGAAAAACCAAATGGAAAAGTAGGAATAAGGAAGATAGATAAAGAAACAGGAAAAG
>CANQPW010000071.1 GCA_947625855.1 uncultured Clostridia bacterium | reverse complement strand
TCCAAATATTAACCAAATTTAAAAAAATTTAATATATATAAGTAAGCAAATATTATTTTTTTATGCGGTTGCCCTAGTAAACTAAGATAACTATTGCTTTTGTTATTAAAATATTATATAATTGCAATAGTTATTTGTATATGCCGGAGTGGTGGAATGGCAGACACGACAGACTCAAAATCTGTTGGTAGCAATACCATGTGGGTTCAAGTCCCACCTTCGGTACCAATTTTAGTGTTCTTATAGAAAAACATCTATAAGGGCACTTTTGTTATATTACTAATAATGTTATATATAAAAAAGAGGTGTTTTTAATGAATATTCCTAATTATCTTTTAGATAAATTAAATGAACAGTATAGTAAAGAAGATGTAAGTAAAATATTAACTGGTTATTCTGAGAAAAGATATACAACTTTTAGAATAAATACACTTAAAACATGTTATAGTGAAATTTTAGAAGAATGTAAAAAGTATAATATTGAGATTGAAAGAGTACCTTGGTATGATAACGCATGTATTGTAAAAAATAAAAAAGAAAATGATTTAATTGAGTTAGACATATATAAAAATGGATATATATATCTTCAAAGTTTATCATCTATGTTACCTGTGTTAATTTTAAACCCTAATGAGAAGGAAGACATATTAGATATGGCAGCAGCACCAGGTTCTAAGACAACTCAAATTGCTATAAATACTAATAACAAATCTTGTATTACTGCTTGTGAAAAAAATAAAATTAGACAAGAAAGACTAAAGTATAATTTAAAAAAACAAGGTGTTACTTGTTGCAATATTTTTAATATTGATTCAAGAAATTTAGATAATTTCTTTTCTTTTGATAAAATATTGCTTGATGCACCATGTAGTGGAAGTGGTACTATAAATTTAGAAGATAATCTAAAAGAAGATATGTTTAAGCCTGAGGTAATAAATAAGTTAAAAAATACACAAATTCAGTTACTTAGAAAAGCTTTAAAATTACTAAAGCCAAATCATGATATGGTGTATTCTACTTGCTCAATTTTATCACTTGAAAATGAAGATGTAATAAAAACTTTAATGAAAGAGTTTAACATATCAATAAATGAAATAAAATTAGATAAAAATATAGAGTTATTACCTACTTCTATTAAGGGTACAATATGTGTTTTACCAAGTAAATATTTTGAGGGATTTTTTATAGCAAGTATTAGGAAAAATGCGTGATATTTATTGACAATTTTTAGTATAAGTGATAGGATAAATATGTAATATTTTTATTACAGAGAGGGATATGAAAATTATGGTAACAATATCACGTGAAAGTATGAATAAACTACACACACACACACACACACAATGTTTTTCTAAAAAATATATGGGAGAATTGCGCCCTAATAATATACGCTGATACTGTTAGTACCAGTGTTTTTTGCGTGTAAAACCATAATTTAATGAACAGGAGGTAAAAATGAAAACAAATAAAGATGGCAAGGACAAAAAACTAAAGAAACATAGAGGACCCAAAAGTAAAATAACAGTATTTCTTATGCTTTTCATCTTTTTGTTATTTGCAACTGTTACAGTAACAATTATAAAGAATAATATGGGTGAATCTGGTGCATTAGAAAATATAGCATATGTACCAAATGAACTATCAGATAAAATGTATGTTTCTGAGGCGAAAATAAAAGAAAGAATAACAGGAATAGCACCTTTTAGTTCTGGAGATGGAGTAGGTGAAGATTCATCACCAAATAATAATAGATTAAGAACATTTGATGATGTAAGATATACACTTGAAGTAAGAATAGATCCAAATCAAAGAGTAGATGGTGTTACAGATGAAACTGTTTTTCAAAATGGTGGAAAATTAAAAATAAAAGCAAAATTACCAAGTGGAAGTCAGTTTTCTTGGATAACAGATGCATGGAATGAGGAAACAGCGCAGATAGATTATGATACTGGAGAAATGTATGCAGAATATATTTTCCCAGCAAATGGAACATTAGTTGCACCTGGTGTTCAGACACTAACTTTTACAATGAGATCAAATGGAATAGTAAGCGATAATGCAGAAAAACCTACATTTGAATTTTGGATGGATGGTAATAAACCAGATGATGCAAATGCAACAGCTGATTCATATAAATTATCAGATACAACACAACTTACAGTTACAGGAAGACCAGCATTCAACATAAAATTAAAAATTGATCATAATGCATCTTTGTTTTCTAATGGTGTAGAAGATGGAAGACCTGGTAGATATGCTACATTTGGACTTGGTGTTGCAATAAAGCAAGATAAAGATTATTTATCTGATTTTAAGGGGCTAGAATTACCACAAGGCGATTTTAGTGTAGACATTGATGTAGAGTATGTATCAGATGGACATTCTGGTGATACAAATGGAACTAAAGTAATGGGTGTTGCACCTAATTATTTTGCAAGTCCTGAAGCGGGATTTAAACCGGCAGAAGTTACCAGCGTTTTAAGACTTTTTGATTTGCCAGCCGGAAAATATGGAAAAGAAGCTGATGAGCATAGTGTATTTGATTCTGGTGACATATCAGCAACAATTAATGGAAGAACTTTAACAATTACATTTAAAAACTTTAAATTAAATGGAATATTTCCAACAATTTTAAATGCTAATGCAAGTCCAAAAGTTGAAATACCGCCTACCGAAGGTTGGTTTGCAGTAGCAGTATTTCAGATATTTACGCCATACAGAAACCCTGGTAATTATGAAGATGGAAGTCTTAATTTGAAATTATGTGGTGCAAGGTATAAATCTGCTACACAACCAAATGGTAGTATAAGTGGAACAGCTAGTGATTTTGCTGATGTAGATAGGTCAGATAATGCAACTTCTTTGTATATGCCAACAAGACCAAGTGGAGGACATGATATATATACAAGAACATATTTTTATGATGAACAAGGTAATTCATCAAGAGTTCAATCAGATGTAAAAGAGGGAGATGGTTATGCTGCCGTAGGTCAAACTTTTAAAACTTTATCCCAACTTGATGTTGTTACAGGTCCTTGGGATCATGTAGATGTTATAATGTATTGGAATAGTGATGTTTTTAAATTAGTAGAAAATTATTGGGACGTTCAAAATTATACCAATATTATGTATGAAGGAATAGGATACAATTCTAGTGCTCAACTTGAAATAAAGTTTGGTGTAAGTAATAGTAAACCAAATGCTGGTCTTGCAGATTATGAACTTAATAATTCGGGTTATGATTCATTTAATTGGTATAATTCTGTTAGTGAAGCAAGTGCTCATGGAAAAGTTTGTGCGGTAAGATTTATTGATCATAAGTTTACAGGACCTGGTGTATATTTTCCACAAGTTGCACTTGAGACGACACAGGAAAGTAGATTTGTAGATACTACACAAGCTATTAGAACAAGATACAGAGTATATAGAAGTGATGGAAGCTATGAAACTTGGGGAAATATGGATGGATCTGCTGGATATAATCTTGAGTCATATGATTCAGCAGGTAATATACTAAATGCACATTCACCATATGAATATGGAACAAGTATAAGAATAATACCATACAAAGTAACTGTAAATACATCTGTTACAGATGTAGATTCAAAAGGTCAAATAAAATCATCTTATGATGTTAAAGAACAATATGCAAATATGATTATAAAACCAAGCTTATCAACTGGAAGACCAGCATCTGAATCTGATATATATGTAGATAAAGTAACAGTAACAGATTATTTACCAGAAGGTTTATCATATGTATGGGGCTCAGAAAATAAAGTGCCAGTAAGTGTTGAAAAACAACCAGATGGAAGAACAAAAATAGTTTGGGAATATTATAATTGGCAAGTAAATCATGAAGCACCGGAATTTCCAAATATAACATTCCAAGTTGAAATAGAACCAACACTTGAAAATAATACACAACTTGAAAATGAAGTATTAATAGAGACAGCAAAAGATACAACAGATAAAAGAACAAGAACAAGTAAATACGGAATAATAATAGCAAACTTATCAGGTTTACAAGGAATAAAAAGAACATCAACACCAGTAGTACAAGTAAACAATGATGTAAAATTTAGTTACCAAATGTATAATTCAACAGAAGGACCATTAAGTAATGTAAGAACAATAGACATATTACCATATAATGGTGATGAAAATGGAACAGAATTTAATGGAACAAGTACAATAAAGAGTATAACATTTGATAGTGGAATACAAGTATATGCAACAACAGTACCAGTAGATAGACTTGAAGCAGAAGCAGGAGTTGTATATACAAACGGAATGCCAAATCCAAAACTTACAAATCCAGGAAATGGATGGACACAAATATCCTCTGGAGGCTCAATACCAGCAAATACGACAGCACTAATGTATATAAAAGATGTATTGCCATCAAAAACAGGAGCAAATGTCGAATTTACATTAGCGGAAAATAACAATTATCAAGGTGATTTATATGTAAGTAGAGCATATTTAATATCAAATGAATTTGAATTAACAGTAACAACAAATAGAGCAAGAGCAAGAGTACAAACAAGAGCTTTACAAGGAAGAGTATGGCTAGATGAAGATGAAAACGGAATAATATCACAAGGAGAATTTGGTATAGAGGGAGTAGAAGTATCAATAACAGAACCAGATGGAAGTCCAGCATTAGACTTTAAAGGTGAACCAGTAAAGAGCGTTATAACAGATGAAAATGGATATTATGAGTTTAGAGGATTAACAAAAGATAACTATATAGTAAAATATAAAGTAAGTAAAAAATATGATGTAACAGAAAAATTAGTAGGAACATCAGATGAGATAAATAGTAAAGCAAATCCAGTATCAGGAGATGGAGTAGCAACAACTGATACAATAACAGACTTAAATAAAGAATATACAAGTCAATATCAAGATATAATGTACAAAAAATATGTAAACTGTGGATTAGTAGAAAAACCAGGTATTTTTGTTGAACTAGAAAAAGTAGATAGTGAGACAGGAAAAAGTATTGAAGGAAAAAATATAGCATTTGCAGCATATGAATACAATATAAATACTGGAACATATGATACAAAATATTGTGATTTAGAATATCAAGATGGAAAGTTTGTATCACCAATGTTAATAATATCAGATGAAAATGATGGAAAATTCTGTATAATAGAAGATGTAGTTCCAGAAGGATATGCAGGAGAATATGAAGCAAATGGGGTAGATAAGAAAAAATATGAAGTACAAATAACAGACGATAATAGAGGAACAACAATAAATATAACAAACATGCGAATAGATGGAAGAGATGTATTTGGAAATACAAGAGTAAAAGGAAAAATAGAAGTAAATAAAAAAGATGATACAACACATGAGGGATTAGAAGGAACAACATATGAGATACATGCAGCAGAAAACATAATACATCCAGACGGAATAACAGGAGTATTATATAATGCAGGGGATTTAGTTACAGAAATAACAACAGATGCAAATGGTCATGCAGAAGCAAATAATTTATACTTAGGAAAATATTATATAGTAGAAAAAACAGCAAGAACAACAACTTACCCAGATTATGTAACAGGATATGTAAGAGATACACAAAGATATGATATAACACTTGCATATGGAAATGCAAATGTATCAGTAGTAGCAGATAAAAAGGATTTTGAAGATCCAAGGGTAACAGGAAAAATAGAGATAACAAAGAAGGATGTTGAAACAAAACAAGGATTACAAGGTGTAACATATGAAATACATGCAAGAGAAAATATAATACATCCAGATGGACATACAGGAGTATTATATAATGCAGGAGATTTAGTTGCAGAAATAACAACAGATGCAGATGGTCATGCAGAGAAAAATAATCTATACTTAGGAAAATATTATATAGTAGAAAAAACAGCAAGAACAACAAAATATACAGGTTACACAACAGGATATATAAGAGATACAAAAGAATATGATGTAACATTAACATATAATAATGATGCAACAGGAGAAGTAGTAGTAACACAAAGCTATGAAGATCCAAGTGTAGTAGGAAAAATAACAGTAAGTAAAATAGATAAAGAAGCAAATGCAAAAGTAAATCATGGAGATTCAACACTAAAAGGTGCAATATATGGATTATATGCAAGAGAAGATATAATACATCCAGATGGACATACAGGAAAATTATATAGTGCAGGAGAACTTGTAGAGTCAGAAATAACAGATGATGAAGGTAACTTAGAATTTAATGGAGAAAATG
>CANQPW010000070.1 GCA_947625855.1 uncultured Clostridia bacterium | reverse complement strand
TGATAGCTTTTTTTATATGAAAAATGAGTGAATTTTCTTCACTCATTTTTCTTAAGGACTTTTTTTACAGCCCCTTTCTATAATATCTTTTATTATTTCAGACGCTATAATAAGTCCTGCAACAGATGGTACAAAAGAAACACTTCCAAGTGATTTAGTATCTATTTTCTTTTCAACAGGTATCTCAGTTGAAAAAACTACTTTTTGCCTCTTTACACCATTTTCTTTTAATCTTTTTCTAATAATCTTTGCAAGTGGACAAGTATTTGTACTATATATATCTGCCACTTTTATATCAAGTGGATTTAATTTATTTGCCATTCCCATACTAGATATACATTTTATTTTTTTATTATCACATTCAGTCATAATTGCAACTTTTGCATCTATATTATCCACAGCATCCACAACATAGGCTATATCTTGTTCAGATAAAAATTCATGTATATTTTCTTTTGTTATTTCTTGTTTTATTGCTTTTACATTTGCCTCTTTATTTATGTCTAATACTCTTTCCTTTGCAACTTCTACCTTAGGTCTACCAACTGTACTATGTAGAGCAATTATCTGCCTATTTATATTAGTTACATCAACAACATCCTTATCTACAATAGTTATATTTTTTATGCCACATCTTGAAATTGCCTCTAATACATAAGAGCCTACTCCACCTACTCCAAAAATAACTATATACTTATTTTTTAATTTTTCCACATTATCTTTACCAAGAATAATCTCTGTTCTTTGATATATGTCTTCCATAGCTATTTTTTTCTCCTTATAACTACACCATTTTGTATATCAAATGGAATCTTTATCTTTACTAATTGCCCCTTCACACCAGGACTTATTTTATCAAGTTTTTCACCTGTTTTTACATCATATAATTCTTCAATATCAAAACTTTCATCATTAAAGTTTGATGGTTCTAGTATTTCAAGTCTATCTCCAATACTTAGTTTATTTTTTATTTCAACAATATATAAATTATCTTTCTCTTTACTTATTACTTTTGCACCATATTCATAATCCATATTTTCATTTTTTCCATCTAAATCATGGATATCTTGATTTTTATCATCTGTAAAGTAAAATTCAGAGAATCCTCTAGTTTTAACTTTTAATAATTCATTTAGATATTTTTTATAATCATATTCATTTTCTTTTCCTTGTTCTTTTAATCTCATATATTCATCTATGGCTTGTCTATATACTCTAACAACTGTTGCTAAATAATAATCTGTTTTTAGTCTTCCTTCTATCTTTAAACTATCTATTCCCATTTCAATAAGTGTTGGAATTTGTTTTATAAGGCACAAGTCTTTTGAAGAAAATAAATATGTTCCTTTTTCATCATAATCTAGATTTATAACACTATCTTTGTTATTTACCTCAGTTGCAGTAATGTTATACTCCCATCTACATGGTTGAGCACAATCTCCAAGATTTGCACATCTATCTGCTAAATATTTACTTAAATAACATCTTCCAGAATATGCGTAACATATTGCACCATGCACAAACATTTCTACTTCTAAATCTTTATCTTTATTTTTCATTATATATTCTATTCTATCTTTACTTAACTCACGAGCAAGTATTACTCTTTTAGCGCCATATTTATGCCAAAAGTTTGCTGAGTGTAAACTTACTACATTTGCTTGTGTACTTATATGTATTTCCATATTTGGTGCTACTTCTTTTATTGTATCAACAACTCCTGGATCACTTACAATAATTGCATCTGCTGAAACTTTATCTAGCCTTTTTACTTCTCTTTCTATTTCATCATAGTCTGTATCATTTGCATAAATATTTAATGCAACATACACTTTTTTTCCAAGACTATGAGCATATCTACAAGTCTCTTCTAATGTATCACTATTTAATTCTGCTCTTGATCTTAAAGATAACTTTGCTGTTCCAGCATATATTGCATCTGCTCCATACATAAAAGCAATTTTTGCCTTTTCTAAACTTCCTGCTGGTGCTAACAATTCTATTTTTTTCATTTTATTTAGATTTATACTCCCTTCTATAATCATTTATTTAAAAATTTTTCATACATTTTTTTCATTTTAAGTGAATCTATACTTTGAGTTCCAGCAGATTCACATATTATTCTTGGATATAACTTAAGTTTTTGTAATGCTTCCAATACTTGTTCAAAGTATGGTCCACATTCTTTTTCCTCAAAAGTAACATGCCTTTTTTCTCCACCATTTAAAGTATATTCCATCTTACTAAAATGACTATGAAAATTTTTCGTTCTTTCATATCCCAATATATCAACATATTTTTCTAATTCTATTTGCCACATTTTAACACTATTTAATTTTCCTAAACTTCTACAATATAAATGACCAAAATCAACTGTTGGAATAAGTCTTTCATCTACTTTACACATTTTTATAATCTCTAAGCTATCACCTAATTGATTAATTTTTCCCATTGTTTCAGGACAAATTGTAATATCGCCAAGATTTAAAGAATCTGCAACATCATATGCCTCTTTTAATAAATTACAAGCACACTCTACTGCATAATTTCTCTCAAGACCTAGCAGAGC
>CANQPW010000069.1 GCA_947625855.1 uncultured Clostridia bacterium | reverse complement strand
GAGTAATATACTTTTGGATTATATCCTTTTTTCTTTGCATATTCTGTATCTACTCCTACAAATTCACCTTTCCATCCGCTACTTATATCTGCTCCATTATTCTCATCATAGATTGTTTCTAAAGTATCATATAATATTAAATCTTTTAGTGTATTTGCCCCTGTTGTTACACGTAATCTATATGTATATTCACTTCCTGCTGTTGCCTCTGCTGTTTCTTCTACAAACCTTCCCTTTGTTAGATCTGTTCTTACTTGTTTTATTACTGCTTGTTGTGATGATACTGCATGTGTTATTTTCGTTGTATAAGAATAAAACTTCAATTTTTCACTTATATCTCCATCTTCATCTATATCTTCTGCTAATGAATCATATCTACCATTATCACTAATAATATCTTCAAAAAAAGCGTTTGGTTGATGTATATAACCATATTCTTGATTATTCCACATTGAATACACATTATTTTTATAATTCGTTCCATAGTCCAGTATATTATCATATGGTATTTCTGCATTTATATAATAATATATGCTTGTACTGGTATCTGTTGTCTCATAATAACTCCAATCTATTTCATTTAAATTTGTTATTATACTTATTTTTGTTCTTCCACTTTCTTTATAATTATAATCTATTTTTATCTCTGTATGCTCTCCTATATATTCATATAATTTTTCTTTTGTATTAAATATTGTTCCATCTTTTAATTTTATATGAGAATAAGATAATCCAGTAATACTATTTTTTATATCTTCTTCTGTACTTACAAGATAAACTCCTTCCGGCAATATATCATATGTTTTTGTTATAAAATCTTCATTTATTTCAAAAAATTCAAAACTAAACTCATTATATAAAGAATACTTTAATTCATATTTTTCTTCTAAATTATTTACCGTAGTATTGCATGATTTAGAATTATATAAGCCAAAAGAACCTTTTTCAATACTAATAGAAGCATAATCTCTTTGCATATATGTTCCATAAGTGGATTGATCATATTCAGCTATTAATTTTTGAGTTGAAAATGTATCATAGCTTTCTATTCCAGGTTCGTTTGCAAGTGTTCTTCTTCCACTTTCATCCTTAGTATATACCTGTAAGTATGAAAAATTATATATATTTCCCGCTTGCCAATCTTGAGTATGAATTTTTATCTTTACATATATTGCTCCATAATAATCAGTTCCACCATATTTTCCCAATTTAGAATATGAATATAATGTTTTATCTAAATCTTTTATTACTAATTTTACTCCCACTATATCTTCTCTATCAAATGTTATAGTTATACTTTCTTCTGATGTAATACCTGTTGTATAACTTACAAATTTATTTGTATTTTTATATCTTACCTGTAAATCATAACTATATCCTATTAATTTATCTCCACCTTCACCGTTATACTTATTGTAAGTGTAAAATACAGGTATAGTTACACTATTAAAATTGTACTCTTCATCTGTTAATCTTGTTACATCACCATCTTTTCTTGTTATATATAATAAATCATCTCCTACCTCTGCATCCATTTTATTTCCCGTATAAAATGCTTGTGGTAATATTCTATACTTAAATAAAGAATTTTCCATATCCTCTTTTAATTGACTAGAATATATAGTAGAAGCACTAGATTTTGATATTCCATATAATTTTCCCTTATATTCAAAATTAAAGTCTACTAATTTAGTTGATATTTCGCCCTCTGCTAATTTTTGTATTTCTTCTTCATCTTCATATCTTCCCCAAATTTCAGCTTTATATATTACACTATCTCCTTCATGATAGTTTACTTTTGGATATCCTACATAATAATACTTTGAATGTTCTAAATAATATGTATTTCCTTCTCTTGGCTCTACGATTCCAAGATTTTCAGTATATACTACACATCCTTCTGGTAATGTAACCTTAGATCTTGAATGCATATATGGAGACAAGCTATGTTGTTCAATTCCATCAGATTCATAAGCTTTTATAACCCCTGATTTTTCTATAGTATAATCATTCCAATATTTAACCCAATAATAATCATCTAATATATCCTCTATTTTTGTAAAATCTGTCTTAGCACTACTTCCAGTATCAGCGTTTATTTTTTGTCCATATATATACTTAGTTGATGTATAATGAAAATTACATATGTTTGATTCCATTGCTATTATTTCTTCTGCATTCTCTATATTTTCTTGTATTTTTGCTTTAAATTCTAAATCTGTTTTTATTTTAAAATATGAATATAAATTATATACTAACTGTATTGTACCTTCGAAATTTTCATTTAACTCTATTGTATTATTATTTGTAAATGTAAATGTTCTATTTTCCTGATCATATGTATAACTAAAATCATATTGTTTATTTTTATCTGTACTCTTATCTGCTGCTACTGTTACATGATAACCATAACTCAAATCATAATTAGGATTATCTATTCTATTACTTTCACTATAACAATCAAGCGGAAATCCTGGTATAGTTATTTTTATTTCTCCTGGTTTATACTCTTTTCCAGTTGTACAAGCATAATTTATCTGCATACATAACTGCCTGCTTTCCATATATTCGGTTGCATTCCATGTAAAATCTGTTGTACCAGTTCCAGGGGTTTCACCACTTCTATCATACATTATAAGTGATATACTCCATGAGTCACTTGGTACTTCTAATGCTGATTTTTTTTGATTTGTACTAAGCATTATTG
>CANQPW010000068.1 GCA_947625855.1 uncultured Clostridia bacterium | reverse complement strand
AGAAAAGATATAGAAAGAACAGGAAGATTAGATGGTAGATATTCATTAACTGCTCTTCTTCCTAGATCTCTTAGTGAAGAAGAATTTGCTGAGATTAGAAAATATTTTAATAACGATAGAACATGGGCAGAAGGATTAAAAGGAATAAAAAAACCACTTGTAATCTATGAATATGATAATTTATCAGATGAAGGTAAAGCTTTATTAGAAAAAGCTATGTTAAATTTTAAAAATAACCAAATTGAACTTGCAAAAAATATAAAGAAAATGAAAATTGATATGCTAAATGAGACTAACCCTGAAAAGAAAAAGAAGTTAAATGAAGATATATTAAGGTTAACAGAAAATCTAAATAGCTCTTATAGTGGATTTGAAAAAGGTTTTGCAAGTATTGTAAGAACTGGTAAAGCATTAGCTTATGCAAATGAAATTGAAGAAAAAATTAATGATATTGAAGTTGGCACAAGAGAAGGTGTAGATGAACGTGATTCACATGATTCATTTGAAGAAGAATTAAAAGATAAATCATATACAGATGAAGAAATCTTTGAAAAAAGAGTTGAGAGAACATATAATATGGAAAAAGCTGAATTCATAAAACATTTACAAGAAAAAATTAATGCTGATGAAGAAATAACTTTTGAAGAATTTGCAAGATATAATCAATATTATACAAGAGATGGTATTGATGGATTACCAGAACTTGATATAAAGAAAGTTAAAGAATTATCTTCTAAAAAAACTACTCTTGATGCTGTAAATGAAAAATATAGTAGACTTAGAAAAATGGATAATATTAAAGATCTTCCAAAAAGTGAGCTATTAACATGTGAAGAATGGCATTTATTAGTTGGAGCAAAAGCAGTATCAGCAGATAGTAAAGATATAGAAAAATGTTGTAGTGATGAGGCAATAGCTGAATATAAAAATACATATGATTTGAAATATATTGCAAAACAAGAGGTAGTAAATGAAGAAATGAAGAAGCCAAAAGAAGAAAGACATATACCAGATTCTGAGTATTATCTTGATTAACCTGAAAAATAATTATATAAGTGAGAATGAGTTTTCGTTCTCACTTTTTCTATATATACTAAATTGTAACATTTTGTTATCTTGTTTACTTTGAATTCGTTATATGTTATAATTACGAAGAAAGGTTGGATTAACATGGTAAGAAAAATTGATATGCTATCTAAAGCTTCTAAAGTAAAAGGTCAAGGAGTTCTTTCTGCATATGAAGAACAAGTAAGCCTTGTTAAAAATAATCTTAATGATTTATATGAAGTTTATATAAATAAACTAAAATTTGCTGATATAATGCATTATCACACAATAAATCTAGAATTCTTTTTAACACTACCACTTGCTAAAATTAAATCAAGTACAGTAGGCTATGTACATTTTTTACCTGAAACACTTGAAACTAGTATTCGTCTTCCAAAATTTGCTAAATTTTGTTTTTATAAATATGTAATAAGTTTTTATAAAAGTATGGATTATCTAATAACAGTAAATCCATATTTTATTGATAAATTAGTTGATTATGGAATTGATAGAAAGAAGATAACTTATATACCAAATTATGTTTCTTCAAAAAGATTTTATAAATTTGATAAAACTTCAAAGAATAATATAAGGAAAAAATATAATATAGGTATTGATAAATTTGTTGTACTTTGTGTAGGACAATTACAAAAAAGAAAAGGTGTGTCTGATTTTATAGAAATAGCACGTTCTATGCCAGATGTAGAATTTGTGTGGGCAGGAGGATTTTCATTTAAAAAGATTTCTAATGGATATAAAGAAATTAAAAATATGTTAAAGGATGTCCCATCAAATCTTAAGTTTATAGGAATTATACCAAGAGAAGAAATGAATGAAATATATAATATGTCTGATGTAATGTTTTTGCCTTCATATGATGAGCTGTTTCCTATGACAGTCCTTGAAAGTGCGAATTGTAAACTCCCAATAATTTTAAGAGATATAGAATTATATAAAGGAATTTTAGATGGATATTATTTAAAAGGAAGTAATAACGAAGAATTTAAAAAAGAAATTTTAAAACTAAAAAATGATGAAGTATATTATAACAAGGCATCTAAAATGGCACTTGAATGTAGTAAATATTATAGTGAAGAAAATGTATCAAAAATGTGGAGAGCATATTATAACAGAATTTATAAAATTGGTTTAAAAAAGTCATGGAGAAAAAGATATGAAGTCTAAAACAAAAAATATTATAAATATATCTTTTATTTGTATAGTATTTGTTGGAATTTTAATATATATGCTAAAGGTAGATGGTATTGAAAATATTGTCTATGTATTAAAACAAGTGAATTTAACTTGGATGATTATAGGACTTCTATGTATGATAATATATTGGTTAATTGAGGCTCTAAACTTATACATTATATCTAAAAAAATGTATAAAGATCAAATGTTTAAAGCAAGCTTTAGGGTTACAATGATTGGTCAATTATTTAATGCAATTACTCCTTTTTCATCTGGAGGTCAACCCATGCAAGCAGTAGAACTTGTAAAGGAAGGAAAAAGGATAAGTGATTCTGCAAATATTTTACTTATAAAATTTATTGTATATCAGGCAACTTTAGTTTTATATACATTAGTGATATTGATATTTCAATACAATTATTTTAAAAGTTTATTAAATAATTTTGTAAATTTAGCATTAATAGGATTTTTTGTAAATTTTATAGTAATAATATTTTTAATATTAATTGGTATAAATAAAAATATAGTGTTAAATTCGGCAAAAGCTATATTTAAAATGTTAGGAAAAATGAGAATTGTAAAAAAACCAGAAGAAAGAATAGCAAAAACAGAAGAGAGTGTTTCTAATTTTCATGCTAATTTTCATATGATGAAAAATGAAACTGGAATTATTATCAAAACCTCTTTATTATCTTTAATTCAGCATACTATTTTTTTCTCCGTAACTTATGCTGTGTATAAAGCTTTTGGACTTTCTGGAACATCATTTATAAAAATAATATCTGCACAGGCATTTTT
>CANQPW010000067.1 GCA_947625855.1 uncultured Clostridia bacterium | reverse complement strand
ATATCATACTCTTTTGTATCTCTTATATATCCTGTTGTGTAATCTGCATATTTTGTTGTTCTTGCTACTTTTTCAACAATATAATATTTTCCTAAGTATAGGTTTTCTGCCTTTGCTACTCCATCTTCTCCTGTTGTTATTTCTATTATTTTTGTTCCTGCTTCATATACATTTCCACTTCCATCTGGATTTGCTATTGCCTCTTTTGCATATACACCAAATTTTACTCCTGTTAATGGATTACTTGTAGCATTATCTACTTTTGTTACCTCTATTGTTCCTGTAACTCTTGTATCTCTTACTTCTTGTCTTGCTGTAACAATAGGTGTACTATCTCCTTGATATGTTAACTCTACATCATATGTTCCTGTATTTTTTAAATATCCTGATATTGTTGATTCCTCTACTATATAATATTTCCCTAAGTATAGATTTTCTGCTCTTGCTACTCCATCTGCTCCTGTTGTTACAGATGTTACTTTTGTTCCTGCACTATATACATTTCCACTTCCATCTGGATTTGATATTGCTTCTCTTGCATATATTCCAAATTTTACCCCTGATAGTGTTTTATTTGTAGTATCATCTTTTTTTATTATTTCTATTGTTCCTTTAACTTTTGTATTTCCAAGCAATTTACTTCCATTTTCATCTATATTTCCAATTTCTATAATTTTTTCCATATTTGTTTCATCTAATTTAATGTTATATTTTTTCTTTTCTGAACCTTCATATTCACCTAAATATCCTTCAGGTACTACTGTTTCTTCTACATAAAATTTTCCTTCATTTTCATCTGTTGCATATATTTTTTCTGATAAGTATACACCATCTCTATATGGTATATTATCTGTTTTTAAATTATAACTTTGAGTTACATTATTGTACTCATATAATGAAAACTTTGAACCAGTTATTCTAGAATGTGTTTCACTATCAACTTTATCTATTTTTATTTGTGAACCAGGTTTTTTTGTTGTAACTTTATTTGAACTTTTCTTTATTTTACCTTCTTCTCTAGTGATTTCTGTATACGCACTATTTACATATTCTAAATTTTCAATATTCTCATTAATTTTTACATTAATTTTCCAATTATATGTATTGTTATAGAAAGAAGAATTAGATGTAATATTTGATTTGGCTATTATTTTTTGACCATTTTGCGTTATTGTAAAATCAGATGTAACATCTAAATCTGATTCGTTATATATTTTTGAGGAAACATATGTAATACCTTCCGGTAATTCATCAACTATTTCAAATGAATCATAATAGTATGCAGATTGTTCAAATGGTACTTCTTGATAAATATCATAAGTATAACTAGAATCATTAATTAATACGTTATTATATACCAATTTTTCATCATTATCAGATACGTATTTAGTTGGTGTTGGTAAATCATATGGACCAAATGCTGAGGCATTAAATGTTCCCCAACCCAAAGAAGCATTATTTTGTAAAAATAAAAGGTCTTCATCACCCATTGTTTTAATTATATAATCTTTCCATTGTACTTTTACATCATAATCTCTTAATTTATATGCAAAGCCCTCTATTGGCCACTGATAATAATCATAACCCGTACGATACACAATGTTAAAACTATTTATATTATCTAATTCAACTCTAATTGCAGATTCCATTGTATCCGCTGAAAATAAATGACCTGTATAAAACCACTTATATCCTTGGTCATCTTTATAATATACTATTGACTCAAGACCTGTAACTGGATCTCTATTTATACATTGAATTTTATTAAAATTAGCACCTTCATTATTTAATTTAAAGCCATAAGCTTGACATGAATCAATATCACAAAAAGTTAATCCCATATAATCAACTGTTAATGGTTCATTATCGCAATATAATTCATATTTTATCTCATAATCAATGTCTACAAAAGAAAAGGCTAAATTATATGTATTAGTTATAGTTGCAGCTATAAATGGATATGCAGGTATTCCTTCTGGAGTTCCATCAATAGTAGAAGGCTTCCAATAATATGTACATTTTACATCTACTTTCTTTCCATTGTATATTCCAACATTACGATACCAACATCCTATTTTTCCAGAAAGTTCATTATCCTGAGGATAAATTGCAACGTAATAATTTCCATCGTATGTTTTTCGTATAACTTTTCCACTATATCCCCATATTTCAATACTAGTATTACTATTAGCCTTTAAAGAGAAATTATACTTTTCATCCGCAGTTGTTCCATATGTAACTACTTCTATTTCAGGCGAATCTTTAGCTAATACTCCAGTCGCTTGATCAGTATAATCTAAATTATTTTTTTCAAATATATTATTTTCTAATAAAACAACAACTGTGCTTATGCAAAGTGTTATTACTATTATAAAGAAAATAGTTATTTTACTTTTTGGACCGCTATGCTTATTAAGATTTTTTTCTTTATCAGTTTTCATTTTTACCTCCTGTTTTTATTATGATTTTACACGCAAAAAGAGCTGGTACTATCCATAGTATCAGCTTATATATTTTAAGGCACAAAGCGCCCTTGTTATTTCATTATATAACTTTATAAAACTAACTTGTGTGTGTGTGTAGTTTATTCATACTTTCGCGTGTTATTGTTACCATAATTTTCTCCTATTTCCGTAACATATTTAGTTACATTAATATCTTATCAAAATTAAAAAAATATTTCAATATATTTATTTAACAATTATTTTTTTAACACATATGATATTGTAGGTGATGAAAATATGAGCATTGTAGTGCAAAAATATGGTGGTACATCAGTTGCCACAAAAGAAAATTTGGAAAAAATATGTGATAGAGTTATTTCATATGCTTCTAAGAATATAAAACTAGTAATTGTTGTTTCTGCTCAAGGAAAAACTACTGATAATTTAATAAAAAAAGCTAAAGAATATAGTATTTCACCTAATAAGAGAGATTTAGATTTACTTCTTACAACAGGTGAAATTCAAACTGCTGCTTTACTCTCAATGATGTTAAATGAACGTGGCTATAACTCTATTAGTCTTACAGGCTATCAAGCAGGTATACTATCAGATTCTTCATATGGTAATGCAAACATACAACATATTTACACAGAAAATATAACTAATTATTTAGATAGTGGAAATATAGTTGTTGTTGCTGGATTTCAAGCAATAGATAAACTTGGAAATATCACAACTCTTGGACGTGGTGGAAGTGACCTAAGTGCAGTTGCTAT
>CANQPW010000066.1 GCA_947625855.1 uncultured Clostridia bacterium | reverse complement strand
TCTCCAAATGGATCTGTTGCTCTCCAATTTGTACTAAACATATTATTTGCTCCAACTTTTATACTATCATCATCTGGTGCTTTCATATTTATTAATACAAATACTACATTATTTGCTGATAACTCAAATTCACTTCCATCTGGTTTATACCTTAAATCTACACATATTGATTTTACTTTGCTTTTATCTACTTCATCTGTTAATTCAATCCATTTTTCCGGCACTTCCGTTAGTTTTCCTGGATTTTGTTCTTCTGAGTAATATACTTTTGGATTATATCCTTTCTTCTTTGCATATTCTGTATTTACCCCTACAAATTCACCTTTCCATCCACTACTTATATCTGCTCCACTCTCATCATATGTTGTTTCTAATGTATCATATAGTATTAAATCTTTTAGTGTATTTACTCCTGTTGTTACACGTAATCTATATGTATATTCACTTCCTGCTGTTACTTCTGCTGTTTCTTCTACGAAATCTCCTCTTGTTAAATCAGTTCTTACTTGCTTTATTACTGCTTGTTGTGATGATATTGCATGTATTACATTTGTGACAATATCACTATATACTAAACTTTCACTATTATCTTCATCCTCATCTAAATCATCATAATCATTACCTCTTTCCCATTGAGATCTAGACCTATAAATAGTATAGCTATACTCTTGATTATTCCACATTGCATAAGCAACACTTTCATAACTTGTTCCATAATCTTGTATACTATCATATGGTATTTCTGTATTTATAGAATACGAAATACCTATTTCAGTATCTTCATTTTCATAATAGCTCCAATCTATATCATTTAAATTTGTTATTATACGTATTTGTGTTCTTCCACTATCTTTATAATTATAATCTATTTTTACATTTGTATGCTCCCCTATATATTTATTTAATTCTTCTTCTGTGTTAAATATTGTTCCATTTTTTAATTTTACTTTTTTATACCAATCTTTATCATAAAATACAGAAGAATAGCTTAAATCTGTTTTAACACTATCTTTTATTTCTTTTTCTGTACTTGAAAGATACATTCCATCTGGTAACATATCATATGTTTTTATTATAAAATCTTTATTTTTGTCTAATTCAAAATAATAAAATTCAAAAACATTACCTAATTCATACTCCACTTCATACCTTTCTTCTTTTACATTATTACTGTAATTATACTGTTCATTTAAAACTCCTAAGTATAACCAACCATCTTTAATAGGTAAAGAAGTATAAGACCTTTGCATATATGTTCCATATGTTTCTATATCATATTCTGCTATATTTTCTACTGTTGATGGTGTTTTATAACTTTCTAAAGATGGCTCATTTGCCAATGTTCTATCTCCATTTTCATCCTTATTATATACTTGCAAATAACAAAAATTATATATATATCCTCCAACTCTACAATCTTGTGTATGTAAATTTGTGTATAAATACATTTTATTATTATCAAAACTATCTTGTTTTCCACTACCATCATATAATGTCTTATCTAAATCTTTTAAAACCAATTTTACTCCTACTATATCTTCTCTTTCAAATGTTATTGATTCTCTTTTTTTTGAAGTAGTACCTTCCTTATAGCTTACATATTCATTTGTATTTTTATATCTTACTTGTAAATCATAATTATATCCTATTAATGCATCTCCTGATTTACCACTATACTTGTTATATGTATAAAATACTGGTATTCGTATTTCTGTAAAATTATATTCCTCATCTGTTAGTCTTGTTACATCTCCATTTTCTCTTGTTATATATAACAGATCATCTCCTATTTCTACATCCATTTTCTTTCCTGTATAAAATGCTGTTTGGTTTATATACCATGGATTATCTTGTAATCCATTTTTTAATTTACTAACATAAGCAGTAGCATTTCCAATAGCATTTGTTTTTCCTATATTATATAATTCTCCTTTATATTCAAAATCAAAATCTACTAGTTGTGTTGATACATCATCTTCTGCTAATTTTTGCATTTCTTCTTCATCCTCATATCTTCCCCAAAATTCTGCTGTATTTGTTACTCTATCGCCTAAATGATATGTACTTTTTGGGTACCCTACATAATATGCTTTTTTGAAACGATTTTGATATTCTGCCATTAAGTAACAATATAAATTATCTTCAATGGGTTCTATTTTGTCAAGATTATAATCATACAATACACATCCTTCTGGTAATATATCCTTTATATACATTCCATACGTTTCATTTTCTATGTCATATGCTCGTATAATACCAGAATCAAACTCATATCCAAAAGAATATTGAACCCAATAATAATCATCTAATATATTTTCTATTTTTGTAAAATCTGTCTTAGCACTGTTTCCAGTATATGCATATTTTGTTAATTTATATGTTTTCTTAGTTGCTGTATAATGAAAATTACATATATTTGATTCCATTGCTATTATTTCATCTACATTTGCTATATTTTCTTGTATTTTTGCTTTAAATTCTAAATCTGTTTTTGTTTTAAAATATGGTTTTAAATTATATACTATTTGTATTGTTCCTTCAAAATGTTCATTTAAAGCAATTGTATTATTATTTGTAAATTTAAAAATCTTATTTTGGTAATCATATATATAACTAAAATCATATTGTTTATTTTCTTCTGTATCTTCATCTGCTGCTATTGTTACAAAAGTTCCAATTCCAAGATTATAATCAAATTGTTTATTACTTTCACTATAACAATCTCTGGAAAATACTGGAATAGTTATTTTTATTTCACCAGGTTTATACTCTTTTCCCGTTGTACATGCATAATTTATTTGCATACATAATTGCTTGGTATCACTAGTTTTTATTGCATTCCATGTAAAATCTGTTATACCTACATCTGGTGTCTCACTACTTCTATCATACATTATAAGCGATATATTCCATGAATCACTTGGTACTTCTAATGCCGATTTTTTCTGATTTGTACTAAGCATTATTGTTGTCATTGTTGCAATTAAAAATAACCACAAGAATACTGTTATTATTGATATTTGTCTTTTATTTTTCTTTTTTATTGTTTTTCCTTTTTCATTTACTTTTCCTTCTATCTGTTTCATATATCCTCCTATTCTTATGTTCTTTTTGCACGCAAAAAGAGCTGGTACTTTTTTTGTATCAGCTTATATATCTTAGGGCATAAAACTCCCTTGTTATTTCATTTTTTGATTTTATAATACTATTTGTGTGTGTGTGTGTGTGTGTGTGTAGTTCAATCATACTTTTGCGTGTTTTAGTTTCCATAACTTTACCTCTTTTTCCTTT
>CANQPW010000065.1 GCA_947625855.1 uncultured Clostridia bacterium | reverse complement strand
AATTAGACTATGCCTTTCACTAACCTATATAGAAATATAGAAGAGAGGAGGTAAGTCGAGCTTGTCTACTCGACGAAGAATATGGTTAAAATACTTTTTTTTGATACAAAAGAATATGATGAAAGATTATTTAATGAATATAATAAAAATTATGGATATGAAATAAAATATTTAGAAACAAAGTTAAATCATGAAACAGCTCCACTTGCTCAAGGATATGATGCTGTTTGTATTTTTGTAAATGATTTAGTTGATAAAGAAACATTAAAGATATTAAAAGATTGTGGTGTTAAACTTGTGGTACTTCGTTGTGCTGGATTTAATAATGTAGATATAGATAATTTACCTGCTGGATTAAATGTTGTAAGAGTACCTGAATATTCACCATATGCAGTAGCAGAGCATGCGGTAGCTTTACTTCTTAGTATTGATAGAAAAATATATAAGGCATATCAAAGAACTAAAAAATATAATTTTACATTAAATGGTTTACTTGGATTTGATATACATGGTAAAACTGTTGGTGTAATTGGTACTGGAAAAATTGGTAAAGTGTTTATAAAAATAATGAAGGGATTTGGAACTGAGGTCTTAGCTTATGATATCTTTGAGGATAAAGAGGCTGAAAAAGAGCTTGGTTTTAGATATACAAGTTTAGATGAATTATATGAAAAATCAGATATTATATCGCTACATTGTCCTTTAACAAAAGATACAAACAAGATTATTAATGCTCAAAGCTTAGATAAAATGAAAGATGGAGTAGTTATAATAAATACAAGTAGAGGAAAATTAATAGATACTGATAGTTTAATAAAAAGACTTGAAGAAAATAAAATTGGAGGACTTGGTTTAGATGTTTATGAGGAGGAAGAAGAATTTTTCTTAAATGATATGTCTAATTCATATAAAAGAGATGAAGGATTATCTATTCTTTTATCAATGCCTAATGTTGTAATTACTTCTCATCAAGCATTTTTTACAAGGGAAGCTTTAGATAAAATTGCTAGTATTTCTTTAAGTAATATAAAAGAGTTTTTTGAGACAGGAAAATGTGTAAATGAAGTAAAAAAATAATAGAAAAAAGAGTAATTTTTATGAATATAGGTTCATAATTATTACTCTTTATTTATAATTTTCTATATTTACGCCTGTGTAATAGTAGTGTAGTATATCTTTGTAATTCCATCCTCTTTGTGCTAAAATATTTGCACCTCTTTGGCTCATACCAACTCCATGCCCTTTTCCTTTTACATCAAAAATTATTGTGTCATCTGATGTAGTTATTGTAAAATCAGCTGAATTTAGTCCAAATAATGTTCTAATTTGTACGCCATCAAAATTTTTATTTGCAATGGATATAGTTTTTACCCTATTACCAATTGTTCTTTCTTTTATTTCTATATTTAATGTTTCGTTTTCATCTATGTCTAATTTTTCACAAAACTCTTTTTTTGAGATAGTTTTTTGTGAATAAAATTCTTTTGAACCTATTTCAAAGCTACTGTCTACACTTTTTAAATATGGTTCTGAGTATTTCCATACGTTTATTGGTTCTTCTGTTTTTCCATTACTTGTTGAAAAGTATAGAGCATCTATTAGGCTATTATTATATGTTATTACTTCATATTTGGTAGAATATACTGCGTTTTTTATTTTGGTAATATATTTGTTGTATGAAGATCCCCACATGCTTTTAAGCTCATTTTCTGTTTTATATGATTGTGTGTCAACTGTTGTAGTGAGAATAGATCCTTCATTAGTTTTCTTTAATGCATATGTTCTTGCAGTTACAGCTTGTGCTTTTAAAGCTTCTGTATCAAATTCTGCTGGCATTTCTGCACCTAATACTCCTATAAGATAGTCATCTAATCCTAGTTGTATTATTTCTCCAGATGCTAATTTTAATGTGATTATTTCATCTGATGTTGATGGTGTTATATAGTCACTAGTGGTAGTTGTGTTTTCTTGAAAACTTGATGTTGATGTGGTGTAGTTTTGTATAGGCTTAGGGCTTGAGGTAATAGTTGATACATTATTTTGCTTTTTTTTAGATAAAGAGGCAACTGGTGCTGAGGCCTGATATGTGCTTTGTGTAGTTTGTACTACTTCGTTTTTTATATTTTGTGGTATATTTTTTACATCTACATTTCCTATTAATTGGCTTAAAAGTAAGCTCCCTACTATTACTCCATTTAAAATTAAAAGTACGGTATCATTTGTAAATTTTGATATATTATTTAGTGCGTAACTTCTTATCTTATCTGTTACTCCTATAACATGTCTTTTTATGCTTTGAAAGTCTAAACTAAATTCATATTCTGTTGGATAATATACATACATTACATTTTGTAATATTCCGTCACGAACTTCTAATTTATGTATTATATTCATAAAATCACCTATAAATATATTGTGTAGAACAAGTATATTTATACAGATTTATTTTTGAATTTATTATATAAATAATTTGTAAAATTTTTTAATTCTTCAAAATTATTTACATATTTATTTTCTAAATAATTTAGTGTTTGATATGCACTATCAAAATCTTCTTTTGTTATATCACCATTATTTAATGCCTCTATTAGCTCATCTTCGTCTAAGATAATTTCTTCTCCTTTTGGAGTTATAATCATGTCTAAATACAAGTCATCTTCAAATGGAATACCATTTTCTATACCTGTTTTTTGAGATATATCAAAGTACCATTCTATAATATTTTGATTGTTGTCAAACATTATTGTAAGGGCATATTTTTCATTATCTGGGTAAATTTCTAACCATTCATAATTTTCATCTTTGATACAATTATATTCTTTACCGTTATATACAATTAGTGGTTTTTCTACATTTTTTAGTTTAATAAAACAAACATATCCTTTAAAATCGTTATACTCTATTCTTTCTTGTAAATAATCTCCTTTTACTTCATTTGCATATCTTCTTTTCATATTTTTCAACCTTTTCCTCCTTTTATTTAAAATATAACTCCCTAGTTATTTGAAGTAATATAAAATAACTTAGGGAGTTGATGTCATAATTAGAATAATAAAAAATAAATTTGAAAGTTATAAAAAAACGCTATACTAAGCCGTATAGCGTTATATTGGTGACCCATACGGGAATTGAACCCATGATTCGACCTTGAGAGGGTCGCGTCTTAACCTCTTGACCAATGGGCCATTATGTCTGTATTATAACATATAATTTTTAAATAGTAAAGATTTTTGAAAATAAATTATGAATTTACAAAAAAATTATGAATATAGATAAATATTGTAAAATAATGAGTAAATTGAAAAAAACAGTTGACAATTTGA
>CANQPW010000064.1 GCA_947625855.1 uncultured Clostridia bacterium | reverse complement strand
CTTGGAATAACTGAAAATACATCAAATGCTGTAAAAAATGAAAGTATTAAAGTTAAAATGTATTGTAAAAAATATATTATTTTTTCTGCAGTTTGAAATTTTACAGTCTGTTCTAAATTTAATTTTATCTCTTTATATTCCTCATTACTTGTATCAACATTTGTCATTTTATCACAATAAAAATTTAGTGCTATATTTCTTGTTCTTGCACAAAACATTGTCCAAAGTGAAGATATTACTACTACTTGAATTATAGATATATTTACATTACCAGAAAATATAGTATTTTGTGATATTTCTTTAAATGATAACAAACAAGACATAAGTGTAAGAAACATAGTCATAAATACAGTTATATCTCGATAATTACAAAAAAATCTAATTTTATTTTTTAAAGCAACAAAAAAATCTATAATATATACAATAAAATTCAAATTTTTTCTTTTCATATTTGTTTTAAATTTTTCCATTTTAGATATCCAAGTAGCATCAAAATGATGTATCATACAAGAATTATCTGTAAATTTGTTATGTTGATAATCATAACTTAGCGGATAAAAATATTCCATAGGATAAATGTGTACTGTATCATTATCTAGTAGTTGTATTTCATCTAACTCCTTATTAAATCCATACTTTTCAAAATAGCTTGTAAGTATTCTTGGCACACTCATCTCATACAAATCACCTGTTGGATTAAATTTTTCCATAGATTCATATATTTTTACTATATTTGAAATATGTTTATTATTTTTCTCTTTTGCCCACACAACAGCAGCATTAATCATTTTTGAATCTTCACAGCCCATAAATAAATCATTTTCTAGATATTTTGATATATCCGCTGTTACTTCCATATCAGTATCAAAATAAATTCCACCATATTTTTCCAAAGTCTTAAATCTTGCATAATCTGTTACAAAAGCCCACTTTTTTTGTTCATATGCCTCTTTAACAAAAGTACACTGATTAACATCAAAATTTTCTTCATTCCATGCCTTTATTTCAAAATCTGGTAAATATTTTTTCCATGACTCTATACACTTTTTGGTAAGGTCAGTTAAGGGATTATTTCCAAACCAAAAATAATGAATTATTTTATTATTTGTACCTTCCTTAATTTTCTTATTATCTTCCATATAAATTCCTTTCTATTTTATACTTAAAAACTTTTCTACACTCTCTTTACTTTTTTTATCATATTCTTTTTTCCACTTTTCATAAAGTCTCATAATTTCATCTCTATTTTCTATACAAAGCTTCATTTTATCTGCTATTTCATCAATACTATCTTCACTTTTTACTACTAAATATTTTTCAAGTTCTGTATTATTAAAATAATGATTATTATCTCCAACAATACATGGTACTCCTACTTCCATACTTTCAAGTGGAATCATAGGAGAACATTCAGTAAATGTTACATATAAATTTAAAGTATTGTTACTCATTCTCTCAAATAATTCATCTCTTGATATTGTACCATTTGAGTTTTCATTATATTTTATATTCATAAGTTCAGAATAACTTTTAAAAAGAGGTGTCATAGGAATAGTATCTACTATCAAATCTTTATCAACTAAACTACAAGCACTAAGCTGATTATATGTATTTTTTTCCCATCTATCTCCTGCAGAATATATACCAACTTTTATCTTTTCTCTATCTACTTTCTTTTTCTTAGTATTTAGATTTGATACTCTATTCATTACAAAACATGAATTATATCCTTTTTTATTATAATATTTGGCCATACTGTCTTTTAAAAATCCAATACTTGTTACAATGCCCCTTTTTTCAAGATCTAAAATACTATTAAAAAAATATTCTTCATCTCTATTTACAAATAAAGAGTGACTGCCATGCCATAAAAATTTTATAACAATATTTCTATTTTCTTCTTTTATTTTCTCTGCCAATGCTTTATAACCATAAGCCATAGTTGCAAATATTACTTGTTTTACATTACTTTGTGCAACTTTTTTTGCAATATTTGAAATTGCCTTTTTATTAAAAAGTTCATTTAAAGAAATAGTATTTTTAAATAATTCTTTTGTTGCATTTGTAATTCCTATACATTCTTCGTTATAAAAAACAATGTAATCACTCTTATCTAGTTTTTCTATTTGATTAATTATATTTTTTACACTTTTTCTTGGATATTTAATAATACTAAATATCTTTTTTACGTGTCTATTCATTCTTTCCCACCTTACATTTTCAAAAATTCTTCTACACTTTCTTTGCTTTCCTTATCATATTCTTTTTTCCACTCTTTATATAATCTAAGTATTTCATCTCTATTATCTAGTGCATACTTCATCTTCTCATATATTGCCATAACATCATCTTCACGCTCTACAACTAAGAAATCATATAATTTTGTACCTGTAAAGTAATGATGATTATTTCCTGTAAGACATATTGTACCAGCCTCTAAGCTTTCTATTGGAAGCATTGGTGCACATTCAGAAAATGTTACATATATGTTTATATCATTTTCTGCCATTTTAACAAGTAAATCATCTCTATTTATATGAGTTGTACTACCTATTGTTTCAAGTCCATTTTGTGCAGCAGTTTTTTGTATATCATACCTTAAAGGTACAAGTTCTAGTATAGCATTATCAAAAAGTGATGTTGCCATAACTTGGTTATAAGTGTTCTTTCTCCAATCTGTACCTGCAGAATAAAGACCTACATTTAATTTTGAATTATTTTTCTTTTGTGTATTATTTATTCTTTCTTTTATCTCATCAGTAAAATTTACAGTATTTTTTATAAATGCTGACTTATATCCTTGAACTTTATAAAAGTTTACCAAGCTTTCTTTACAAGTACCCATTACATCAATTATTCCCTCTTTATGAAGGTTAATTACCATAACATTTGTCTCCCAATTTATTTTTTCAATTACTTGAGAATGACTGCCATGCCAAAAACTTTTTATTTTAATATCAGGATTTTTTGCCTTTATTTTTCTTGCAATTTTATCCCAACCATAATCAAATGCACTAAAAATTACTTGTGATACTTTACTATCTATAATTTTATTTGCTATTTTTTCAGCATTTTCATCAAGATATACTTCTTCAAGTGGTACCAAATTTTCAAATAATTCTTTTGTAGCACTAGTAACACCAAGCCATCTAGGATTATGGATTATAACGTAGTTTATAGGTAATTTTTCATATTTTGCATCCTCATTTATTTTTATATATCTATCCAATACTTCAAGTGTTTTATCTATGTTTAAATCCTCTTTTACAGTAAAATGCTTTTTCATGCTCTGTTGTAACATATATTTTTTATAGCCTACTACATTTCTTGCATTTGATAACATTGATGTTACATATTTATATGAAGATGGATTTACAATTTTAAACAACAACTTTTTAGATTTTACTTTTCTTGGTACTTTAAGCAACATATGATAATATATTGCTTTAGTATTATCAGAAAAAGTTTTACCTTGTTTTTCATAATCAATAGGATAAAAATAGTCATAAGGATATATAAAACTATTATCTCCTACTTTTATTAAAGTATTGTAGTTATTTCTTAAATCTTTATTTATAACTTTTGCAATTATATCAGTTATGTTATCTAACTCATTTTTTTCTATTTCAAGAAGTATATTTTTTACAAGTTCATTATTTTTTTCTCTTGCATATATAAGATTTGTTGATATATTTTCTACATCCTTATATGAAATAAAAAAATCATTTACAAAAAAATTATCTAAACTTTCAATAAACTCAAAATTTCCTTCAATAATAAGTCCACCATTATCGTATAAATATTTAAAAAATAAATAATCTTTATATAGTTTTTCATTTATTTTTTCATCATCTTTGTTTTTCATTCCATCTATAATTTTTTCTGCTAAAACAACTTCTTCGTCTTTAAAAAATTTTTTATACTTCTTTAAATATTTTTTTGAACAATTAACACAATTTATCTTTATCTTACTTTTTTCACTCATATTAACAATCCTTTTCTTAAAAATTAGCCTTGTTCT
>CANQPW010000063.1 GCA_947625855.1 uncultured Clostridia bacterium | reverse complement strand
CAAGTTAATTAATTATGTCAATTTAACATTGTAAAAATTTTTTTGAAAAAATCGTTCATTTAATATTGCAATTTATAATATTTTATTTAATATAAAAAATATATTGAAATAAATACTTTTTTAAATTATAATAAATTAAAAGAGGGAATTAAAATGAGAAATGGAACAAAAAGTAGCTTTTTAGCAAAACTTTTGCCTTTGTTTATTATCATGATTATAATATATTCTGGTTTCATTTTAGTAGTTACTATAAGTAGCTATAAAAATAAATCAGAAATAGCTTTTAATATAAATAAGTCACTTCTTATAAATAAAAATTATTATTCAAGTTTTGACAATGTAGTAGCAACTCTATACTCTGAGCCTAATGTCTATACCTCATCACAATGTGCTGACAAATTCATAGAAGCAAGAGCTATGGTAATGGGAGATTCAACAGCAGAAGGGCTTGTTGCTTATGGTGCTTTGTATGATACAAATGTAATTTGGACAAGAGGTAGGTCTGCTCTTTATATGAGTGCTGACTTAGATAGAGCAATAGAATATAGACCAAATATGTTATTTTTAGCATATGGTTCAAACGACTTACAAATGTGGAATGGAGATGTAGATAGTTTTATAAACTCATATAGGGATGCAATAAATTCAATAAGACAAGTTTTACCAGAAACCCAAATTTTTATAAACTCTATTCTTCCTGTAAGTGATGAAGCAAAAGAATATGACCCTACTTTTGTTTATGAACCTTTATTTAATGAAAAACTACAAGAATTTTGTAATAGTGAAAATATTACTTACATAAACAATAATAATTTACTTACTAAAAGTCCTGATGGTATAGTTTATGAACCTGATGGAATTCATCCAAAATCATTTTTTTATAAACTTTGGGCAAATAATATGATATATTATTCTAAAATGTAAAAGAGGTTTAGAAAAACTAAGCCCCTTTTATTTTTTATTTATATATTTTTTTCTTTGTTTTTGTTTTATTTTATTAGTTTATTTTGATTTTTTAGTTCCTTTACTTGGTTTTTTACCATAATATGATTCAAGTAGTATTTCTTTTAACTCACTAACAAGTGGAAGTCTTGGATTTGCAGTTGTGCATTGATCTTCAAACGCTCTATCTGCAAGTAAATCAACTTTTTCAATAAACTCTTTTTCATCTAATCCTTCCTCTTTAAATGTAGAAGGCATATTCATTTTTTTCATTAATTCTTTAATTGCAGTTATTAGAGAGTCTACTCCTTCTTCTGTTGTGTCTGCTTTAAGTCCTAATCTTTTTGCTATATCTGCATATTTTTGATCAGCAATAAAATACTCATATTTTGGAAATGATACAAATTTTGTTGGTTTAGTAGCATTGTATTTTATAACATAAGGTAATAAAATTGCATTTGCTCTACCATGTGCTACATGAAACTCAGCACCAATTTTATGTGCTAGACTATGATTTATACCAAGAAAAGCATTTGAGAAAGCCATACCAGCAATAGAACTTGCATTATGCATTTTTTCTCTTGCTAATGTATCTTGTGAATCATTATATGACCTTACTAAATACTCAAATACCAATTCAATTGCCTTTATTGCAAGACCGTCTGTATAATCAGATGCCATATTAGATACATAAGCCTCAATAGCATGTGTTAGTACATCCATACCAGTATCTGCAACTACTTTTGAAGGTAATGAGTATACAAGCTCTGGATCAACTATTGCTATTGTTGGAACTAAAGCATAATCAGTTATAGGGTACTTAATATGATTTATCTTATCTGAAATTACTGCAAAAGAAGTAGTCTCAGAACCTGTACCACTAGTTGTAGGAATTGCCACCATTTTTGCTTTCTTACCCAAATCATCTATTTTATATACTTTCTTTCGTATATCTAAGAATTTACTTTTTAAAGCATCTAAGTTTACATCTGGTTGCTCATAAATTAGCCACATACCTTTTGCTGCATCTATCGGACTTCCTCCACCTAATGCAATTATACAATCAGGTTTAAAATAATTCATCATTTCAACACCTTTTTTTATTGTTTCAAAAGATGGATCTGGTTCAACATCTGAGAAAATCTCACAATGTACACGTTCTTTTCTTTTTCTTAAGAAATATAATATTTTATCAACATAGCCAAGTTTTACCATTGACTCATCTGTTACAATAAATACTCTTGATATATCTTTCATAACCTCTAAATATTTTATTGAACCTTTTTCAAAAAATATTTTATTTGGTACTTTAAACCACTGCATATTAACCCTCCTCTTTGCTACCTTTTTTATATTTAATAAATTTACTGCCGAAACATTTGCTGTTGTTGAATTTCCACCAAATGTACCACATCCAAGTGTTAATGATGGTAAATTAGTGTTATATATATCACCTATTGCACCATGTGTTGATGGAGAATTTACTATAAGTCGTCCAGCTTTCATTTTGTTTTCATATTTATTTATTACTTCTCTATCTTCACAATGAATTACAGCAGAATGTCCAAGTCCACCATATTCAAGAAGCTTTGAAGCTACATCTAAAGCTTCATTTTCATCTTTTACGATATAGTATGCAAGTATTGGGCTTAATTTTTCTTTAGAAAGTGGATATTTATCCCCTACACCATTTAATTTTGCAAGTAATATTTTTGTATCTTCCTTTACTTTTATACCTGCATCTTTTGCTATTTTATATGCACTTTGTCCTACAATATTAGAATTAATACTATATTTATCTCCCTCTTTTATAATAATATAGTCTTCTAACTTTTGCGCTTCTTTACTATCTAAGAAATAACATCCATATTCTTTCATTAAATCTTCAAATTCTTTTGATATTTCTTTATCAACAATTACAGATTGTTCTGATGCACAAATCATACCATTATCAAAAGTTTTTGACATTATTAAATCTGTTACTGCCCTTCTTAATTTTGCACTTTTATTGATATAACAAGGTACATTTCCAGGACCTACACCAAGTGCTGGTTTTCCACAAGAATATGCAGCTTTTACCATTCCAGAACCACCAGTTGCAAGAATTAATTTTACATCCTTATGATGCATAAGCTCAGTAGTTGCTTCAAGAGATGGATTTTCAATCCATTGTATACAATATTTTGGTGCTCCCTCTTTTATAGCAGCCTCCCTTATAACTTTTGCTGCTTCAACACTACAATTTTGTGCAGATGGATGAAATCCAAATATAATTGGGTTTCTTGTTTTTACAGATATTAATGATTTAAAAATAGTAGTAGATGTAGGATTAGTAACAGGTGTAACACCTGCAATAATACCAACAGGTTCTGCTACCACCTCACAATCTTCTAGTTCGTTATCATCAATTACCCCAACTGTTTTATTATATTTTATACTATGATAAATATATTCTGATGAAAACATATTTTTAGTTATCTTGTCCTCATATACTCCTCTTTTAGTTTCTTCTACTGCCATTTTAGCAAGCTTCATATGATTTTTTACTGCTGCAATTGACATAGCTTTTACAATTCTGTCAATTTGTTCTTGGTCTAAATTTTCATAATCATTTTCTGCTTTTTTTGCATTTTCTATTAATTTATTTATTTCTTTTTGGACATTTGTTTGACTCATATATACCTCCTCAAAAATTCATTATATAGATATTGTACCATCAAAAAAAACTACTTTCAATAAAATAACAAAAATTGCTTTTTTTTAAATGAAAAATATTTTAATATATTTATTTAACAATTATTTTTTTAACACATATGATATTGTAGGTGATGAAAATATGAGTATTGTAGTACAAAAATATGGTGGTACATCAGTTGCCACAAAAGAAAATTTGGAAAAAATATGTGATAGAATTATTTCATATACATCTAAAAATATAAAACTGGTAATTGTTGTTTCTGCTCAAGGAAAAACTACCGATAACTTAATTAAAAAAGCTAAAGAATATAGCATTTCCCCTAATAAAAGAGATTTAGATATGCTTCTTACAACAGGAGAAATTCAAACTGCAGCTTTACTTTCAATGATGTTAAATGAACGTGGATATAACTCTATTAGTCTTACAGGATATCAAGCAGGTATACTTTCAGATTCTTCATATGGTAATGCTAATATACAACATATTTACACAGAAAATATAACTAATTATTTAGATAGTGGAAATATAGTAATTGTTGCAGGATTTCAAGCAATAGATAAACTTGGAAATATCACAACTCTTGGACGTGGTGGAAGTGACCTAAGTGCAGTTGCTAT
>CANQPW010000062.1 GCA_947625855.1 uncultured Clostridia bacterium | reverse complement strand
ACTAGTGACTTGCTAGGTCTTTCTAGGTTTGAACTTGCATCAAACTAGATATTGTACACCGAACTGGCGCACCCCCTAATCTAATATTTTATCAAATAATTCTTGCCATTTTAAGACAATATTTGAAGCAAAAAATTTTTGTGCAGTTTTTCTTGCATTTGTACCAACTTCCACTCTTTTTACACTATCTTCTATAAGAGTAGAAACTACTTCTGCCATTTGAGTCTGACTTCTATCATCAATTAAAAATCCATCTTCTTTATTTGTTATAATTTCTTTTGGTCCAACATCTATATCATAGCTTACGCAAGGTACATTATGTGCCATAGCCTCAACAATAGATAGTGAAAAACTCTCAGACTTTGATGTAAGTAAAAATATTGAAGAATTATCAAGTTCTTTTGCAATCTCCTCACTTGTAAGACGGCCAGTCAAAGTAATTTTTTCTTTTAGTCCAAGAAGTGCAATTTGTTTTTCTAATTTTTTTCTTTTACTTCCCTCACCAATTATTTTTAAAGTCCAATCAGGATGCTTTTTTTCAACTAAACTATATACGTTTATAAGAGAAGTAAAATCTTTTATATCTTCAAGTCTACCAACACCTATTATCTGATTGTTATGAAGGTTTGTCCCATCACCGTTATAATCATCAATCATATTAGGTATTAGTATAACTCTTGGTCTTTGAACACACTCTCTAAGCCATGTCTCATAAAGATTTTTTGCTTTTTGTGTCATAACAACAAGATAATCTACCTTTTTAAATGAATTTTTTACTTTCCTTTTATATGAGTTAGTATTAATATATGAATGTTCTTGTGATACTACAATAATATCATCTCTTTTTATTTGTTTTGAAAATTCAATTCTTGATGATACTAATATATCAGTATTTAACTCATCTACTATTTTCCCTATCTTAAAATATTTAGTATAAAGCATTTTTATCCCAAGAGATAACTCAAAGAAAAATTCTTTTAATCTAAATTTTTTTAATGCATTTAGTATTTTTTTACCATTTGGTCCACACGGAAATATATATCTTACTTTTATTCTTTTATCAAGTTCATAAAATGATTCACCTAATATATCATATAGTGATACAATCTCAATTTTATACTTACCAACAAGGTTATTTGCAAGTGTAGTTACTTGTTTTTCAATACCACCATAGTTTAAGTGTAACATTAAAAACGTTATTTTCTTCATCTCTTTCACCTTTTATAAATTAATTTTTTCTTCTACTATATATTCTGGCCTATTCTTTTCTTCATCATATATTCTTGATATATATTCTGACATAATCCATATTGAAAGTAATTGAACGCCAGCAAAAAAAGTAATTGCTACCATAATTGAAGCCCAACCTGCTGTTAAATTTCCAAACTTAAATATATATGATAGTATAGAATAGATTAATAGTAAAAAAGATATAATAATTGATATAATTCCAACATAACCTACAATTTTTAATGGCTTAGTAGAGAATCCAATTATTCCATCTGCTGCAAGTTTTAACATCTTTTTTAATGGATATTTAGTTTTTCCAGCAAATCTCTTTTGTCTTTCATACTCATAAGCTTTTTGATTAAATCCTACCCAACTAAACAATCCTCTATAAAATTTATTGTGCTCTGACATATTGTTTATAACATCTACTACTTTTCTATCTACTAATCTAAAATCACCAGTATTCATTGGTATATCTACATCTGATAGAGCATTTAATGTTTTATAAAACATCTTAGCAGAAACAATTTTAAATAAAGATTCGCCTTTTCTTGTTTTTCTTTTTCCATAAACTACATCATTTCCATCTTCCCAAAGTTTTAACATACCAGGTATTACATCAGGTGGATCTTGAAGGTCTGCATCAATTATAACAACAACATCCCCCTTTACCTCTTTAAGTCCTGCACATACAGCATTTTGATGTCCAAAATTTCTTGAAAATGATACAACTTTTACCTTTCTATCATTTACAGCAAGCACTTTTAAAATATCTAATGTCTTATCACGACTTCCATCATTTACAAATATAAACTCATAGTCATAACCGCTTATAGAATATACTACTTCTTTTAATTTTTTATAACATTCCTGTGCTACTTCTTCTTCATTAAACATAGGAACAATTATTGATATTTTTTTCATACAAACTCCCCTAAACCTCTAATATTTTAGATTATATCATTTAACTTCTATTCTGTAAACAACTTTTTTTACTTTTTTATTTAAAAAAATACTAAGCTTTTTCACTTAGTATCTTTATATTCTTTTACTTTCTTCATATACATAATTACAAAGAAGATTCCCATAAGTACACACAACATTCCCATAATTATGATACTTGATAAAACTGCTCCATTCATACCATAAAGCATAACTAGTTTTTTTGGTACAAGTAAAGCAAATATGGCAGTTAAAGCATAAGAAATTGTAGTTGTCTTTTGTGCACGCATAGTAGAAAGTGCATTAAAAAACAAATTAGATAGTGCATATAGAAGACCTGACATAATTAATAGTAACAATTCTTTTCTATACATTGATAAATCTACTTTATATAGTAAATTTAAAAATTCTATTCCCATAATATAACTACCAATTTCTATAATTACAGTTGATAATGCAAGTATACCTGCAATTATCAAAACTATTTTTAAAAACTTTTTAAAGTTATTATTATTCCATGCATCACCAAATGGTTTTAAAAAAGGTCTTAAAACAAACATACTAACTAGATTAATAACAAAAGTTGGCATATACAATATATTAAAATATGTCTGTATTGTATAATCTCCACCACCATCTATTGCATATTTAGTTGCATTTATAACATACATACTAATAAGTGTTGAAACAGCAATAGGTATACATTCTCTACATATTGATATAACATTATTTTTATTAAATGTTATATCTTTTTTTACGAATTTTTCTATAAGTCTCATATCGTAAAATACAAAAATAATAGCATTTATTAAAACTAGACCTATTAAAGATACAACTACATTTCTAGTTATGATATCAAGTATTAAAAATACCAATATTTCTGCAACTGTTCTATATACTACTGATTTACCACCATAATCAAGTCTACCATTTAATTGAAATTCAGCCTGATATGTTTCACTTAAATTATCTATTAATCTCATTAATACAAGTAACAAACACACAGCAAGTTTTTCGCCTCTGTATCCACTAAATAATACAAAAAAGATTGTAAATATAATCATTATAACAAGAGCAATTATTCTTGCTATATAATACTCCTTAAAATTATACTTTCTTTTTGTATCTGTTACCTGAAATACTCTTATTCCAAAATCTCCAATAGAATTTGCAACACATGCTGTTGCATAACAAATAGAAAATATACCAGCTATATCAAGTGTATTTAGTCTAGTACAAAAAGCAAGTATTATTGCACTAAACATAGCTGATATAAAACTTCCTATAAAGTTCCATAAAAACTCAGATTTTTTAATCATAACATCATTCTCTTCCAATTATTTTTTATTTTTATCATCAGTATTTTTTTCTTTTTTTAAACTATCTACTTCATATTCTAAAATAGATAATCTTTGTGCAAGCTCCATAATTTTTTCTTTTTGTTTTTCGATTTTTTTAGTTTCTCTAAAATTAACAAATAGTAAAAATATAATTGCAATTAAAAATAATAAAGAAGGTGGATAAGCAATATGTAAAAGACTTGAAACCTTATCAATTAGCTTTGGAAATATTGCAAGTATTAAAGTAAATATTGCACCAAATACCCAAAATATACTTTCTTCAACAGTAAATTCTTTTTTCTTTATTATTACAAATATATAAATTATAAATATTACTGCTATTGCAATAAAAAAGTAATTCATGATTTATTTCTCCTCCTTCTTCCAATATTATTTAGCATAATAACAAGTACGTTATAAAACATAAGAATCATATATTTTATAGGTTTGATTATGCCTCCATGCATACTCTCACCAAATTCACGATTTCTCATTTTTATTGATTCTTCCTCTATTTTATAACCTTGCATTATCATATCAATAACAAGATTTGCATCTGGAAACTCTGGATACTCTCCCATTTTTGAATATTTTTCAATAACCCTTCTATTTAATACTTGAAAACCAGATAATGGATCTGTTATTTTTTGTTTACAAGCAACTCTTACTAAAAATGAGAAAAAGTCTTTTCCTATTTTTCTAAAGAAAGGTGATTTATAATTTCCTTTTTCTAAAAATCTTGAACCAATTACAATATCTGCGCCTGTTTTTTTCATTTTCTTTAATAGTTTATCCGCCTCTTTAGGAATATGTTGACCATCTCCGTCAAGTTGTATAACATAATCATATCCATTTTTCTGTGCATATTTTATACCTGTTTGCACAGCTTTTGCATATCTAAAGTTAAATACTGTTGTAATACATTTTAATCCATTTTTTTCTACAATTTCTTTAGTATTGTCTTTAGAACAATCATTTATTACTAAAACATCAGCATATGATAAATCTCTTTTTAATTCATCAATTACTTTTTGAATATTTTGAGCCTCGTTATATGCTGGTATGACAACTAAAACTTTTGAATCTTCTTTCATAACTTTTCCTTTCTATCTAC
>CANQPW010000061.1 GCA_947625855.1 uncultured Clostridia bacterium | reverse complement strand
TTTATCATGCTTTCTTTTACCTTTGATTTTTATCTTTAAAATCGATTTTTCCTATAATATTAAAAAAATAAGTGGGTTACCACTTATTTTATCATATTAACAATTTCATTTGCAGAATCAGATACTATAAAATACACATAATTACCCTTTCTGCCAACTTCTCTTTTCTTTACCAGTTCATATTGCTCAGGCAAATACTTTTTCCATTGTTCTTCATATTTTAATCCATATTCATTAAATTTTTGTTCAATATATTTTGCATTACTATTATCAGTTTTCACAATTACAAACATACTAGAATAAATATTTATTAAAGGTGTTTTTCCAACAACTTCTAAAACCTTTTCTTCATCAATATCAAAAATAGATTTTAGCATACTTTTATCTATATCTTGCAATGTCATATCTGAAAATACAGTATCACTCATTATGTTTTCTTCAAGAGTTTCTAAGTCTATATTTGAAATCTCTTTATTATTTTGATTATTAAGATTAAAATATATTGCAAGACACACGCATATAACAAAAGCAATCAAAACTAATGTTAAAACAACATCACTTTTTTTCATTGAATCACCCTTTCTAATATTATATTATTTATTTAATATTTCAATTAACATTTTATTAACAATTTGTGGATTTGCCTTTCCTTTTGTCTCCTTCATTATTTGTCCTACTAAAAATCCTAATGCTCTATCTTTTCCCGCTTTGTAATCTGTAACAGATTGTGGATTATTTGATACTACTTTTTCTACCATTTCTTTTATAGCATTTTCATCAGATATTTGTGTCATACCTTTTTCTTTTACAATATCTTCTGGATTTTTACCATTTTCAAACATTTCCTCAAATATTTGTTTTGCAATTTTTGAACTTATTGTACCTTTATCTATTAAAAGTATTAACTTTGCTAAATTTTCTGATGTAATTTTGCAACTAGTTATTTCTATTTCATTTTCATTTAACAATCTAAATAAATCACTCATAATCCAATTTGATACTGCTTTTGGATTATTACATATATCATTTGCTTCTTCAAAGAATTTTGCAACATATTTTGATGCTGTTAATTGTTCTGCATCATATTCAGGAAGTCCATATTTTGACATATATCTTTCCTTCTTTATATGAGGCATTTCTGGAAGAGCATTCTTTATTTTTTCTATGTATTCTTCACTTAAAACAATAGGTGCTAAATCAGGTTCCGGGAAATATCTATAATCATCAGCATTTTCTTTTGTACGCATAGCATATCCAATATTTTTTACATCATCAAATCTTCTTGTTTCTTGAATAATTTTGCCACCATTTTCAAGAACCTCAATTTGTCTTTTGATTTCAAATTCTATTGAATTATATATTGCTCTAAAAGAATTTAGATTTTTAGTCTCTGTTCTTGTTCCAAATTCTTTTTGTCCTCTTTTCCTTACAGATAAATTTACATCACATCTTAATGAGCCCTCTTGCATTTTACAATCACATACTTCTAAATATTCAAGTATTGATTTTAATGTTTGCATATACGCTACTGCTTCATCAGCACTTCTTATATCAGGTTCTGATACTATCTCAATTAATGGTACAGCACATCTATTTAAATCTACAAGTGTGTCTCCTGTAAAAGCATCATGTATCAATTTACCAGCATCTTCTTCTATATGTATTCTTGTAATCCCTATATTTTTCTTGTATTTTTCTTTATCTTTTCCAACAGTTATTTCTATATTTCCATGTTCACAAAGTGGTAAATCATATTGTGAAATTTGATATGCTTTAGGAAGATCTGGATAAAAATAATTTTTTCTATCTTGCTTAGAAAATCTTGATATTTCACAATTCATAGCAAGGCCTGCTTTTACAGCATATTCTACAACTTTTTCATTTAATACAGGTAAAGTACCTGGCATACCAGTACATATTGGACAGCAATGAGTATTTGGATCAGCCCCAAATTCTGTTGTACAATTACAATATATTTTTGTATTAGTTGAAAGTTCAGCATGTACTTCTAATCCAATTATTACTTCGTAATCATTCATTTTTTTCTCTCCATTCTTTTTATATATTTGGTTTATTTTTATAATAATCAGTATTTTGCTCAAAAGTATAAGCAATATTTAACAATTTTTCTTCTTCAAAAGAGTTTGCTATAAACTGTATACCTATTGGCATATTTTCACTATCAAATCCACCCGGTATAGATATTGCTGGAAGACCCGCTATATTTACAGGTACAGTGTATATATCTTCAAGATACATTTCAAGTGGATTTTCAGACTTTTCACCAAACTTAAATGCTGTATTTGGTGCAGTAGGTATTAATATACTATCACAAAGTTTAAATGCCTCTTTAAAGTTTTCTATAATTAAAGTTCTAACTTGCTGTGCCCTTTTATAATAAGCATCATAATAACCTGATGATAATACATAAGTACCAAGCATTATTCTTCTTTTTACCTCAGCTCCAAATCCTTCTGTTCTTGATTTGTAATAAAGGTCATCTAAATCTTCAAAATCTTTTGCTCTGTAACCATATCTTATTCCATCATATCTTCCAAGATTTGATGAAGCTTCAGCAGTTGCAATTATATAATATGTTGCTAAAGAATATTTTGCATATTCTAATTTTATCTCTTGAATTTTTGCTCCAACATTTTTTAATGTATCAATTGCTTTGTCATATGCTTCTCTTACATCTTTATTTATCCCATCAGTTATAAAGTCTGTTGGTATTCCTATAACCTTTCCTTTTACATCATTTACTATAGCTTTTAAATAATCTACTTTTTCAAGATTTGCAGATGTTGTATCCATCTTATCATGTCCAGATATTACATTTAACATTAATGCAGCATCTTCAACTGTTTTTGTAAATGGCCCTATTTGATCTAAAGATGAAGCAAATGCTATAAGTCCAAATCTAGAAATCAATCCATATGTAGGTTTTAATCCTACAACAGAACAATATGATGCTGGTTGTCTTATTGAACCACCTGTATCTGATCCAAGTGCAGCAAAAGCCATATCTGAAGATACTACAGCAGCACTTCCACCAGATGATCCTCCAGGAACTCTTGTCAAATCCCATGGATTTTTTGTTTTCTTAATATATGATGTCTCTGTAGAAGATCCCATGGCAAATTCATCCATATTAGTCTTTCCTATAACTATTGCACCTGCATCCTCTAATTTTTTTATAACTGTAGCATCATATATTGGAGTATAGTTTTCCAACATTCTTGATGCACATGTTGTTTTAACACCCTTTGTACATATGTTATCCTTTATAGCTATTGGAACTCCTCCAAGTATTCCAATATCTTCATTATTATCTAGTTTTTGTTGTAGTTTTTCCGCTCTTTCATATGCTTGAGATTGTGTTAAAGTAATATATGCATCAACCTTTGGTTCAACTTCTTCAATTCTAGAATAAACACTATCTAGAACTTCTTTAATTGATACTTCTTTATCTTTTATTTTTTTTGCTATATCAGTTAACGTTAAACTGTATAAATCCATTAATTATTCCCCCTATTCTACAACTTTTGGAACGCTTACGCATCCTGCATCTTTACTAGGTGCATTTTTTAGTATTTCTTCTCTATCATATGAAGGTTGTACTTCATCTTTTCTAAATACATTTTTTATATCTAATATGTGAGCAGTAGGTTTTGTTCCATCTACATCCACGTTAGATAATTCGTTTGCAAAATCTACTATATTTGACAGATCACTAGTATACTTTTCAAGTTCTTGATCTGTTAATTGTAATTTAGATAATACCGCTATATGCTTTACTTCTTCCTTTGATACGCTCATTTAAAAGCCCCCTTTACATACAAACTAATTATACTTTAAATGGTAATTTCTGTCAAGCTGAAAAGCTCATATATAGGCATATTTGACAAGTTTTTCCTTAATAATAAAAGTAGATTATACAATTAGTACAACCTACTTTTTATTTTCTTTTATAACTCTTACTCTCTTTCTCCTTTTAGGAGTATATAAATTAACAAGCATAGCAACAATACTTGCAACAATAGTATTAGCCATTACCCTAATTGGATAAATCCATCCTATTTGTGGTTCCTCATCTAATGTTATAGCTAAAAATACATAACATGCTATCAGTATATACTCTGATCTATTAATTAACTTACTACAAAAATACAATATTAAAAAAATGCCTAATGGTATTAATACTATATTAAATATTTTTGAATTTTCTATATACATTATACACATAGCTATAGTACCTATAATTCCACCTATAACTGTAGCGGATATTCTAGTTTTTACTTCTTTAAAACTTTTAACAACAGTTCCCTGTATTGCTAAAACAGCAACAATAGCCATATCATATTGTCTTAACAATCCATTACTAAGTACTCCAATTACCATAACTATTAAAACTGCTAAAATTGTTTTTATAATCCTAAGTCCCGGCACTTCTATATTAACCTTTTTCATTACTCTACCTCAATTGGATATTAACATATATTATAAAAATAGTCAATTTTATACTCATAAAAAAATAAGAAAGATTATTTCTAATCTTTCTTATTTTTTTCATTGTTAATATCTTTTTTTGATATTCTTTCGATATCAAACCAAAAAGTACTACCCTTTCCAACAACTGAATCTACTCCAAAATCTGAGTCATGTTTTATTAATATATTTTTTACTATTGAAAGTCCTAATCCACTTCCTTGTACATTTCTAGTAAATGACTCACTTGCTTTATAATATCTATCCCAAATATGTTTTAGATCTTCCTGTGAAATGCCAATACCATCATCTATTACTTCTACTCTAACTCTCTTTTGAGTGGCTAGTACTTTCA
>CANQPW010000060.1 GCA_947625855.1 uncultured Clostridia bacterium | reverse complement strand
AATTTACTTAAAATCTTGCTTTTTATCTTACAACGGAAGTTACTTTTTCTATGTAGAATTTACTTTTACAAGTTACCACGGTTATCCGTACTATCTTAAATCTAATTATTATTCCATTGCAGCAACTGCACCGGCAGCTGTTAAAGCTTCAACTAATTTTTCTGCTTCTTCCTTTGGCATAGCTTCTTTTATTGTCTTAGGAGCAGCATCTACTAAATCTTTTGCTTCTTTAAGACCTAATCCTGTTGCTTCTCTAACTGCTTTTATAACAGCTATTTTAGTTGCTCCAGCTTCTTTTAATACAACATTAAATTCTGTTTTTTCTTCAGCTGCAGCAGCTCCACCTGCTACTGGAGCTCCAGCAGCAACAACAGCAGCTGCGACACTTACTCCAAATTCTTCTTCTATTGCTTTTACTAAGTCAGCAAGTTCAATTACTGATAAAGCTTTTACTTCTTCAATTATTTTTTCTATTTTTTCCATTTTAAATTCCTCCTTAAATATTTAAAATAATTTTACTAATTTATTAATATTAAATTATGCATTTTCTTGTTTTTCTTTTACTTGGTTAAGTACAACTGCAAGATTTCTGATATTTCCAAGTAATGCAGAAGCAAGCATTGCATAAAGTGTTTCTTTTGATGGTAAACTTGCAAGTTTTTTGATTTCAGAATTTTCAATTAAATTACCATCCATTACACCTAATTTTATTTGATAGAAATCATGATCTTTTGCATAATCATTTACTATCTTTGAAGGTGCTACATAATCTTCATAGCCTATAACTACTGCTGTAGGTCCTTCTAATTTTTCAAATCCTTCTATTCCAGCTTCTTTTGCAGCAAATGAAATAGTAGAATTTTTTACAACTTCATAATCATTTCCAGATTCTCTTAATGTCTTACGTAGTTTTGTATCATCATCAACATTTATTCCTCTGTACTCTGTTAAGATAATTATTTTAGCTTTTTTAAATTTTTCAGAAAGTTCTGCTACTTTTTCTTTCTTTTGATTTAATATTTTCTCACTTGGCACTTTTCATGACACCTCCTTAAATTCAAAAAAAGTTTTTGCCAGACACTACCAAGATTATAGTAATCTAACAAAAACTAACCGTTCTTATTAATTATATAACCTCGGTAGGAATTATGGAATACTCCACCTACTGTCTTGGGTTTATTTTAATTCCAGCACCCATTGTTGTTGAAATGGCTACTGATTTTATATATGTTCCTTTTGCAGCTGCAGGTTTTGCTCTAACTATTGCATCAAATAAAGTGTTATAGTTTTCGATTAACTTTTCAGCTCCAAAAGATACTTTTCCAATTGGACAATGTATAATATTATTTTTGTCTAATCTGTATTCAATTTTACCAGCTTTAATTTCTGTAACTGCTTTAGCTACATCCATTGTAACTGTTCCAGATTTTGGATTTGGCATAAGTCCCTTAGGTCCAAGTAATTTAGCTATTCTTCCTAAAGATGCCATCATATCAGGTGTTGCAACAACTACATCATAATCAAACCAATTTTCAGTTTGAATTTTTTGTATCATGTCGTCATCCCCAACATAATCTGCACCAGCTGCTTTAGCTGCATCAGCCTTTTCACCCTTAGCTAAAACTAGAACTTTTTTAGATTTACCAGTACCGTTTGGAAGTACAATAACGCCTCTAACTTGTTGATCAGCTTGTTTTGAATCAACACCTAACTTTATATGCATTTCTACTGTTTCATCAAATTTAGCTTTTGGCATTTTTAGGGCTATATCCATAGCTTCTGCTACGTCATAAAGTTTACCAGCTTCAACTAATTTTGCTGCCTCTATCATTCTTTTACTCATCTTTATCCCTCCTTTGGTAATCACGAACATACTAATATGTTCTCCCATAACTAGTCTATAACTTCAATCCCCATTGATCTAGCTGTACCTTTTATTATAGATACTGCTGATTCTAATGATGATGCGTTAAGGTCTTTCATTTTTATATTTGCAATTTCTTCTACTTGTGCACGTGTTACTTTAGCAACTTTTTCTTTATTTGGTTTTCCTGATGCTTTATCAATCTTTGCTGCTTGTTTAAGTAATACTGCTGCAGGTGGAGTTTTTAATACATAATCAAAAGATTTATCAGCATATACTGTAAGTATAACTGGGAATACCATTCCATTATCTTTAGCTGTTTTTTCATTAAAATCTTTACAAAATTGCATTATATTAATTCCAGTTGGTCCTAACGCAGGTCCTACTGGTGGTGCTGGATTAGCTTTACCAGCTTGAATTTGTAATTTAACAACATGCGTTACTTTCTTTTCAGCCATCATTTTCACCCCCTTAAGCATTCGGATTTATACATAAATATATTATGCAATATATTTAAAGCTTATTTATTATATTTTTTGAATTTGGTTAAATTCTAAATCAACTGTTGTTTCTCTACCAAACATTGATACTTTAACTTTAACTCTCTTTTTATCTTTGAATATTTCTTCAATTACAGCTTGATAATTGTAGAAAGGTTCTGTTGTAATTCTAACAGTATCCCCAACTTCAAAATCAAGATTTATAATGTCTTCAATTCCAAGAGTTTGCATTTCTTTTTCTGTAAGTGGTAATGGTTTTTCACCAACACCAACAAAGCTAAAAACACCTTTTATACTTTTAACTAAATACCAAGTATCATTACTCATAATCATTTTTACAAGTACATATCCTGGAAAAACTTTTTTTATAGATGTTTTTTGTTTTCCATCTTTTATCTCTATTTCTTCTTCCATAGGTATTATTACTTCTTGTATTTTGTCTTGGATTCCTCTATTTTCTACAATCTTTTCTAAAGTCGCTTTTACTTTATTTTCATAACCAGAATAAGTATATACAACATACCAATGTGCTACTTCATTATTCTTTTCTTCTTCTTCGCCTTCCACAAAATCAGCTCCTTTACTCTTTATGATTGATTTTTATCCAATCTTACTTTCAATAAGATCCCATAATTTACCGTCTAATAGTTGTATTATCATATCGAAGCCAAATATTATTACAGCAAAAGCTAGTATCAATGCTACTACTAATACTGTATTATTTATTAATTGTTTTCTTGTTGGCCATACAACTTTTTTTAATTCAGCTCTTACACCTTTAAAAAAACCTTTTGCCATAACATTCACTCCTTAATATTATTTTGTTTCTTTGTGAACTGTATGTTTTCCACAGAATTTACAAAATTTTCTCTTTTCTATTCTATCTGGGTCATTTCTTTTATTCTTTTGTGTTTCATAATTTCTTTGTTTACATTCTGTACATGCTAATGTTATATTTTCTCTCATAAAAAAACACCTCCACGCGCTTTAAATCATGTATGCTAAATTATTTTACCACAAAAAATAAGCTAAGTCAACAAAAACTACATTATTTTATGAAATTTATGCATATAACACTATTTAAGAAACTAATTTACATCATATTTTCTCTCATATTATAAAATAAATGTTGTTGAATAATTCCAGCATCTAAGCCAAAATTTTTATTTGCATATTCTAGAATATCTTTCTTTTTTACTTTACCATCATTTAGTTTAAAATATAAAAGTGACATTACTCTTTCAACCCAAACATCTATTGGAAATACCTCTTTCTTATTACAAGAAAATAGTAAAATACAATCAGCAACTTTTGGCCCTACACCTTTTAAAGTAAGAAGTTTTTTTCTTAACTCTTCTGTTGATAAATTTTTAGCATCCTCATATGTAATTTTACCATTTAAGAAGTCTTGTACTGTCTGATAAATATATGCATCTCTAAAACCTACTCCACAATCTCTATATTCTTTAATCTTAACATCTTTTAACTCTTCCATAGTTGGAAATAGATAATATTTTTCACCTTCAAACATAACTTCTTTTCCATACCTTTTTGATATTTCATTTACTGATTTAGATATTCTTGGTATATTATTGTTAGCAGATATAATATATGATATAACTGTTTCAAAAAAATCTTGATTTAAATGCCTTATTCCACTTGTATTTTTTAATGCGTTTGAAATATTCTCATCAATTAAAGCTATTCTTTTTTCAATTTTTTCATAATCTTCATATAAATCAAAATAATTTTTTACTACTTCTTCTAAATTATCTTCTTTATTACTTATTACATATAACAAATTTTCTTTTTGCCTTATTTTTATTACTCTATCTTTTATTACGCCTACAAATTCATTTTCTTTTTCATCTATACATTTCCACCTAAAACATTGACCACATTCAAGTGTATATTTTAAGTTAAAACATTTGACATTTATTACAATTTCTTTCAAGTAAATCACCAATAATATTTTACAATATATTACATATTAAAACAAGATATACTATTATAATTTGCAATTATAAATTGAAATACTTGATTATATATTATATAATTTAAAATATAATGAGGAGGAAAGAAAATGGATGATTTAAAAATAAATGGTATTTACAAACATTATAAAGGAGATTTATATATCGTAGAAGACATAATATATAATAGTGAGACTTTAGAAAAAATGGTAGCTTATCGTGCATTATATGGTGATAATAAATTATGGTGTAGACCTTATAACATGTTTTTTGACGAGGTTAACAAAAACGGTCAAAAATACCGTTTTGAACTACAAAATATAAAAAGTGTAAAAGAAGAATAGAAAGGAAATTTATATGTATAACATTGAAGATATAATTTTGGATATTAAAAATTCACTATCAGATTTTAGATATGAACATAGTTTGCTTGTTGCAAATGAAGCAAAAAAACTTGCAAAGCACTATGGATGTGATGAAAATAAAGCATATATTGCCGGCCTTGTTCATGACATTGCAAAAGAATTTTCTGAGGAAGATAATAAAAAATGGATTAAAAATTCGAATATAAAATATGATATTTCACTTCCTGAATTTTCAAAAATAGCCCATGCAGATATTGGTGCTATTGTTGCAAAAGTAAAATATAATTTAGATGATGAAATTTGTAATGCTATAAAATATCATACAATCGGAAACGAAGATATGACTACATTTGATAAAATAATATTTATTGCAGATAAAATTGGTAGAAAAAATAAAAATAGTTTTACAGATGAATTATCAAGTCTTGCATATGAGAATTTAGATAAGGCAATTATTACATATATAAAAAGGCAAAAAGAAAAACTAGAAAGCAAAGGAGAAAAACTACATCCTGATACAATACTACTTTTAAATAAAATAGATAAATAAAAAACTATAAAAAAGTACATATTAAAAATGAGTGAAAACAAATTCACTCATTTTTGCATAAAATTTACTTTTTCCTTAATTTTAATATTATAAATATCACAATACAAATTATACCAAATATAATTACA
>CANQPW010000059.1 GCA_947625855.1 uncultured Clostridia bacterium | reverse complement strand
TCCTTCACTTGGTGTTGTCTCTTTTACATAGTATTTTCCTAGATATAATCCTCTTTCATTTTCTCCGTTAAATTCTAGGTTGCCATCATCATCTGTTATCTCTGATTCTACTAACTCTCCTGCTTTGTATAATACTCCTGTATGTCCATCTGGGTGTATTATATCTTCTCTTGCATATAGTCCATATATTGCTCCTTTTAGTGTTGAATCTCCATGAGCTACTTTTGAATTTGACTCTTTATCTATTTTACTTACTGTTATTTTTCCTACTACACTTGGATCACTATATTCTTGTGTTACTACTATCTCTTTTGTTGCGTCATCTTTATATGTTACTATCACATCATATTCTTTTGTATCTCTTACATATCCTGTTGTGTAACCTGTATAATTTGTTGTTCTTGCTGTTTTTTCAACAATATAATATTTTCCTAAGTATAAATCATTTGTCTGTGCATATCCATTTGCATCTGTTGTTATTTCTGCAACTTTTGCGTCCTTAGCATACATTACTCCTGTATGTCCATCTGGATTTATTATATCCTCTCTTGCATGTATTTCATATGTTACACCTTGTAGTCCTTGATGTGTTTCAACATCTGTTTTTGTTATTTCTATTTTTCCTGTTACTCTTGGGTCATTAAATTCTTTTGCTATTACTACTTCACTTGTTACATCATCTTTATATACTAATTCTACATCATATTCTTTTGTATCTCTTATATATCCTGTTCTGTAATCTGCATAAGATGTTGTTCTTGCTGTTTTTTCTACGATATAATACTTTCCTAAGTATAGGTTATCAAGGAATGCGTATCCATTTTCATCTGTTGTTATTTCTTCTATTAAAGCTCCCGCACTATACATTCTTCCTGTGTGTCCATCTGGATTTATTATATCCTCTCTTGCATGTATTTCATATGTTACACCTTGTAGTCCTTGATGTGTTCTATCATCCTTCTTTGTTATTTCTATCTTTCCTGTTACTCTTGTATCTTTTACTTCTTGAGTTGCAGTTACTACTGGTGTACTATCTCCAGCATATTTTAACTCAATATCATATGTTCCAGTATTTTTTAAATATCCAGTTATTGTTGATTCTTCTACTATATAATATTTTCCCAAATATAGATTTTCTGCTCTTGCTATACCATCTGCTCCTGTTGTTATAGAAGTTACTCTTGTTCCTGCTCCATATACATTTCCACTTCCATCTGGATTTACTATTGCATCTCTTGCATATATTCCAAATGTTACTCCTGCTAGTGGATTATTTGTATCATTATCTTTCTTTGTTACTTCTATTGTTCCTGTTACTCTTGTATCTTTTACTTCTTGTTTTACTGTTACTACTGGTGTGCTATCTCCTTGATATGTTAACTCCACATCATATGTTCCAGTATTTCTTATATATCCTGCTATTGTTGACTCTTCTACTATATAATATTTTCCTAGGTATAGATTTTCTGCTCTTGCTATTCCATCTGCCCCTGTTGTTATAGTTGCAATTTTTGTTCCTGCTCCGTATACATTTCCACTTCCATCTGGATTTGATATCGCATCTCTTGCATATACTCCAAATACTACTCCTGCTAATGGTTTACTTGTAACATTATCTACCTTTGTTACCTCTATTGTTCCTTTTACTCTCTCATTTAATATTTCTTGTTCTACTACTATTTCTTCTACATTTTCTTGCTCTGTTATATTTATTTCGTACTGATTGTTATTCTTTACATATCCATTATTTGTTTGTACCTCTACTACATAGTATTTTCCTAAAGGTAACTCATTTACTTCTGCTTTTCCTGTTCCATCTGTTACTATATCTGCAACCTTATCTCCAGCTTTATACTCACTATTTTCTATTGCTTCTTTTGCATGTACTTCAAATCTTATATTTGGTAATGCTCTTCCTGTTTCTTTATCCTTCTTTGTTACTACTAATTTACCTGTTGAATTTTTTATTTTAGTAGTTACTGTATTAGACTCTAATGTATATGAATTATTTATAACTACATTACTCTTATTTGAAATAGTATCAACACGAGAATTAATAGTTGTATTAATTACAAATTTATATTTTTGACCATTATAACTCATATTGTCCAAATAGTCACTATTAAATGTGTATGTTAATTCTCCTGTTCCATTGTTATAACTAATTGCACCTGCTGTATTTGTTATATCTCCATTATTCTCATTATATACTTTTAATGAATTGTATGTTAAATGTGAATCTAATGTATCTTTAAATACTAAAGATGAATAACTAAATTGACTATCTTGACTTTTTGAAATTTGTTGTTCTATTGTATATACTAATTCATCTTTTACACTTGCTTCTTCTTTATCTACAATTTTTCCTGGTCTATCTGGTACTGATGCTGATGAAGATACATATTGGAAATGATATCCTACACCACCAACAGTAACGTCATCAAATCCAGCATTATTTTTACAAATTAATTCAATTTGTAAACTATCTACATTTTTAAATTGGAAACAAGCACATTTTAAGCCACCAGCTTCAGTATATCCATAATCATATGAAGTTCCACAATAAAAATCTGTATAAGCTCTTTTATTATTCCAATCAGATCTAAAATATTCTACATATTCTACTGTTGTATCAATGTATAAATATTCTGCTACATTATTTTTAGCACGTATACCCTCACCTGGATCCATAGAGAAATATGATAAATAAACATTATCAAAATGTATTGGTGTATCCTCTCCTGATTTATAGAAAGAAATATCAACATTTAAATGCTCAATATTACTATAAATCCATTCATTTCCAGTAACTATTGTTCCATTTAACTTAGACCAATGCAATTTAGGTACACCTACTGTTGGAACTATATCTGTATATACTAATTTTGCATCAATTGGTTCACCATCTAAAAGTCCGAAATTTTTATACAATACTGTAATAGTTACATTTCTAGTATCTTCACCAAGTTTTACATCGGTAGCCCAAGTTTTTTCTATCGTATATTCTCCACCTGTTACTGTAACTTCTGGTAATTCGTTAGCTTGTATTACTAAATTATCAAAAGTTGAAGGTTCAAACAAATACTTAGAATTCATTGTTTGATAATGACCACCTGTACTAATTGGATTTATTCCATATTCATCATTATCAACATTTTCTAATGCTCCAAATTTATTTATGCTATTATTTACCAAAGTTACAATTACTGTTGCAAGTATTAAAGCTAAAAATACCATGAAAATCATTGTTATTTTACTCTTAGGTCCTTTGTGTCTATTAGGATTTTTATCTTTACTATCATCAATTGTTTTCATTTTTACCTCCCATTTTTAAATTATGGTTTTACACGCAAAAAGAGCTGGTACCATCTTTAGTATCAGCTTATATATTTCAAGGCATAAAAATCCCTTGTTATTTCATTTATTATTTTTATAGAACTAACTTGTGTGTGTGTGTGTGTGTGTGTAGTTTATTCATACTTTCACGTGTATTTGTTACCATAATTTTACCTCTTATCCTGTAACTTTCATTACACAAAGAAATATATCATAAAAGAAAACTTTTTTCAATATATTTCAATATTTATTTTTCCATTATTTCTTCTTTTTATTAATTTTTTCTTTTATTTTATCAATAATTCCCTTTTTATTTTCTTTTTGTGTCTCAGCTTTATTACCTTCAATCAAATCTTCTGCTTCAACACTAAACTTATACTTTAATATTATTTTAGCAATTGCAAGTACAGGAACTGCAATAATCATACCAAAGACTCCCCAAAATAGTTGAAATACTATTAATCCACCAAGTACAACCACAGGATGAAGGTTAACAGATTTTGCAACTATATTAGGTTGTAATATATTAGCATCTATTACTTGTACCAAGAATAAAGCAACAAAAGTAATAATAGCAAGAATAGGTCCTCCAACAGTAAAAGCATAAAGAGAGGCTAATGTATATGATAATATAGCTCCAATATATGGTATTAAATTTAGTAACATTATTATCATACCAAAAACTACTGCATAATCTAGTTTTAAGACCATACAAACTATTGTAGTCATTATTCCTACTATAACGCTATCTATTATCATTCCTTTAATATATGAATTTATAGTATCATCTATTTCAAGTATCATTTTTCTTCTTCTACTATCCTTACTATTTTTTGAAAGAATATCTATTGTAGTTTCTTTAAATTTATCCATATCCTTTACCATAAAAAATGATACAACAATAGCTGTTCCAATTGTAATAACAACACTTAATGCACTTTGAAGGGTATTAATAGAATAAGTTAATAACTCTCCCATATGTTCTTTTACAATATCTAAATCCTTTAAACTATCTGCTATATTTAAACCATTTTCAATTCCAAATCTATCGTATAAAAATACATTTATTTTTGAAACCATACTGCTGTATAAATTAGGTAACTCTTTTATAAGAGAGGTTAATTGTTCAATAAACATAGGAATCATAACAGAAAATACAGCAATAATAATTCCAAAAATTATAATAAGTGAAATTATAGCAGCAATACCTCGAGAAAGTCCTATTTTCTTTAATTTATTTGCAAGTGGCATTGAAAGCCAGCAAATTACAATTCCTAAATATACAGGTGTTAATGCAATCAAAGCTTCAATAATCTTATCAAAAATTCCAACATTTTTTAATACATAATATACCGCTACTGCTGCACCAACATACATGATTTTATTTAAAAATCTAAAATCAAATACATTTTCTTTATTCATAAAAGCCTCCTAAGTAGTCTATTTACTAATATTTTATACCGCAAATTATAATCTATTCTTTTTATTTTGTCAATCTTTTATATAAAGAAAGAACCCAACTAAATAGTCGAGTTCTAAAATTTTTTAATGTAGCTTTGGTAATTTTTTATACTTATTGCTTCTTAGGTTATAAATATATACATCTTTACCATCATTTGATATTATAAAAATCTGCTCTGGTGAAACAACTGTGTAATCATCCCCACCTTTTCTTACAAATGAAAACCTATAAAAATCTTTACCATCTATTGTTACTTTTCCATTATAGTCTGTCCCATACACTTGATATTCCTGTATTGGTAACTTAACATAATAGTTAACTAAAATTTCTAATGCTTCATCTTCACTTATTTTATTATTTGCTTTTATAACAAAAACTAATGAAACACAAAATATAATGGCTGCTAGTATAATTATAAAGTTTTTTTTCTTCATTATTTTCTCCTTTTAACATAAATATTTTATTTAAAATATTACAAACCCATTTTTAAATATTATACTATTTATGTCAATACTACATTATATTTTGTATACTATCAAAATATATAAAAAAGTGAATTAAAATTCACGCGCACTTCGTGCATATTATAGAAAGTCTAACATACTATGTTAGATTTTCTTT
>CANQPW010000058.1 GCA_947625855.1 uncultured Clostridia bacterium | reverse complement strand
ATAAGTAAGCAAATATTATTTTTTTATGCGGTTGCCCTAATGTTTTTTAAATTCTTACACTTAATATACATTTTTAATAAATAATAGTACAATATTACATATAAAACATATAATAACATTATATGTTTTTCTCCGTTTGTCATCTATTATATGAATAGAAGGGGCACTTGCTTTTAATTTAACACCATATTTGTTTCCTTGTTTTACAATTTCTGGTTCTTCAAGTTTTAACTCTGTAATTTGTGGTGTTACAATACCATATCCTTTAATTCTTACTTCCTCCAGTGCCATTGCTATTTTATCATATTCTTGTTTTGTTTTTGCAAAGTCTTTTAAAAGAGAGAATATATCACCATCAGATTCAATATTAAAATTTGACATTTCACTTAGCACTTTATAAAACATTTTAGGACAAATATTCATTTTAATTTGAACCTTACCATCTTCCATTTGTGCATTTTCTAGCTTTACATCATCAAATATATCACACTCGTTTTGCACTTTATTTACTATCTCATTTATTTCTCTTATTGAAAAATCATTTTCAAAATTATTCCTTACAACATTTATAATATCTTGTTTTAGCCAATGTTCTATATTTAATATACTAAACCATTCTGGAAGTTTAAATCCAATTTCTGTTACAGGGAATTCTTCTAAAACTCTTTCAAATACTTGATTTATATCTTTTTCAGTTACTGATGCAACATCAAGTGGTATAACAGATGAATTGTATCTTGTACTTAATTCATTTGCTAGATTTATAGTCTCATCTGCATCAGGATGTGTAGAGTTTAATACTACAACAAATGGTTTATTAATTTCCTTTAATTCGTTTATAACCCTTGTTTCAGCATCTACATAGCTTTCTCTTGGAATATCTGTAATACTTCCATCTGTTGTTATAACAAGACCAATTGTAGAATGGTCTGTAATTACCTTTTTTGTTCCAATTTCTGCTGCCTTAGAAAATGGTATATCTTCCTCTGACCAAGGTGTTCTTACCATTCTTGGCATATCATTTTCCATATGCCCTACTGCACCATCTACTAAATATCCAACACAATCAACAAGCCTTGTTTTTACCTTTACATTTCCACCCAAAGTAATTTCAACTGACTCATTTGGAACAAATTTTGGTTCTGTTGTCATAATTGTCTTACCAGCAGCACTTTGTGGTAGTTCATCTTTTGCCCTATCCTTTTTATACTCATTATTAATATTTGGTATAACTAATTTTTCCATAAAATTTGTTATAAAAGTAGATTTTCCACTTCTTACAGGACCAACTACACCAATGTATATATCCCCATTTGTCCTTGAAGATATATCTTTATAAATATCTAAATCTTTCATTGTTTTACCTCCAGTTAATATCTTTACTAAAATATATTAAGATATAGCAATGTTTATGATAAAAAAATAATATTTTATTTTATAAAAAAATACCCAGGAATTTTTATTCCCAGGTATTATTTTTAGTTTACTGCAAATTAATCTTAGCGCCACAGTTAGGGCAAAAATTTGAATCTATCGAGACCTCAGCTTCGCAAGCTTCACACTTTTTAAGGCCATAATGTGCTAAAATCTCGCTTTCGCAAGTCTTGATTTCTTTCTTGAGTGTTTCAACCTTTTTTGCTTCTTCAGCAAAAAAGCCACTTTCAAGGACTTTAACGCCTAAGCTTCTGTAAATACTTTCAATCTCTGCCTCATGAGAAGTAATTATATTCTTATAATTTTCCAGCCGTTCAATCTCATCAGCCTTTTCATTTACCTTATTGATTGCTGACTGTGCTACTCCATTTGCAGAGTTAATTGCACTCTGTGCCACATCTGATGCCTTTCTTAAAACTTCTTCAAATTTCATATCAAATCCCTCCATAATTTTATTTTGGTTCTTTTTTTATATGTTGCTATTATATCACAAAAAGCACCAATTTGCAAATAATTATTGCTTTACATAATCAAAAATCTTACTTTTTTGAATAATACGAAAACCATTACTTAAAATTTTTATCTTAGAATCTTTGTGTACTTCCTCACATTCTATCTTAGTTGTATTTAACTTCTTTGTGTTTATGATATAAAGATAACCATCACATGGTATATAAATTACACCATTTACAAATACTACATGAGAAATACTACACTTTTTGATTTCATCAGATTCAGAAATAATATTTTTGCCATTACTTTTTATGACGATATAATCACCAAGACTGTTTATAACTAGCCATTCCTCTCTTAAGTCATCATACAAGACTTTGTAAATAATATCGTCTGGAGTAGAATTAATTGTAAGATATTCTAGATCGTTACAATAAATATAATCTTTATTATTACTCCTTTTTACAATGACAAATTTTTCATTTCTAAAAACATTAAAAGCTTTAGTTTCCATATCAGTTTTAAATTTTATACTCTTCTTTTCATAATTTGATTCTTGTGAGTCAAAACTCATTCTAATAATAACGTTTTCATCATTTTCTGTTTTTTTAGTATAATATAGCGTGTTAAAATTGATAGCATAGCTTTCAGCGTCTGAAAGTCTTACTGTGCATATATAATACTCCGAATTATCAATTGCATATACTTCAATACATCTAATATATGAATCAACATCCTGCGTTACAGTATATATAACAAACATTATTCCACCACCAACTCTAACATCTTCTAGATTTGAAAAGCTTACACCATGAATTAATAATTCAAACTGATTATAATTTTCATTTTTAAAATTAATAACATCAGGTAATCTAAAATAACAAAAATCATTGCAAATTATATCATTTCCTTCATCAAAATTATCAAAAATTTTTACTTCTTTTAACAAAAAGTTTGATTCTTTTTTAGGTTTTTCTAAGGCTTCATTTTTTGATACTATATGAGCAGGCTCACCATTTGAAAGTTCACTGCAACCTATATATTTTTTTTTGGTAATCTGCTCATAATAACGTTTAAGATATGGTGTTATATCCTCTCTTTTTTCTGTTTCAAATATATTATAGAAACAGTCTAATAACTCGCCCTTCATCCAATCCCAGGATTCTGCCACAGCTGGTATTTTTATATTATGTTTCCCTATAAGTGATATTCTTTGCTCCATCCTTTCAGTTATCTCTAATACTCTACCTCCATCGTAATAAATACCATTATATGGATGAGTATATGTAAGATAGTAAAAAGCTTGTATAGCAAAAGAATACCAATCGTCTTTTTTAGATATTAAACGTTTCTTTTGTGCAACAGGATCAACATAACCATCTGTATACGCTAAAGGACAAATATCATCTACTCCCATTCCATCGAAATCGCAGAAATAAACAATCTTTTGCTTATCAAATAAAATATTACCACCATTTAGGTCGCCAATAAATATATTTGTTTTTTCGTGAAGATATTTTATTCCCTCACCAATTGTGATAAGAATTTCAATAACATCCTCTCTTGTAAGCATAAGCTTTTTTACTTCTTCTTTATCTCTTAAAACAGAAATAGGATATGCGTTATTTATCTCAAGCATATCATATCCAAGAACGTTATTTGTTTTTGTATCAATTAAAAAAGTTGAAGGTATGACATATACAAATTTATTATTGCTAGTATTAAATTTTTTTAATAAATCTTTTCTTTGAAAAATCTTCATTAAAACTGTAAGCTTAATATCAAGATTTACCTCTTCAGTATCAAAGATTTTTCTAAGTTTTCCTCCACTTATTCTGTAAAGACGAGACTCTCCACCCTGATAATTAAAACCAGATTGATTCTCAACCCATTTATTAATATCAAGAGTGCCAGAGTTTGAAGTTAAAAGTGATGTATCAAAATTTGGTATGCAATATGGACACACAAAATTCTTTTTGTTATAGTAGCCATGAATCATACATTTTTTTGTCATCTGACTAAGCTCATACTTTAATTTTTTTATAAGGTCCTCAATATCATCTGACTTTAGACTCTGACTACACATACACTCATCCACATTTTCACACACAAAATTTATAATACTTTTTTCTGTTTCTTCTGACCTTTCTAATTTTTTATTTTTTAATCCTCTAAAATCAATTAAATCGACATTTACTATTTGAATTTTTCCTTTAAAATCCTGACTAAAGCGTAAGGAATAAGTAGGATTATAATAGTTAAATATCATAGAACTTTTCCAATGAAGAGAAACTAACTGTGATAAAAAGGTTACAAATGCTTTTATTTTATTTATTCCCTTTATATCTAAAATATCAATTGTATTTTTAAATACATTTTCTACTTTTAAATAAAGACATCCCAAAAATTCATTTTTAGATACCAAAACTGCTTTTGAGACTGGTATAAACAAATCTTGAAAAAAAGCATTTTCACCATTTAAAACATCATCTCTAATATTAGTATACTTTGAAAAGAAAATATCCAAGTTTTTCTCTTGATTTATTAAATCTACATTTTCTTTTTTATAAATCTTTAAACCAAAAATCGGATTATCTGTTTCATAGTGAATGGCATATTCATCTTCAAATATAGGATCTCCAAATTTGAAGTTTTCAACATTAAATATTGTTCTACTACAAATAGGACAATCTCCTTCTTTGAGAGAATAATAGCATTTATGTATTTTGCAATAACCATCTAACGAATCATATAACTTACATACTTCATCATAATCAGAAAGTTTTTGCGCCATACTTGAATCTAATCCAGCAATATTCATATAATTAATTTTTTCACTTGATGTAAAAAGCTCTGGATATAAAGAATCAATATAGAAAATACCATCTCTTGTTTGATATATGCCTTTTATACTAATATTAGTATTTTTGCACTTTAACAAAATATCTCTTAAAAGTTTTATATATTGTTTATTGTTTAATTTTTTATAATCTACTTTTTCCCCTAAACGAGGTGTAGTTATAATTGCACCTACTTCATACATATCATCATCACTAAGTGTAGAACTATATATAATAGTATCAATGCCAACAATATTTACATCTCTACTTTCAGGATATAGTTCACATTTTTCTAACATAGTTATATTCTTTTCTAAAATTTCATCTATACTTTCTATATTTTTTCTCTTTTTATATATTTTTATAACCCTTCCATCTTTTAAAGTTTTTTCTGATTTTTTTGCTTCGTCTACATCTAAATTATATGTTTCAAAAGCATCATATTCAAAAATATAATTTACTTTTGATGGATCATAGATGAATTTTGAATAATAATAATAACCCTTATCATTTAGCTTGTTGTTAATTTGAAAATCAATAAAAAAACTATTATATGCGTTTAAATAATTTACTTTCATACTATTTAAAGCATAATTTATGATCTCCCGTGCAAATATAGGAGGTAATATTTTTATTTCAAGCATTTTATAAAAATCTGATTCTGAATGTAGATTATTATTTGATTTATATACAAAAGTTAAATAGTTATCAAATAACCATTGTAAAAGTTCAGAAAATAAAGCATTTGCACTTTCATCAAATATCTTAAATATACTTTCATCATCTTTAAATACATATCTATTTGGATTACCTTCAATAACAAATATTTCTTTATTAATCTTAAATTTAGACAACTCACCATAATAATTATCCATATTTTTTCCTAATTTATTAAACACAAATTTAATTCTAAAAGCACAGTCACATAAATCTTTTAAGTTATTAAAAGTATAATCTTCTAATGGTTTAATTGATTTTTTTGTTACATCATAATCTTCTTCCTCATAAAACACATAACCTAAAAAATTCTCATCGACATCCAAAAGAATGTATGAAATTGAATATCCTAAAATGGAGCCTAAACCCCACAGACGATATAACCTTTTCACGTTTTCAATACATTCATCTGCAGCCTCTTTATATATTTTTAGTTTAAATTGTTTTAAGGAATATATACAAGATTTTTCATCTTCAAATGATTTAAAAGAATTTTTTTCTACAAAATCTTTAGATACGACATATCTTACATCATATTTAACTGTAATTTCATCATCTTCAATCAGATTTTTCATATCTTTTTCTGATTTTAGCATAGTATCAATATCTACACTTAAAGTTCCTGTATTACAATACTCATACAATACTTTTAACATATTGATTGAATATTTTAAGGAATAACCATCAATTAAGATATTATTTTTCAAATCTTGATAAAATTCTTTTATACTTACACCAGTAATTTTCTGATTAATAACCTCTAACATAAACTTGTTATTTCTTGCGGTTTGTTCATCAGCACTTTCTTCACTATACTCATATAAATATAAAAGGAATTCATTATAATACATATTTGAAATATTATCTTTTTCTGTTAAACAAAATCCAAAATTAAACTTGCTTACTTCTTTTAAGAAATTG
>CANQPW010000057.1 GCA_947625855.1 uncultured Clostridia bacterium | reverse complement strand
ATCTGTTGCTCTCCAATTTGTACTAAACATATTATTTGCTGATGTTATTATACTATCATCATCTGGGGCTTTCATATTTATTAGTACAAATACTACATTATTTGCTGATAACTCAAACTCACTTCCATCTGGTTTATATCTTAAATCTACACATATTGATTTTACTTTACTTTTATCTACTTCATCCGTTAACTCAATCCATTTTTCAGGTACTTCTGTTAATTTTCCTGGATTTTGTTCTTCTGAGTAATATACTTTTGGATCATATCCTTTTTTCTTTGCATATTCTGTATCTACTCCTACAAATTCACCTTTCCATCCACTACTTATATCTTTTCCTTCTTCATCATATATCGTTTCTAATGTATCATATAATATTAAATCTTTTAATGTATTTGCTCCTGTTGTCACACGTAATCTATATGTGTATTCACTTCCTGCTGTTGCTTCTGCTGTTTCTTCTATAAACCTTCCTTGTGTTAAATCTGTTCTTACTTGTTTTATTACTGCTTGTTGTGATGATACTGCATGTGTTATATTTGTTGTAGCAGAACTGCTATTTAATTTTTCGCTAGTATCTCCATCCTCATCTATATCTTCTGCTAATGAATCATCACTTCCATCATCTTTTGTACTACCATTATAACTATACTCTTGATTGTTCCACATTGAATACATACGATTTTTATAACTTGTTCCATAATCTTGTATACTGTCATATGGTATTTCTGTATTTATATAATACCAAATCCATATTTCACCATCTTTAGTTTCATAATAGCTCCAATCTATTTCATTCAAATTTGTTATTATACTTATTTTTGTTCTTCCACTATCTTTATAATTATAATCTATTTCTATTTCTGTATGCTCTACTATATATTTTTCTAATTCTTTTTCTGTATTAAATATTGTTCCATCTTTTAATTTTATTTTATCATACCATGTAATTTTTTTTATACCATAACTCTCATAGCCATATGTATAAACACTATTTTTTATCTCTTCCTTTGTACTTTTAAGATACATTCCTTCAGGTAATATATCATATGTTTTGGCTATAAAATCTTGGTTTACTTCAAAATAATTAAACCTAAATATATTACCTAATTTATACTCTCGTTCATACTTTTCTTCTTTTATATTATTTTTGTTACTACCAAAATCTTTGTAACCTTCTAATTGTAATGATCCATCTATTATAGAAAACTGATCATAAGATCGTTGCATGTATGTTCCATAAGTAGCTTGATCATATTCCGCTATAAACATTCTTGTTGAAAATGTATCATAGCTTTTTAAAGATGGTTCATTTACTAATGTTCTATTTCCACTTTCATCTTTAGTGTATACTTGTAAATAACAAAAATTATATAACTTTCCCACTCTAACATCTTCTGTATGTACTCCTGTATATACTATAATATTCTCCTTACTTGTTCCTACATCAGTATATAATGTATATAATGTCTTATCTAAATCTTTTATTATTAATTTTATTCCCACTATATCTTCTCTATCAAATGTTATTAATTTATTAGAATCTGATGTGACATCTGTTACATAACTCACATATTCATCTGTATTTTTATATCTTACTTGCAAATCATAATTATATCCTATTAAAATATCTCCTTTAGTAGCACTGTACTTATTATATGTATAAAATATTGGTATATTTACCTTATTAAAATTATACTCTTCATCTGTAAGTTTTGTTACATCTCCATTTTCTCTTGTTATATATAACAAATCATCTCCTATTTCTACATCCATTTTATTTCCTGTATAAAAAGCTTTTGGATTTATATGACTACAAGCATTACAATTATTTTTTATTTGATTGACATATAATTTATTATTAATAGAGTCCTGCTTTTTGGATATACTATACAAATCTCCTGTATATTCAAAATTAAACTCCACTAGTTGTGTTGATACATCATCTTCTGCTAATTTTGTCATTTCTTCTTCATCTTCATATCTTCCCCATAATTCTGCTGTGTTTGTCACTCTATCTCCTAAATGATATGTACTTTTTGGATACCCTACATAATAATAACGATAATAAGCCCAATTACTAGATTTTAAGTAATAATATGTATTCCCTTCCTGAGGTTCTACTTTATCAAAATTATCATCATATAATACACATCCTTCTGGTAATGTATCTTTTATTCCCCCTTCTTCTCCACTATAATATGCTCTAATTACTTTAGAGGATAAATCATCATTTTTAAATCTATATTTAACCCAATAATAATCATCTAATACATCTTCTATTTTAGTAAAATCTGCCTTTGCATTGTTTCCAGTATAAGCTTCTTTTACTAATGTAAATATTCTCTTATTTGCTGTATAATGAAAATTACATACATTTGATTCCATTGCTATTATTTCATCTTCATTTGCCATATTTTCTTGTATTTTTGCTTTAAATTCTAAATCTGTTTTTATTTTTAATCTTGGTTTTAAATTATATACTATTTGTATTGTTCCTTCAAAATGTTCATTAAACTTTATTGTATTATTATTTGTAAATGTATATATATTACTTTCACTATCATATGTATAATTAAAAGCATATTCCTTATAAAATGCTCCTTTTTTATCTGCTGATATTGTTATAGAATAAGTTATCCATCTATCATAACTATCGTATGAACTTGAAGATAAATTTCTATAATATTCACTAAAACTATCTTTTGCAATTCCAGGTATTGTTATCTTTATTTCACCAGGTTTGTACTCTTTTCCGGTTGTACACGCATAATTTATTTGCATACATAACTGTTTAGTTTCATTGTTGTTTGTTGCATTCCATGTAACATCTGTTATACCAGTGCCTGGTGTTTCACTACTCCTATCATACATTATAAGTGATATACTCCATGAATCACTTGGTACTTCTAATGCCGATTTTTTTTGATTTGTACTAAGCATTATTGTTGTCATTGTTGCAATCAAAAATAGCCACAAGAATACTGTTATTATTGATATTTGTCTTTTATTTTTCTTTTTTACTGTTTTTTCTTTTTCATTTATTTTTTCTTCTGTCTTATTCATATATCCTCCTTATTTTTGCACGCAAAAAGAGCTGGTACTTCTTTGTATCAGCTTATATATTTCAAGGCATAAAACTCCCTTGTTATTTCATTTATTGATTTTATAATACTATTTGTGTGTGTGTGTGTGTGTGTAGTTCAATCATACTTTTGCGTGTTTTAGTTTCCATAATTTTCACCTTTTTTTATTCCTTTACATTTATATATTAGCAAATATCAACAAATTATTCAATAACAAACTAAAAAATATATTATTTCGTTTTGCTCTAATGGTACATTTAATTGCTTATATATCAAGTTTGATTCATTTGTTTTTTTATTTAAGTTATCCACAAAAACATAATATTGTCACTAAAATTTTATATTTCTTTTTATCATAACCCTGAGTAGTAACGCTTGATAAGTGAAAATTTAATTTTTTATTTAATTTTAGTTCATTTTGGAATTTTTTTATATTTATATTATGAGGAAGTTTTATTTTAATATTATAAAAGAAATTTTTAGATTTTTTAATACTAATTATTTTAATAATGATGACCATTAAACAAATACTATAACTCAATTTGACTAAGTATTAATTTTCAATTGTATAAAAAATAGACTGTCAATAAATGACAGCCTATATATTAATTGCTTTTACTATAAATTACAGAATTAAAATCTATTTTTCCACCTTTTTTTTCTTGAAGTAATTTAATGATTCTTGAGTTTTTTGATAAGTCAGCTTTTATTTCATTTTTTAATGATAGCTTCCATGCATCATAGTCAGCTTCATAAAATCCTTCTCTTATAAATTTTTCTTCATCTTCGAAGGTGATTTCAAACATACTAATATGAAATATCTCAAAATAATGTACGTTTAAATCGTAATTTTCTAAAGATAATGCAGATAGTTTTGCTAAAATATTTTTCATTCTATTTTCTAAAAATATATAAAATTTTCTTCTTTCATAGATAATCTCATATAGATCTACTTTTATTTTATTTTCACTTCCACTTATCCGTATTTCATTATCTGAAAGTTTAAATTTAGGATAACTAAAACTCTTTAAATAAGTGCATTTTATACCTGCCTTACTTAAATTCTTCATATTTATTGTTTCGTTATAATTAAATAGTTGCATAGATTTATTTATATACATTTTATTTATCTCAATACTTTGTTCTATAATACCCATTAAATCAGAAACAAAAGGAGATTCTTCCTCTTCTACTTCATGAGTAAGTATATCAAAAAATTTATCCATTTTTTCTGAATTTATAAAAAGATTATCAAAATCAAACTCAGAAAATGTTATTTTTTCTTCTTTTTCATACCTTGATAAATATCTATATACTTTGCTTTTACTTCCATCTTCAAGTATATAATATAGTATTTTATATTTTGCTGTACGTTCACTAAGATTTCCAATTATTTCTCCATTATATAAAATAAAACTTTTGATATATGTAGGATAACAAAACATATTTTTACTTTTGGTGAGCTTTGCATTTTTTAACTTTGATTTTACATTTTCTATACTATCATTTTTGTATGGGGTTTCTATATCAAATTCTATTTCTTTTACAAGCTTTCTTACTTCTTTAGATATACATATATTATATTCATCATCTAAAGAATTATCTAAATTATAATTTCTATACTCACTTTCAACATAAGATATCAAAAATCTATATGGATAAAGTATTGGATATTTTACTAAAGATAATATTTCATTTCCAATTTTTATATCTTTTGTTTCTATCTGTCCGTAATAAAATGTAACTAATACTTTAAAATTACATCCTAATATTGTTTTTTCATCACTTTTTAGTGAATAAACTATTTTTCGAACAAGACATCCATCTTCTTGAATAGAAAATCCTAAATCTATTTCTTCTTCACTTATTTTTATATTATTTTGTTTTAATTTTTCTTCGTCTATTAATGGAGCAAAAACAAAAATTCCATTATACATATCATATTTTTCACTTTTAAAATCCATAAATTTATAAAAATCATTAACAAATATTTCTACTTCTTCATATTGTCCTTTTTCTGCTAAAAACTTAACATATTCAAATATAACAGAATCTACTACTTCTTTTTTATTTGATATTTCTGTTTTTTCAGCATTTTTCATTATGATTTGCCTCCTCAATTATTATTAAATATTGAAATATATAATTTTCTGTTTAATTATAGCATATTATGTATACCTTTTCAATATACAATTTTATAAAAATAAAAAGAGCAAGAGTATTTCATCTTGCTAGATTTTTTGCCTATATATTCATATAACATTTTTCCTTGATAAAATTCTTTATTTCTTTTTCATCTTTTCCTTCATAATATAAAATAAGTAAATCTTTAAATTTTTCTGTTAATTCTGCAGGAATTACTATAATTCCTTTTCCTTTTGAAATTAAATAATGATTGCAAAATATTACTGCTGTTCTTTTATTTCCATCAATAAATATTTGCTTTTTCATAATATATAATAAAAGTTCTATTGCTATATCAACATCATTTATTTTTTTACTAAAAATTTCATCTAATTCCTCTTTAATTACACTTTCAATAGGTAAATTTGGTTTCCATGTTGTTCCTCCTATATCTACTGGAACATTCCTAACTTTACCTGCTGAATAATAAAACCCTTCTTCTATCATCTTATTTATTTCACATAATAAAGAAAAATTAGTATCACTTAAAATAACATTTTTGTTCAATATAAATTCCCAAGCATGTTTTAAATTTACTATTTTTAATATATCTTCTGATGTCATATTACTTACTTTTCCACCTTCAATAATATTTTCTGTATCAGCAAATGTAGTAGCAACACCTTCTAATATAGCTTGTTTATAAATAGTATCAACTAAATGCCTTTTTGCAAAATCTATATTTTGTTCTACATTTTCAGAAAGTTCTTCTTCAATATAGTCTAATTGTTTTAATTTTTTATTTATTTCCCTTATTTGTTTTTTTAATTCTTTTGCTTTAATACTATTATTTAATACCAAATTATATAATTCATCAGAATACTTACCAACATATTTAGTTAAAATTACTTCATCTTCTCTATAATGTACATATATATATTTATTTGAATCTTTTTCTCTTATTTCAACAGATCCATATGCAAGTAATTGCAATTCTTTTTCAAGTAATTGCTTATTTTGAAGAAGATTCATAATTTCCATATTTTTTTCCATAATATATTCCTCCATTAAATGTGAAACATTTTACTGTTTTTTTTAATATTTTTGTTTCACATTTATATTATATCATAATTTTATATAATGTGAAACATTTTTTACATTTTTTGTCATTTTTGTTTCACATTTTTTATTTTAACA
>CANQPW010000056.1 GCA_947625855.1 uncultured Clostridia bacterium | reverse complement strand
TTTTTTACATTAAATTTTCGTTACATAAATATTACGGCTTTTTAGAATTATTTTTTTATTTCTCACTGAACTGTAACTTTTTTTATACTCTTTTTTAGTAGATTTATCTGCTCACTTTCATCTACAACAGCTTTTCTACTTGCATTTAAAATATCGTTATAATCTATTAAAAACCAATTTATTTCATAACCTAAATCATCTAAAAGTTCTCGAATAAACTCTCTTGTAGCTCTACCATTTCCTTCTCTAAAAGGATGTAGTACATTCAAATCAGTCATAAGTTTTGAAATAAATACTACTAAATCATCAAAATTCATACTTTTTAGTCTATTAATATCTATTTGTTTTAGTATTTCTTTTATGTTTTCATCTATATACTGATACTGAGAAAATCTGAAATTTTCTTTTGTTATATTTTCCCTTCTGTATTCTCCTGCAAAATCATATACATCACAAAATAAATGTCTATGTATGCTTTTTAAATGATTTTCATCATAATTTCTTTTTATATTTGCATCTTTTATTGTAGAAAGTTTAAAAGCAACCATTTCTGTTTCATACTTTTTTAATTTTTTCTCATCTCTTATATCAAGTTTATTTATCAAAACATCACTATTTTTATATGTATAGATTGAATTTATTACATCATACATAAAAACACCTCTACTCAAACTTTGATTTAATATATTGTATGCCATTTTCTTCTGTAATTTCTTTATTTAGATACTTAATTATTAAATTTTTTTCTTCTTCACCAATAAACGCCCCTTCTATATTCATAGTTGCCTCTATATTTTTAACTATTTTTTCATTTTCTTCCATATTCTACCTCATATAACTATTAAAGGAATTTTTGTCTCTTTTTTTGTCAATCCTGAATGATTACCTTTTGTTGCAATACTATCTTCAAGTGAGATTTTATCACATACCATAAACTTATCATTTAAAACTAAGGCAATATACTCACCTAGTGCATCCTTTGCAGCATCAGAAAAACTAGTATTTCCAAATATATTATAGTTTTCAAATTCACTTGTTTTAAATAACACTACATCATCATAAAAACAAGAGCAAAATTCATTTTCAAATTCTTCCCTACATTCTTCTTTTACAAAAAAGCTAATTGTTCTTGTATCAATACTTGGATATGCATAAAAATATTTTGAAAAATCTTGTTTTTCATTTAGATAAATAAGATTTGACATTTCAACCTGACCATGGTCTGCTGTAACTATAACTGTCATATTTTTATTTTCTTCAAGTAAATTTTTAATACCTTGTTCTACATCTGATAGCACATTCATAACCTCTTTACTATCTACACCATATTGGTGTGATGTTTTATCAAGTCCATCTATGTATAAATAATTAAATGTTTTTTCATTTTCACTTACTCTTTTGGAAATTCTTGTAAATGCTTCTCTTATTGAATAAGTGCCAAATTTATTTGCTTTTTTACCAATAAAAATTTTACTAAAATTAGAGTCTATTATACTAACATTCATAAATACATTTACTTTACAGTTAAATTCATCAAAAATACTATTATAATTTATTATTTTATTTATTTTATCAGATACATCATTTTGTGTTTTTCTCTCTACCCCAAGTAGTGGATAATAATTCAAATTATTTTTCTTTGAGTATTGCCACCAACCAAAAACACCATGCTCTGATGGATATTTTCCTGTAAATAAACTGGTTAGAACACATGCTGTTGATGTTGGATTTACAGTATCTATATTAGTTATTAAATTATTTTTTAAAATGCTATCATCACTTAGACTATTTGCTTTAAGATATCCAAACCCATCTAAAAGTATGAATAACACATTATCTTTTAATTTTATCATTTCATTTAATTTTGAAATACTTACATTAGATGAAAGTTTTGCTCCTTTTTTTATTGCTAAAAATCTCATTAAATCTAGTATATCTATATCTTCATAATTTTTGTTTGCTATATAATTTTGTATTTTTTCTAAATTTTCTTTTTTATTTGTTATCACAATTTTCACCTCGTTTATTATATATTATTACAACAAACATTTTTTTTCAATAAAATTTTAAGTATTTAAAAAATAAAAAGAAGCATTTTTTGAGATTATCTCAAATTCTGCCTCTTCATTTTTTATATATTTTTTATTGCATTTTCAATTCTATTTATTACTTCACCTTTTCCAAGTAATTTCATTATACTATATATATCAGGTGTATTCTTTTTATTTGTTATAGCAACTCTAATTATGCTTGCAAAATCTGATATACTACCTACATATTTTTCTTTATTTTGTTTATAAAACTTCATATCTGTGCAAAAACTTAAACTACTTGCAAGTGATTTAATATTTGCAAACCATGTATCTTTATCATCATTCTCATTATATATTTTTAAATATTCTTCTAAACAATTTCTTGTAATATCTGCATTTACTCTTACTGTATCTGGATCTGTTATATAATCAAACTCATATCCATTTTTTATGCTATCTTCGTATAAATCATTGAAGAAATAGAAGAAGTTTTCTCTTATATCTTCCCATTTTACAATATCTTTACGAATCTTTGTTGCATTATCTCTTTCAAGTCCAAATATTTTTAAAGAATAATCTAAATCTCTATTTAATATATCATATAACTCTTTATCATATTTTTTTGACCATTCAAGAACATTATCTAAAACTTCTTTACTAGTCATTCTAGATATATATTCTCTACTTATATCATTTAATTTCATTATATCAAGTAAAGATCCTGATGAACTCATTTTATTTAGTTTTATATCAAAGCATTCTCTTGAAAGCTCTCTGTTTTTCTTTCTCCATATTTCAAAATCAGAATTTACAAGTGTATATAGATATTCCATAAATGCTTCAGTTGGATATCCTGCTTTTAAATAGTATGATACTGCTGCCTCTTTATCTTTTCTTTTACTTAATTTTCTTTTACTATTTCCATCTTTTACAAGTAAAAGTGGTGTATGAACATATATTGGTGGTTCAAATCCCATTGCATTAAATAGTTCCAAATGTATAGGAGTTGATGGTATCCATTCTTCTCCTCTAACTACATGTGTTGTTCTCATAAAATGGTCATCTACAACATGAGCAAAATGATATGTTGGTAATCCGTCTGCTTTTATTAATACTATATCTTGGTCATTTTCTGCAATCTCTATTTTTCCTCTTCCTGCATCAATAAATGATATTTTCTTTAAATGTGAACCTTGTGATCTAAATCTTAGGATAAATTTTTCTCCTGCTTTTACTCTTTGTATAGATTCATCAATTGATATATTTCTGCATTTTGCATATACGCCATAATATCCAGGTATAACTTTATTTTTCTCTTGTGCTTCACGTGTTTTGTTAAGCATTTCTTGTGTGCAAAAACAAGGATATGCAAGACCTTTTTCTACTAAATACTTTGCACAAACTTTATAGATATCTGATCTTTTACTCTGAACATATGGACCATAATCTCCTATTTCTTTTCCTTTTGATACTACACCTTCTTGTGGTACTAGCCCAAATTCTTTTAACTCATTTGTAAGTAAATCTATACTTCCTTCTATTTCTCTTTTTTGATCTGTATCTTCTACTCTTAAATAGAATATACCACCTGTTTGTGCTGCAATTTTCATATCTATAAGTGCCATAAATAAAGAACCAGCATGTAAAAATCCTGTTGGAGATGGCGCAAATCTTGTAACAGCAGCACCTTCTTTTAAATTTCTTTCTTTATATTTTATTTCCAAATCATCTACTGTTTCATTTACATCGGGAAATATTAAATATGCAAGCTCTATACACTTTCTTTCATACTCTTTATCCATAAAATCACATCTCCTTATATTAATTTTCTTTAAATCTATCCATGTCAACATCCATTAAAATAGGAAGTATCATAGGTTGACGTTTTGTTTTTCCATACACATAATGTATTAATACATCTCTTAAATTGCTTTTTATAACAGACCATTCACGTATATTTTCTTGTTCACATTTTTCAAGTTCAGTTTTTGCAATTTCTTTTATTTCTTCCATTAATGTTTCACTTTCTCTAACATAAACAAATCCACGTGTTACAATGTCTGGTCCTGCTACTACTTTTGATGTTTTTCTATCAAGAGATACTACAATAATTATCATACCATTTTCAGATAGTAATTGTCTATCCCTTAATACTATATTTCCAACATCTCCTACTCCAAGTCCATCTACTAAAACTACTCCTGATGGAACTTGTACTGTCATCTTTGCACTATCTTCACCTATTTCTAGTATTCTACCATTTTCCATTAAAAATACATTTTCTTTTGGTGTTCCAAGACTTACAGCTATCTCACCATGTTGTTTTAAAAATCTATATTCTCCATGCACTGGCATAAAATATTTTGGTTTTATTAAGCTTAACATAAGCTTTAATTCTTCTTGACATGCGTGTCCAGATACGTGAACATCTGCAAGTTGATTATATATAACTTCTGCACCAAGTTTTTCAAGCTCATCTGTTACCCTTGCAATAGACTTTTCATTTCCTGGTATAGGTGATGATGAAAATATTATTAAATCATCAGGTGTAACCTGTACTTTTTTATGCTCACCAGTAGACATTCTACTTAATGCTGCCATTGGTTCTCCTTGTGAACCCGTAGTTATTATTACAAGTTGTTCTGGATTGTATAAATTTATCTTATCAATATCTATAATTGTTCCTTCTGGTGCATACAAATATCCTAACTCTTGAGCTACATTTAATACATTTAGCATACTACGTCCTACTACTGTAACTTTTCTTTTAAATTTTACTGCTGAGTTAATAATTTGTTGCATTCTATGAATATTAGATGCAAAAGTTGCAACTATTATCCTCTTAGTACAGTTTGAAAAAATCCTATCAAATTCTTTTCCTACACTACTTTCTGACATTGTATGTCCTGGTCTTAAAGCATTTGTACTATCAGACATAAGTAATGTTACTCCTTCTTTACCAATTTCTGCAAGTCTTTGAATATCCATTGGTCTGTCATCTATTGGTGTAAAATCAACTTTAAAGTCACCTGTATGAACAATAACTCCAACTGGTGTTGTTATAGCAAGTGCTACTGAATCTGCTATTGAATGTGTAACTCTTATAAACTCTACTTTAAATTTTCCAAATTTTACAGTCTCCCCTGGATTGACACATTTTAATTTTGCATTTTTATCTAAGTTATGTTCGACAAGTTTTGCATTTATTAATCCAAGTGTTAATTTTGTACCATAAATAGGTACATTAAATTTCTTTAAAAAATAAGGTATTGAACCTATATGATCCTCGTGACCATGTGTAATCACAAGTGCTTTTATTTTATCTTTATTTCTTTCCAAATAAGTAGTATCTGGTATTACTAAATCTACTCCTAACATTTCATCTTCTGGAAATGCTACTCCACAATCTACAACTATTATTTCATTTTCATATTCAAATACAGTTATATTTTTTCCGATTTCATTCATTCCACCAAGTGGTATTATTTTAAGTTTTGATTTTGCAATATTTGCAAGTTTTCCATGTTTTTTTACAACTGGCTTTTTTTCATTTGATACAACAGGTAATGTCTCAATATTTTCAAAATCTATTTTTTCATTAGATTTTGCTAATTTTTCCCTTGTATCTTTCTTTAATTTTTTTGCTTTATCTGCTATTTTCGAATTCTTTACAATACCAAAATTTTGGCTTTTGACATGACTATCCCTTTCATTTTTTTCTTTCATTAATTAATCTCTCCTTTAATATTTAATTTTCAATTTACAATTACACGTTCAATATATTAAATAGCATATGCTATATTACACTAATTTATTTTGTAGTATTACATTCACGAATATCAACATACATATTATACAATATTTATTCAATGTTGTCAAATATTATAAAAAAAGAAAATATACCCAATAGAACAACTTCCATTGGATATATTTATTTACATTTTTTATTTTTTATTCTCTTTTTTCTTATTTACAAAGATAGTTCCAACAACTATTCCAATAACTGCTACAAGGAATATTATTACATACATTATTATATTTATATCTGATGTATTTACATTTGGTGGTTCATATTTTGCTACATTTGTTATAACATTTTCTTCTATTTTGCTTTCATAGTATTTTAATTCATCTGTATATTTCTCTCTTTCTGATACTTTATACTCTATTTCATTTCCTAGTTCATCATATTTTGGTAATACAAATTTGTGTTTCCACTCATCAAGCTCATTTACTTCATATTCTTCTACTACTTTATCTCCTGATAATACTTGTAGTATTATACTTACTGGTCTTATATCATATTTGTTTTCATCATCTTCCCATTTTTTTATTACCCATAATTCTACTTCTTCATCTGGTACTACAAACTTATTTACTACCGTATTTTTATCACCACTTTCCACTTCTTGATAAAATTTATTTTCAAGTGGTTTTTCTACTATTTTATATTCTATCTCATTTCCTAATTCATCATATTTTTTCAAATCAAATTCATATTCCCATCCATTTTCTTCATTTACTAATCCTTCTGTTACTACATCTTCTCCAGCAACTACTTGTAATACTACACTTGATGGTCTTTTTCCTGCTATATTATCATTATCATCCCATTCTTTTTTACCTACAAGTTTTATTCTATCTTCTGGTACTACAAATCTATTTGTTAT
>CANQPW010000055.1 GCA_947625855.1 uncultured Clostridia bacterium | reverse complement strand
AATTAGACTATGCCTTTCACTAACCTATATAGAAATATAGAAGAGAGGAGGTAAGTCGAGCTTGTCTACTCGACGAATATATATGAAAAGTGTAGTAATAACTGGTAGTGCAAGAGGACTTGGACTTGAAATGGCAAAAGTATTTAGAAGAAATGGCGTAAACGTAGTTATAAGTGATCTAAATGAGGAAAACTTAAAAAAGGCTGTGGAAAAACTTGAGGAGATTCAAAGTGACTCAAAAATTTATTCATGTGTTTGTAATGTTACAAATGTGGATAATGTAAAAAATTTAATTAGCTATGCAAAAGAAAATGTAGGAAAAATTGATATTTGGATAAACAATGCAGGTGTAAATCAACCAGAAAAAGCTATTTGGGAGTTAGATATAAAAGATATAAATACAGTAATAGATGTAGATTTAAAAGGAACTATAATATGCTCTAATTTAGTAATGCAAGAAATGATAGAAAATAAAGGTGGAGCTATATATAATATTGAAGGATATGGAAGTAATGATGCTACAATGTTAGGTCTTTCTATCTATGGAACAAGTAAAAGAGCAGTTACTTATTTTACAGAAGCACTAGCAAAAGAATGTGAAACTAAAAATACAGGAGTTATTGTAGGGAAATTAAGCCCTGGTATTATGATTACTGATTTTATAACTAATGCTCTTGGAAATGGTGAAAAAATAAATCTTTCTGAGAAAACTAAAAAGGTATATAATATTTTAGGTGATTATCCAGATGTTGTAGCTGAATTTTTAGTAAAAGGAATGCTTAAAAATACAAAAAATAATGCAAAGATTGAGTGGCTTACAAATGCAAAAGCAAGTTTTAGATTTATGACTGCTGCATTTAATAAAAGAGATTTTTTTAATACAAAAAAATTGGATAAATAAGAATAGAGTTCTGAATTTACAGAACTCTATTTTACTTTATGAGGCTCATCCAAAACTATATTTCTTTTTCTAAAATCAGCTATGTTACCAGTAAATACAATGCTATATTTTCTTGGAATAAATGTCTTTTGCTTAATCATACGAATGATTTTTTCTTTTAAAAATAAATACTCATAGCATTCAATATAACATTCTAAATTTTCATTTGGAAGATATTTTAATTTTCTTAACTGTTTTTTTAAGTCTTTTTTTACTATTTGTGAAATCTCATCATTATCAATATCTAAATCAGAGTTTAAATGAGTAAGAATTGTTTTAAAATCTAAAAGATAAGGTTCATAATACCAGCATAAGTCAAAGTAAGTGGTGCTGTCATTATGAATATGTCTACTTAGCTTTGCAAGACTTTTACTTTCTATTACCTCTTTGTTTTCTTTTATTTCATTTTCAAAAATTAGAGAAATATCATCATCTAATTCATCATCTAAAGTATCATTTATGGTTTGCAAATTATTGCTCATAACCGTATCCTTTCATAAAATAATTAAAAGTAAATTTTTACGCAATATTTATTATATCATATTAACTATTTAAAATAAATATGCTTTTTAAATTGTGATTTCTATGTTATAATAAAAACGGTGAAATTATGAATTATAAAATTGTAAATGGTGCAGTTTCATATGGTGCAGAAACTATATTAGAAGAAATAAATTTTGAAATAAAAGATAATGAGAAAATAGCAATTGTTGGAAGAAATGGATGTGGAAAAACAACTTTACTTAAGGCCTTAATAAACAATGAAATGTTAGAAGAGGGAATAGGTGAAGAAAAATTTAAAATTCAAAAGCAAGGAATAAAAAATATTGGCTATTTAAAACAAATTGTATTTGAAGATGAAAATATTACACTTTTAGATGAAATTTTAAAAGTATATAAACCTATTATTGATATAGAAAATAAAATTAAAGAATTAGAAACTAAATTAGATGATAAAAATATACAAAAGTATAATAATTTAATTGATATGTATAAAATGTTAGATGGATATACATACAAAAAAGAATATGAAACAGTATTATCTAAATTTGGCTTTAAACCTTATGACAAGGATAAAAAAATATCTGATTTTTCAGGTGGACAAAAAACAAAAATTGCATTTATAAAATTACTTTTAATTAAACCTGATATATTATTTTTAGATGAACCTACAAATAATTTAGATATTGTAACAATAGAATGGTTAGAAGAATATTTGAAAAATTATCCTAAATCAATAGTTATAGTGTCTCATGATAGACGTTTCTTAGATAAAATAGTTGATGAAGTTTATGAAATTGAATATGCAGCTTTAACTAGATATAAAGGAAACTATACAGCTTTTGAAAATCAAAAAAGGGAAAATTATGAAAAAAATTTGAAAGATTATGAATATCAACAAAAAGAAATTAAAAGATTAAAAGCAATAGCGGATAGATTTAGATATAAACCTACAAAAGCTAAAATGGCATTATCTAAATTAAAAAAGATTGAGCAAATGGATATAATAGAAAAACCAAATAAATATGATTTAAAATCTTTTAATACTAATTTTAATATAAAATCACCAAGCGGAAATTTAGTAATTTCTGTAAAGAATTTAAAAATAGGATACGAAAAGGAAATAGCAGAATTAAATTTTGAATTGTTAAAAGGCGATAAGCTTGGTATTATTGGTGCAAATGGAACAGGAAAATCTACTTTTTTGAGAACTATTGTAGGTGAAATTCCAAGTATTAGTGGAAGCTTTGAATTTGGCTATAATGTTCAAATGAAGTATTTTGAACAAAATATTAATTCTTTAAATAATGAAAAGACTATACTAGAAGATTTTTATGATACATTTGAAGATTTAACTATAACTAATGCAAGAAGTGCATTAGCATCATTTATGTTTTATGAAGATGATGTAGAAAGAAAGATAAATACATTATCAGGTGGAGAAAGAATAAGACTTAATCTTTGTAAATGTTTAAAAGCACAACCTAATTTACTTATATTAGATGAGCCTACAAATCATATGGATATAATTGGAAAAGAAAGCTTAGAATTCTTACTTAAAAATTATTTAGGAACATTAATTTTTGTATCTCATGATAGATATTTTATAAATAAAATTGCAAATAAACTTCTTATATTTTCTGAAAATGGAGTAATTTTTTTTAATGGAACATATGATGAATATATGGAAAAAAATAAAATTCAAAATGTAGAAAATAAAAAAATAAGTATAAAGAATGAAAAAATATCAGATAATAAGAAAGAGTATGAAAATAGAAAAAAGATAAATAAAGTAGAAAATCAAATTGAAAAGAGGGAGAAAAGAAAAAAAGAAATTGAAAAAATCATGCAAAGTGAGGAAGTATATACAGATTATATAAAGCTTCAAGAATATCAAGCAGAGCTTAATATTTTAAATAATGAACTTGATAATTTGATAGAAGAATGGGAAAATCTTAATAAATAATAAAAAACCTCTTTTATTTTGGTATAATTTGTAGTATAATAACAAAGTGTGTGACATTCGGAGGAGATAATAATGTCTAGAGAAACAAATACAGTTCTTACAAATATGTGTATGATAGAAAATGAAAAAGGTGAAGTATTAGTACAAGATAGAATTGGGAAGTGGCATGGTATTGCTTTTCCTGGAGGACATGTAGAAAAAAACGAATCTTTTGGAGCTTCTGTTATACGAGAAGTAAAAGAAGAAACAGGACTTACAATATCTAACGTAAAACTTTGTGGAGTAAAAGATTGGTATGATGAAAAAGAAGATGTAAGACATATAATCTTACTTTATAAAACAAAAGATTACGATGGAGAATTATTAAATGAAACATATGAGGGAAAAGTCTTTTGGACAAAATTTGAAAATATATGTAAAATGAAAACAGCAGAGAATTTTATTGAAAGTTTAGAAGTATTTAAAAATGATAATTATAATGAATTCTATTTTGAAAATACAAATACTAATCATTGGAAAACAAATATATTGTAAAAGAACCAGAGTACATATTGTATTCTAGTTCTTTTATTTACTAATATAAAGAGGGGAGCAATAATGATAAATAAATTAATTGATTTTTCAGATTGTGAGGAAATTCAAAGTAATGGCTATGATGGAGCAAGTTGTGCAAAACGATGTATTATTTATAATGATAAAATATATTTACTTAAAATTCCAACATCACTTAATGTCTCATCTGCTATAAGTGAATACATTTCTTGTCACATATATGAAAGTATAGGTATAAAGGCTCAAAATACATTATTAGGTCTTTATAATGTAAATGGTAATAAAAGAATAGTTGTTGCTTGTGAGGATTTTATACTTAATGAAAAAAATAAAATATTAGATTTAAAAGATTTTGTTAGTTTTAAAAATATGGTTATTAACTTACCATCTAATGGATATTGTACTGAATTTAAAGATGTTATAAAAACAATATCTGATTTAGAAATATTAAGGAATCTTGGAGTATACGAACATTTTTGGGATATGTTTATTGTAGATGCTTTCTTAGGAAATTTTGATAGACATAATGGAAATTTTGGCTTTCTTGTTGATAGAGTAAATCATAATGTAAAAATAGCACCTGTATATGATTGTGGTTCTTGTTTATATCCTAAGTTATCAGATGAAAATATGAAAGAATATTTGAATAATCAAGAAGAAATAGATAAAAGAGTATATATTTTTCCAACGTCTGCGATAAAAAATAAAAATAAAAAGATAAATTATTATGATTTTATTGTCTCACTAGAAGATAATGGTTGTAATGAAGCTTTAAAAAGAATTTATCCAAAAATTAACATGCAAAAGATTAATGAGATAATTGATAACACACCTTACATATCTGATATAAGAAAAGATTTTTATAAAAAAATATTAGATAATAGGTATAATAAAATACTAAAAGTAGCGTATGATAAACTTTTAATTAATGATAAAAAGTTATGAAAAATAAAAAGAAAGGATGTTTTACCTTTCTTTTTATTAGTTATTTTTAGTTTTTAATTTGTTTAACTTCTTTTCTTCTTTTTTTGCTTTTTTATCTTCTTTTCTTTGTTGTTGATAGTTATATAAATCTTGTTTAAATTCTTGAAGTTGTGCATTTAGATTTTTAAAGTTTAGATTTGGGAAAGCATTTAAAAATCTTTTACCAATTCCAGAACCTTTAAGAAATAGTTTTTCTTTAAGCATTGAAAGCTCTTTATGTATAGCAAGTTCAGATAATTTTTCATTTCCATTCTCTTTTAATTTTTCTGCAAATTCACTTAATGTCTTTAATTTTTCCTTAAAGTTTAAAAGATTATTTAAAGTTACAGTTAAATCTACTGTAAGTATAATTAGAATAATTACATCAATTATATATAACGTTTGTTCTGGTATTAAAAGAACAAATTTTGAAATATATGGATGTATAAAATATAGTAAAACTACTGAAAGTATACCAAATTCAAGTGAATTTAAAAGACATATTCTACCGTTTATATTAAACTTAAATTGAGAGTAGTCCCACCATTTTGCATTGAATAGTTTTTCCATAACATAACTTGTAATATATTCAAGTACACTAGTAATAATTATTGAAAGTACAAATAAATTAAATGGATTTTCTATAAAAGGAGAAAGAAGTATAATTACAAAGACACTTCCAAATCCATAAATTGGACAATAAGGACCAATAAAAAATCCACGCCATGACCATTTTTTTTCAAAAATTCTACAATATATTGTTTCTACTAACCATCCTAAAACACTATATATAAAAAAATAAAAAAAATACAAACTAATAGTTTTCAAAAATATCACCGATATTATTTTACTATATAAATTTGAATATTGCAAATTATTACATTAATTGACAAATTATTATAAAAGATGTATGATTATATAGAAGTGAGGAAAAAGTATGGAAGAAGCATGTATTGAAAATAATTCTGATAATAAAGTATTTGCTGAGGGTTTTAACTTTTTTAAAGTCTTTTGGATATTTATAATAGGATGTTTTCTAGGAGATGTTTATGAAGTATTATTAAATTTTGTTAAGTTTGGAGATTGGGTAGTTAGAAGAGGAGTTGTGTATGGACCTTTAAACCCAGTGTATGGACTAGGGGCAGCACTTTTTTATATACTTCTTTATAAAGAGAAAAATGATATGAAAATCTTTTTAAAAGGAGCTCTAATTGGTGGAATATTTGAATATGTTTGTTCGTTTGTTCAAGAACATGTTTTTGGTACCATTTCTTGGAATTATAGTGATTATTCTTTAAATTTTAATGGTAGAACAAGCATTTGGCATATGATGTTTTGGGGATTTATTGCAGTAGTATTTATAAAATTAATGATTCCTGGAATTGAAAAATTAATTGAAATGTTACCAATAAAGTTTGGAAACTTTTTTACATGGTGTGTTGTTGCATTTATAATATTTGATATAAGCATATCAATAATTGCTGCTAGAAGACAATATTTAAGGCATGAGGGTGTAATGCCAAGAAATGCTTTTGAAAGAAAAATAGATGAAGTATATACTGATGAAAGATTACGAGAAATTTTTCAAAATTCAATGGAAGTAAAAAATTTAGAATAATTTGTCTAGTTTTGGGATAAGAGTTGAAAGGTAAAAAATAAATAGTATAATAAAAATGTACTTAATACATAAATATCACATATTAAAAATTGTTTTCTAATCACTAGGGGCACATAAGTAAAGTCTTATGTGTTCTTTTTTTTGTGTAAAAAGGATATATTGGTATGAAGATTTTATCACTTAAAAAATGTTTTCATATAATATTATAGGAGGTGCGCCAGTTCGGTGTACAATATCTAGTTTGATGCAAGTTCAAACCTAGAAAGACCTAGCAAGTCACTAGTA
>CANQPW010000054.1 GCA_947625855.1 uncultured Clostridia bacterium | reverse complement strand
TTCATATTTTGTTCCATTTGGTCTATATACTGGTAATTCTGTAAAGCTATAACTCCAAGTATCACCTTCACCATTTACTGTCTTTCTTGTATATTCTTCACCATCTTGATTTAATATAACTTCTATACTTGTAGGTCTTGCACTAAATTTATCATTTTCATCTATCCATGTTTTTGTTCCACTTACTTCTGTTGTCTCTCCTGGTACTTTAAATCTATTTGTTATTTTTCCTCCTACTATTTCTCTTTCATAAAACTTACTTGTAAATTCTTCATCTACTGTATATTCATATAGTTCTCCATCTTCATCATATTTTGTTAAATTACTAAATGTATGTTTCCATTCATTTCCCTCATTTAACTCAAATCTTGATTCTTCTATTCCGTTTTTCTTTAATATTACTTGTATACTATCAGGTCTTTCATCTATTTCACTTTGACTATCTTCCCATATCTTTTCTACACTAAATTCTGTTAAATTTACTTCGTTTGTTATATTATTATCCTCATATTTTGTTATATAATTTGGTACTGTTATCTCCTCTATACTATACTCATATACTTCTGTATTACTTTTATATACTGGTACATCTTCAAATACATAATGCCAATCATTTTCTTCGTCTATTTCCATTTCCATAAATTCATTGCCATCTTGCAATAATTTTACTGTTATATTTCCTGGTCTTACATCATATTTATCGCCATCATCTTCCCAAATTTTATCTCCTTCTATCGTTTTCCTTATATCGTCCTTATGTATTTCTACATTTACTTGATTTGAGTATATTCCTTCTACATTATCTATTGTATCTCCAAATGGATCTGTTGCTCTCCAATTTGTACTAAACATATTATTTGCTGATGTTATTATACTATCATTATCTGGGGCTTTCATATCTATTAATACAAATACTACATTATTTGCTGATAACTCAAATTCACTTCCATCTGGTTTATATCTTAAATCTACACATATTGATTTTACTTTGCTTTTATCTACTTCATCTGTTAATTCTTTCCATTTTTCAGGTACTTCTGTTAATTTTCCTGGATTTTGTTCTTCTGAGTAATATACTTTTGGATTATATCCTTTCTTTTTTGCATATTCTGTATCTACTCCTACAAACTCACCTTTCCATCCACTACTTATATCATTGCCTTCTTCATCATATATTGTTTCTAATGTATCATATAATATTAAGTCTTTTAGTGTATTTGCTCCTGTTGTTACACGTAATCTGTATGTGTATTCACTTCCTGCTGTTGCCTCTGCTGTTCCTTCTATAAACCTTCCTTGTGTTAAATCTGTTCTTACTTGTTTTATTACTGCTTGTTGGGATGATACTGCATGTGTTATATTTGTTGTAGTTGAACTACTATTTAATTTTTCACTAGTATCTCCATCCTCATCTATATCTTCTGCTAATGAATCAAAATAGCCATAATCTTCTTTAACAGAGCCATTATTATTTTCATAATCATACTCTTGATTGTTCCACATTGAATAAACATAATTTTTATAGCTTGTTCCATAATCTTGTATACTATCATATGGTATTTCAGTATTTATATAATAGTATATCCTCCAACTAATTCCAGAATGACTTTCATAGTAACTCCAATCTATTTCATTCAAATTTGTTATCATACTTATTTTTGTTCTTCCACTATCTTTGTAGTTATAATCTATTTCTATTTCTGTATGCTCTTTTATATATTTATTTAATTCTTTTTCTGTATTAAATATTGTTCCATCTTTTAATTTTACATAAGCATACAAATTACTTGCTTGAATACTATTTTTTATATCTTCTTCTGTACTTGTAAGACACATTCCTTCTGGTAGTATATCATATGTCTTTGTTATAAAATCTTTATTTACTTTAATGTATTTAAAATAAAATTCATTATACAAATCATACTTTAACTCATATCTCTCTTTTTGTACATTATTATTATACCCACTAATATTACTCTTAGCCACACTATATTTTAATGTACCATCTTTTAATGATAACGAAGCATAATTTCTTTGCATATACATTCCATAAGTTTTCATGTCATACTCTGCTATTAAAAGTCTTGTTAAAAACGTATTATAACTCTCTAAAGTTGGTTCATTTACTAATGTTTTACTTCCATTTTCATCTTTATTATATACCTGTAAATAACAAAAATTATATAAATTTCCTACACTACAATCCTGTGTATGTACATTTGTATATACAGAAATATCACCTGATGAATATAAAGTTTTATCCAAATCTTTTATCACTAATTTTATTCCCACTATATCTTCTCTTTCAAATGTTATTTTTTCTGTTTCTTCTTGAGTAATACCTTCCTTATAGCTTACATATTCATTTGAATTTTTATATCTTACTTGTAAATCATAATTATATCCTATTAACTTATCTCCAGAACCTCCAGTATACTTATTATATGTATAAAAATATGGTATTTCTATCTTAGTAAAATTATACTCTTCATCTATTAATCTTGTTATATCACCATTTTCTCTTTTTATATATAGTAAATCATCTCCTATTTCTACATCCATTTTACTTCCTGTATTAAATGCTTTTGGTTTTAAACACCATCCAAATTCATTATTAACACCATTTTTTATATTATAAATATATGATTCACTAGTATAATTTCTTTTGTTTATACCATATAATTTACCTTTATATTCAAAATCAAAATCTACCAAATTCGTTGATACATCATCTTCTGCTAATTTTTTCATTTCTTCTTCATCTTCATATCTCCCCCATAACTCTGCTGTATTTGTCACCCATTCTCCTGCTTCATATTTATTCTTTGGATATCCTACATAATAATATGATGATGAGCTATAATCTTGTGCATTTAGGTAATAATATGTATTTTCTTCTTTTGGTTCTACTTTATTAAGATCTTTATCATATAACACACACCCTTCTGGTAATATATCTTTTATACATTCACTTACACTTGAAATACCTATTGTTCCATTATCAAAATCAAATGCGTATATAACACCATTAATCTGATTTATATTAAACCTATATTTAACCCAATAATAATTATCTAATATATCTTCTATTTTAGTAAAATCTGCCTTTACATTGTTTCCAATATAAGCTTCTTTAGTTAAAGTATATTCTTTCTTGGTTGCTGTATAATGAAAATTACATGTATTTGATTCCATTGCTATTATTTCTTCTACACCTACTATATTTTCTTGTATTTTGGCTTTAAATTCTAAATCTGTCTTTATTTTAAACTTTGTTTCTAATCCATATACCATCTGTATTGTTCCTTCAAAATGCTCGTTTAAAGCTATCGTATTATTATTTGTAAATGTATATATATTATTTTCTCTATCATATGTATAACTAAAATCAAACTTTTTATCTCGTTCTGTATTTTTATCTGCTGCTATTGTTATATTATTTTTTAACCAAGTATCATAACTATCTCTATTAGATGATATTTGCCTTCTATAATATTCACTAAAATTATCTTTTGCAATTCCAGGTATTGTTATTTTTATTTCTCCCGGATTATATTCTTTTCCCGTTGTACACGCATAATTTATTTGCATACATAATTGCTTACTTTCATTACTTTTTGTTGCATTCCATGTAAAATCTGTTATACCTGTATCTGGTGTCTCACTACTTCTATCATACATTACAAGCGTTATATTCCACGAATCACTTGGTACTTCTAATGCCGATTTCTTTTGATTTGTACTAAGCATTATTGTTGTCATTGTAGCAATCAAAAATAGCCACAAGAATACTGTTATTATTGATATTTGCCTTTTATTTTTTACTATTTTTTCATTTTCATTTACTTTTTCTTCTGTCTTATTCATATATCCTCCTTGTTTTTACACACAAAAAGAGCTGGTACTTTTTTTGTATCAGCCTATATATCTTAGGGCATAAAACTCCCTTGTTATTTCATTTATTGATTTTATAATACTATTTGTGTGTGTGTGTGTGTGTAGTTCAATCATACTTTTGCGTGTTTTAGTTTCCATAATTTTACCTCTTTTTTCTTTATAATTATATATTAGCAAATTTTGACAAATTATTCAATACAAATAAAAAATATTATTTTTTATTTTAAAGTTGAACTTTCATTTATAATTAATGTACTATATTCAAATAGTATATCTTGATTTTTATCAAACTCTATATACTTTTCTATTAAATCAGTAGAAATATATCTAGTATCTACTAATATTATTTTACTATATGCCTCTGTAAAAAGTGGAGCAAGACTACTTCCAAAAGAATCTCTAAATATTACAAGTTGTTTATCATTTTCTGCCATTTCATTTCTAATTTCAATTATGGGAGTAGCACCAGATAAGAACAAATCATATTTATCCATAGAACTATCTGCCTGCAATATATCATATACTTCTGCCTCTTTATCCTTTTCATAATTATATGTTGTAGCACTATCAATCACATCATTAGTCAAATATGTTACTATATCAGGAGCAACATTTTTTCCAAGTTGCCCATAATATGCACCATAAAAATTATCATATGTCTTAGGAATAAATGGTGTTTTTATTCTATCATTTATATTCATAGCAGTAGTAATTTTTTCAAATGTACCTGTACTTACAATTTTATCCTGCCTCCAATGAGTATCAGTGTTATAATAACTATCTATATTTTCTAACTCATCCAATACGCTTATATATTTAATATTAGAATTAACATTATCATTCATTATTTTTTCAAGTTTGTTATAATCTATTTTAAGATAATTAGATTTTTCATCTAAATAATAATTCTTATCAGGTACTATCATATAATATACATTGTCATTTTCAGTCAAATATTTATCATATATATTGTTAATTTTTGAAGCAACATTTTGCACAGACTTTTCATTTAAAGGATATATTGATTTATATATAACATTATCTAAAATAAAAAGACCATTATTATCTTTTTGCCTTAATATATCAAGTTTTACTAATGTTTTTATACTCCTTATACTATCTCTAAAAGGCATTTGATCCATTGCATAATTTTCAAACTTATCACTAAAATTTCCATTTAAAATATTATCTAAAGATATATTTGGAAATTTTTGTAAACTTCTTCTTTCAGAGGTAGATATATCTTTATCTTTTACTATAAAATTAAGTAATAAAAGTGAAGCTAAAATAACTACAAAAACTAAAGTTACAATTACATCTTTTACTTTTTCAAACATATTCTACCTCCTAAAATCTAAAATACAAGAATGGATTAAATGATCCATCAACTAAATAGCTTATACATACAACTAATAACACACATAATGTTATTGGTTCTAAAATATCAACAAGTTTTGGTAATTTCTCTTTTACTTTCAAAACTATATTTTTTATTATAGGAGTGGAAAAGATAAAAGCAAGTACAAATATTAAAGCATAATTTAATAAACTATATATACTCTCAGCAGAATATAGTGGTGCACCATTAAGTCCTACAAGACCAATAATATTATCAAATATTTCAGTTACACTATTTCCACTAAATATTACAAACCCTATCATAACAACTAAAAGTAAATATATTCTTGATAAAAAGCTTGGTATTTTTTCAAGAACTTTTAAAAATCCCAATTTTTCTATAACAAGTAAAATTCCATAAAGCAGACCCCATATTATAAAATTCCAAGCAGCTCCATGCCAAAGTCCAGTAAGTAGCCATACAATAAGTATATTTCTTAACCATTTCAACTTACCAACTCTATTTCCACCAAGTGGAATATACACATAATCTCTAAACCATGTGCTAAGTGTCATATGCCATCTTCTCCAAAATTCTGTTACACTTTTTGAAATATATGGATAATTGAAATTTTCTGGGAAATTAAATCCAAGCATCTTTCCAAGTCCTATTGCCATATCTGAATATCCACTAAAATCAAAATATATTTGAATAGTAACAGAGATAGCATATATCCAGTAAAATAATACACTTTTTTCACCACTTGCATTAAATGTATTTATACAATCTGCTACTACATTTGCAATAAGGATTTTCTTAGATAACCCTATAACAAAACGTCTTACTCCATTTGAAAAATTTGAAAAACTATGTTTTCTTTCATCTAATTCTTTCTCAATATCTGTATATCTTACAATAGGCCCTGCAATAAGCTGAGGAAAAAGTGATACATATGTTGCAAGCTTTAAATAACTTCTTTGTGCTTTTACTTTCCCTTTATACACATCAATAATATAACTTAACATTTGAAATGTATAAAAAGAAATACCTATTGGAAGTGCTAATCTTAATAAATTTATATTAAGATGTAATATATCATTAACATTTTGTATTATAAAATCGGTATATTTAAAAAATATTAAAAAGGCAAGACTAATACATATAGCAGACACAAGATATGCCTTTTTATGATTAATTGACCTCTCTATTAATAACCCATGAATATATGTAGATGTTATTGATACTAACATAAGTATTATATATTTAGGTTCTCCATAAAAATAAAACAACATTGAGCTCAAAAAAAGCACTAGATTTTTTGCCTTTTTTGGAACAATATAGTAAATCCCTAAAACAATTGGTAAAAAATATATTAAAAAAGTTAAACTTGAAAAAACCATATACTCCTCCTAAAATTTATATAGCAATTATATCACTAATGTATTATTTTTTAAACATATAAAAAAATGTATCCTAAAAATTATAATTTAAGATACATTTTTATATAATTATAAATTTTTAAAGTTATTTTCAATAATATCTGGACTAGTATTTGTCATTATTAAAAGAATTACATTACCTCTATTTAAAACTCTAACATTTTCATCTTCTACCCAAACACATACCCATTTTCTAGGATTTACATTATCTTTAATTTTTTGCATTGTTTCTTCAACATTTGCTCCCTCATTTAGTCTTACTAATACAACAGAGTGAGCTATTGAACTCATCATAGGTTCAGATACAACAGCCTCTGAATAATCAATGTCTGATGTTCCTAAATAGTATTCTATGTTTTCAGTTATAGGAAAAGTTGTAAGTGATGATGGTAATGTATCTTCTGGAATACCTTCATATAATTTACCTATAATATCTTCAAGATTTCCATCAATACTTCCTTTTTCGTTATTTGATGGCAAAAATATTACTCCAAGTACAACTAAAACTACAACTACTAAAACAGCAACTATAATTCCGATTGTTTTTTTATCCATAAATATACCTCCCTACCGATATTGTATCATAGCATCAAGTTAAAGTAAATCTTATTTTTATATTTTATTTAATTAAAAATGGTAAAATTAATTGAACGAAAAAGATAAAAAAAAAGACACATAAGATTACTTATGATACAATGTTAATT
>CANQPW010000053.1 GCA_947625855.1 uncultured Clostridia bacterium | reverse complement strand
AAAAATTACTATTAATTATCCACAGAAAACATAAATATGTCATGAAAATTTTATGTTTTTTTATGCGGTTGCCCTAATACTCTACCTATTTTATTGACTTTTTATATACCATATGGTATAATCTATAAAGATTTGATATAAAACCTATGAAAAAGCAAAGTAGGTAAAAACAATATATTATAGAGAATACAGGTCATCGGCTGTAAGCCTGTTAATATACTTTTACTGAAATTTCACTTTGGAGGTCTTTTTTTGAAATAGTAGTAGGAAAAAGCGGGTGTGCCCGTAATAGCTAATGAGAGCATATAACTAAGTTATATGAAATTAGGTGGTAACGCGGAAAAGTTAAGTCATTTCGTCCTAAGTTAAGGATGAAGTGACTTTTTGTTGTTAAGGAGGAAATTATTATGGATGAGAAAATATCAAATTTAAGAGAGGAAGCATTAGTAAAATTAAATGAGGCAAAAAATGCTTTGGATGTTGAGAATATTCGTGTAGAGTATTTAGGAAAAAAAGGATTAGTTATAGAGATATTAAAAAATCTAAAAAACGTTGAAGCTTCACACAGAAAAGAAGTTGGAGAAAAGGCAAATATTTTAAGAGTTGAGATTGAAAATCTAATTGAGAAAAAAATGTTTGAATTAAAAGAGAAAGAATATGAGGAGAAAATAAACAGTACAGAGAAAATTGATATAACTGTTCCAGTTGATGAAAAGATTGGCTCTTTGCATCCAATAACAATTGTTCAAAGGGAACTTGAAGAAATATTTACAAGTATGGGATTTACTGTTGAAGATGGTAATGAAGTAGAAACAGAGTATAATAATTTTGAAGCAGTAAATGTACCAAAATATCATCCTGCAAGAGATATGCAAGATACATTTTGGCTTGAAAATGGTGAACTTTTAAAAACACAAACATCTGCTGCTCAAAATAAAATTATGTTAAAATATGGAGCACCTTTAAAGGCAATATTTCCAGGTAGATGTTTTAGAAATGAAGCACTAGATGCATCTCACGAAAATACTTTCTTTCAAATGGAAGGTATGATGATAGATAAAGATGTATCAATTTCTAATTTAATATATTTTATGAAAACTTTACTTTCAGAAATATTTAAAAAAGAAGTAGAAGTAAGACTTAGACCAGGATATTTCCCATTCGTTGAACCGGGATTTGAACTTGATATAAAATGTCCATATTGTGATGGAAAAGGATGTAGAGTTTGTAAAAATGGTAGTTGGATTGAGTTATGTCCTTGTGGTATGATACATCCAAATGTATTAAAACTTGGTGGAATTGACCCAGAAAAATATTCTGGATTTGCGTTTGGACTAGGATTAAGTCGTCTTGCAATGATGAAATATAATATAAATGATTTGCGTGCCTTAAATTCATGTGATTTAAGAATATTAAAACAAATGAATATTAAGTAAAGGAGGAATTAGTATGTTTATATCAATAAATTGGATAAAAGACTTTGTTAATTTAGATGGAATAGATGTAGAAAATTTAATATATAAATTTACCATGTCAACAGCAGAAGTAGAAGGAATTACAAAACATGGAGAAGATGTAGATGGAGTTATAGTAGCAAAAGTTTTAAAAGTTGAAAGTATTGAAAATTCAAAAAAATTACATAAGCTTTTAGTAGATACTGGTAGTGAAAAATTACAAGTTATGTGTGGAGCACCAAATGTAAGAGAGAATATAAAAGTGGCATTTGCACCTATTGGTAGTATTGTGCAAGGTCAAAAGATAGGTAAGGCAGTACTTGCAGGTGAAGAAAGTTATGGTATGTGTTTATCTGAAAGAGAACTTGGTATTAGTGATGATCACTCAGGAATAATGATTTTAGATGATGATGCAAAACTTGGAGAGGATATAAAAAAGATAATACCAGTAGATGATGTAGTATATGAAGTAGATAACAAATCTTTAACAAATAGACCAGACCTTTGGGGACATTATGGAATAGCAAGAGAAATTGCAACTATAACTGGTAGAAAATTAAAACCACTTGATATAGAAGATTTAGAGCTATATAACAATTTGGAAATGTTAAGAATTGGTGTGGAAGCAGAAGATGAAAATCCACCATGTCTTAGATATAGTGCTATTAGAGTTGAAAATGTAACTAAAAAAATATCTTCATGGAAAATGAAGGTAAGACTATATTATTGTGGTATGAGAAGTATTAATTTACTTGCAGATATGACAAATTATATTATGCTTGAACTAGGTCAACCAATGCATGCTTTTGATGAAAGATATATAAAAAGTATAAATGTTAAAAAGTTAAGAGAAGATACTATGTTTACAACATTAGATTCTCAAGAAAGAAAACTTGAAAAAGGTACTTTGATGATATGTAATCAAGAAAAGCCTGTTGCAATTGCAGGTATTATGGGTGGACTTGAAAGTGAAATTACAGATGATACTACATCATTATTCTTAGAGTCTGCAAACTTTGATGCTGTTGTAATTCGTAAAACTGCAAGTAAACTTGATTTAAGAACAGATGCTGCAGCACATTATGAAAAAACATTAGATCCAGAACTTACATATCTTGCTATTGCTAGATTTTTAAAACTTCTAAAAGATGAAGATAGTAATATTAAAATAACATCTCGTTTTACAGATGTATATATTAAAAAATATCCTCATATAACAATTAATATTGATAAAGATTATATAGATAGAAGTATTGGTAAAGTATTAAGTATGGATGAAATTATTACAACACTTACAAATTTACAATATGAAATTGAAGTTAATGGGAAAGATATTAAAATTGAAGTACCTACATTTAGAGCTACAAAAGATGTTAGTCAAAAAGCAGATATAATCGAAGAAATTGCAAGAATACATGGCTATGATAATATTGAACCTAAAACAAATTTATGGAAAATTGAACCTGTTGAAAAAGATGCTGTAAGAGAGCTTGAATATTCTACAAAAGAGTTACTTGCGACAAAGTATGGAATGTCAGAAATACATAGTTATGTATGGTATAATTTTGAGTTAAATCAAGAACTTGGAATAGAGGTTAAAGACAATTTAAAAATTGTAAATGGAATAGTAAAACTTGATAATACTTTAAGAAGAGAAATGGCACCTACTATGCTATATGCAATAGATAAAAACTTAAAATATATGCCTGAGTGTAAAGTATTTGAGATAGGTAGAACTTTTAAGTATAATTTTGATGGTAAAGATGCAGAAGAATACAAAGTATTAGGTGTTGGAATGTCAAGTACAAAGCAAAGTGAAAAAGAACTTGTTTATGAAGCAAAATCTATGGTTGATAATATAGTAAAAATAAACAAAAACTTAGATGTAAAATATTCAGATATATCAAATGTGGAAAATAACTGGATGCATCCAATAAATTCATTTAATATAGTAATAAATGATGAAGTATTAGGTTATATATCTGTTGTTCATCCAAAAATAAAAGATAAAATTAATTCAAAAGCAAATATTGTTGTTGTAGAATTAAGAATAGATACTCTTGGTGAGATTATTAAAAATAATATTAATTACAAAGAAGTAACAAAATATCAAACTGTAAATTTTGATTTATCATTGACACTTGATAAAAATGTAAAATATGAAGTTATAGAAAATATTATATCTTCATCAAATTTAGAATATTTACTAGAATATAACTTAGTAGATATATATGAAAATGATGAAAAATTAAAAGATAAGAAAAATGTTACTGTAAGATTTAAAGTAGGTTCATATGATAAAACATTAACAAAGGATGAAATTGATTCTCAAAGGGATATTTTAATACAAGAATTTTCTAAAAATAACATAGTGATTACTATGTAGAAGGAGGATATTTTGAAAATAGGGGTTGATTTAGATGGAGTTATACTTGATAGTGAGATTTTATTTAGAATAGAAGCTGAAATTTTTGATGAAGATGTATTAAATAAAAATTCATTAGTAAAAAGAAATGAGATATTAATAGAAGATAGATATAATTGGAGTAAGGAGGAAAGAAAAAGATTTCAACCTTATTTACGAAAAGTAGCAATGGATGCAAATTTAGCTCCTGGTGCAAAAGAGATAATCAATCTATTAAAATTAATGGGGCATGAAATAATACTTATATCTTCAAGAGGAGATACAGATAGCATAATGCAAGAAATAGGTAAGGAAAGCTTAAGAAAATATGATATTTTCTTAGATAAATATTATTTTGCTGTTAAAGATAAACTTCAAGTATGTAAAAAAGAAAATATAGATATTATGATTGATGATAATTATATAAAATGTTTAGATGTATCAAAAGGTGGAATTTTTACGTTATATTTTGCAGATTCTGGCATGAAATTAGTAGAAGAAAATGATAAATTAAAGATAGTATACAATTGGGGAGAAATATATAGAGTTATAAAAAATAAACAAAAAGGTAAATAATAAAAAAAGAAAAAAATAAAAACAAAAAATAAAAAAGAAATAAAAATAGTAAATTAGAAAATAATATTCTAATTTGCTATTTTTTTATAAAAAAATCAAAAAAAGAAAAAATAAAATAATATATTTTTTAGTATATTATTGAATAATTTGTCAAAATTTGCTAATATATAAATATAAAGGAAAAAGAGGTAAAATTATGGAAACTAAAACACGCAAAAGTATGATTGAACTACACACACACACACACACAAATAGTATTATAAAATCAATAAATGAAATAACAAGGGAGTTTTATGCCCTAAGATATATAAGCTGATACAAAAAAGTACCAGCTCTTTTTGCGTGTAAAAAATAGTGAAAAAGACATAATAATAAAGGAGGATATATGAATAAGACTGAAGAAAAAATAAATAAACAACAAAAAACAGTAAAGAAGAAAAATAAAAGGCAAATATCAATAATAACAGTATTTTTGTGGCTATTTTTAATAGCAACAATGACAACAATAATGCTTAGTACAAATCAAAAGAAATCAGCATTAGAAGTACCAAGTGATTCGTGGAATATATCACTAATAATGTATGATAGAAGTAGTGAGACACCAGATACGGGTATAACAGATTTTACGTGGAATGCAACAATAAGAGATGAAACTAAGCAATTATGTATGCAAATAAATTATGCGTGTACAACAGGAAAAGAATATAAACCTGGTGAGATAAAAATAACTATGCTAGGATTTGCAAAAGATAGTTTTAGTGAATATTATAGAGATTATCTTTTTAAAGGAGGTTATTCCTACTGGCTAGTAAATAATATAACAATAGCAGCAGATAAAGATACAGATAAAAATAAACAAAATGATTTTAGTTATACATATGATAAAAATACAAACATGTATACATTTACAAACAATAATACGATAGAGTTAAATGAACATTTTGAAGGAGCAATACAGATAGTATATAACTTAGAAACAAATTTTAAAATAAAAACAGATTTAGAATTCAAGGCAAAAATACAAGAAAATATAGCAAATTTAGATGAAATAATTGCAATGGAATCAAATACATGTAATTTTCATTATACAGCAACTAAGATAACATATACATTAACTAAAAATGCTTATACTGGAAATAATGCAAAGGCAGATTTTATGAAAATAGAAGATATATTAGATAGTTATTATTGGGTTAGATATGATTTTAGAGCAGGTAGTAAAGATAATGCTATAATAGATGCATATCCTGAAAATGAGGCTAATGATGGACATACTATTTCGGCTTATAGTACACAGAAATGTATAAAAGATACATTACCAGAAGGGTGTGTGTTATATGATAAGGATCTTAATAAAGTAGAACCAATAGAAGGAAATACATATTATTATTTAGATTCTTACGGTGAAATGTTTTATACTGAATTTTGTTATTATGTAGGGTATCCAAAGAGTAAATATAGTTTAGGAGATAGAGTAACAAATACAGCAGAATTATGGGGAAGATATGAGGATGAAGAAGAAATGCAAAAATTAGCAGAAGATGATGTATCAACACAACTAGTAGATTTTGATTTTGAATATAAAGGCGAATTATATAGTATAAAAAAACAAAAAGGTAATAACGACAGTGCTTATGTTAGTAAAATAAAAAATGGATTACAAGATAATCCATGGTATATAAACCAAACAGCATTTCATACAGGAAATAAAATGGATGTAGAAATAGGAGATGACTTGTTATATATAACAAGAGAAAATGGAGATGTAACAAGATTAACAGATGAAGAATATAATTTTACAAAAATACAAATACCAATATTTTATACATATAATAAGTATAGTGGTAGTAGAGGAGATGAATTAGTAGGATATAATTATGATTTAAAAGTAAGATATAAAAATGCAGATAAGTATGTAAGCTATAAAGAGGGTATCACTCAAAGAAATGCAGAAATAATAACATTTGATAGAGAAGATATAGTAGGAATAAAACTAGTTATAAAAGATTTAGATAAGACATTGTATGATGATAGTGGAAGAAAAGATACTTATAATGAAATGTATGTATACACAAATGTACATACACAAGACTGTAGAGCAGGATATTTATATAATTTTTGTTATTTGCAAGTATATAATAAGTACGAAGATGGAGGGAGAACATTGGTAAATGAACCATCTTTAGAAAGTTATAAAACACCATCATCAATGAATATAGCAGAATATGATAAGCAAACATATGGAACGTATATGCAAAGGGGTTATGCTTCTTTAAATATTTCAAATGGTTCGTTAGGCCTAGAGGTAAATAAAAAACAAGGTTACAGTAATAATGTAAAAGAAGAAAAGTATGAAGTGGAGTATAGATTAGGTGATCGTTTTGGATTTACATATTTTGAATTAGACAAAAATAAAGATTTTATAATAAAAACATATGATGTGTTACCAGAGGGAATGTATCTTGCAAGTACAGAAGAAGATATAAAAGAAGGTATAGTGTCATCTCCTTATACTGATTCTTCTATTGCTGACTGGTATCAAAATGTAAAATTAAAAGATGAAACAATATTTAATACAAGAGAAGATTTAGATAAATATATAGCTGAACATACAGAAGTAAAAATAGATTATAATTATAAAAATAGTGGAAGAACTAAAATAAGTATAATAACAAATTTAAATGACATAGATTGGAGTTATTATACAATTCACTCATATGTAGATTTCCCTGAGATAGATTATAGTATAAGTGCAGAAATACCATATGATAGTATACAAGATTATGGAACAAGTTATGAAAATTTTGTTTACGCAATGTGGAATAATCAAGAGTATGGCTATGGTACTAGAACTGGTTCTAAAATTGGTAATGATTATGATGATCTAGATGAAGATGGAGATACAAGTGAAAGATTGGCTTATAAATCAACAACAGCAAATATAACACATGCAGTATCATCACAACAAGCAGTAATAAAACAAGTAAGAACAGATTTAACACAAGGAAAATTTATGGAAGAAACATCTGAGACGACAGCAGGAAGTGAATATACATATAGATTACGTGTAACAACAGGAGCAAATACACTAAAAGATTTAATACTATATGATACATTAGAGACAATATATGATGAAAGTGGAGCAGATATAAGTAGTGGATGGAAAGGCAAATTCGTAGGAGTAGATACGGAATATGCAAAGAAAAAAGGATATAATCCAAAAGTATATTACTCAGAAGAACAAAATCCAGGAAAATTAACAGAAGTACCTGAAAAATGGAAAGAGCTAACAGATGAAGTAGATAAAAGCAAAGTAAAATCAATATGTGTAGATTTAAGATATAAGTCGAATGGAAGTGAATTTGAGCTATCAGCAAATAATGTAGTATTTGTATTAATAAATATGAAAGCGCCAGATGATGATAGTATAAAAGTTGGAGCAAATAATATGTTTAGTACAAATTGGAGAGCAACAGATCCATTTGGAGA
>CANQPW010000052.1 GCA_947625855.1 uncultured Clostridia bacterium | reverse complement strand
AGTTATTAGTAAGTTCTATAACAACTGATGGCGAAGATATTACAATCAACTTTTTAGGTGCTAGAAATATGAAAGATGAAACATTTCCAACAGGTGCTAACTGCAAATGAAATACTTATGTATATACGTGCTACTAAAAAACAAAAGGCGGAGGTTTCTATGAATACAATTATTGGAACTGATAAAGATGGAAATGATATGGAGCTTATGGAAACACTTGATTCTAATTCAAAAGATGCTATTGAAACAATCTACAACTCAGTTATAAGCAAGCAGGTTATAGATTATATAAATAATAAACTTCCAAAGAGAGAAAAATATATAATGCAACTAAGGTATGGAATAGATGGAAATAAGCAAAAAACACAACAGCAGATTGCAGATGAACTTGGTATATCGCGTTCATATGTGTCACGTATTGAAACAAAAGTGCAAAATAAGTTAAAGAGGCATATTAAATGGGAGTAAAAGAAATCGCTATTAAAATCAGTTGTTTTAATAGCGATATTTCTATATACAAAATAGTGTTATATCTTTTCCTTCTTCATCTGTAAAATAATATGATGTTATTGTTCTAGTATCACTAGTTTGATATTCTTCTGTTTTTAACTCTGTAAATTCGTTATAGTAACATATTCTTGAACTTATACTTGAAAATTTATCACGAGTTGAATCTATTAATGAATAGAATTTGTTTTCTTTTGCTGAATATATGATTTTTGTAAGAAGTGCATCTCCTTCTACTGTATATTGTATTACTTTTATACTTGTGTCTTTTTTATCTTTTAATTCTGATAAAAATCTATCATATTCTTTGGTATTGTAGCTTTCTATGTGTCCTATTACCACGAAGTTATTTTCTACACCTAAGTCAACACCTATTTTATCTGGCATACTTGTTACATCATCAAAAGATATTGTTGTAGTTTCGTCATTTGGTATAGCTGTATATGTATTTGTTGGCAATACATCTGTTTTTTGAATTGTTTGATTTTTATATATAAAATATGAACCAAGTGATATTATAGCAAGTAATGAAATAACAAGTGTTATTATTCCTATCTTTTTCATAAAAAATCACTCCTTTCTAACCTTTAAGTGTAAAGTAGGTATAAAAAAGTTTCAATATTTTAAATATTGCTAATTTATTTTAGAAAATGACAAACTATTTAGGTTTGAGTAGTATGTAATGATATATAAGTATTTTAGAAATATGAATTATTTATACATATTCATCAACTTTTTATAATATTCATTATAACTTTCAATAGCTTCTTTAGTGGCTTTTTCAGTTAACATATATCGTCCAGTATTTTTATCATAATAATACCAGTCTTTATTTGTAAGAAAATATGGCATTTTTTCTATTAACATTTTTATCACTCCATTTATATTTTGTGTGTATTTATATAGTTTATGATTATATAAAATATAAACTATTATAATAAAAAATGTATATATTTTCAATATATGTAAATATATGAGTTTCTAGTATATAATTTGGATAAAATTGGGTTATAGCAAAATATAGTTTAGATAAGTGTTAAATATTGTTGAGAAATGTATACTTTTGTGATATAAAATATGAAATAAAAGGAAATGATAAATATGATAATAAACACGGGTATGAGAACTGATATACCAGCTTTTTATTCTAGTTGGTTATTAAATAGAATAAAAGAGGGGTTTGTATATGTTAGAAATCCATATTATAGGCATCAAGTGAAAAAGTATGTGTTAAATCCTGAGGTCGTAGATTGTTTGGCTTTTTGTACTAAAAATCCACATCCTTTGATTTCTCATTTGTCAGAACTAGATAAATATAGAAATTTTTGGTTTGTAACAATTACACCTTATGGAAAAAATATAGAACCAAATGTCCCTGATAAAAAGCAAGTAATAAATGATTTTAAGTTATTATCAAAGCATTTTGGAAAAAATGCTGTTGCTCTTAGATATGATCCCATATTTATAAATCAGGAATTTGATGTAAATAGACATATAAAGTGTTTTGAAAAGTTGTTAGATGAATTAAAAGGCTATACTGAGGATTGTACTATTAGTTTTTTAGATAGGTATGAGTGTGTTAAAAGAAATGCACCTGATCTTAAAACACCAACAATTGAAGAGCAAGTGTTAATTGCAAAGGCTTTTTCAAAAATAGGTGAGAGAAATAATATTACTATACATTCTTGTTGTGAAAAGGAATTTTTGAAAAATTATGGCTTGGATATAACAGGCTGTATGACTAAAAATATAGTTGAAAAAGCAATAGGAGAAAAACTAAACGAACAAAAAAATAATAGTAAAAGGAGTATGTGTAATTGCCTAATGGGAAATGATATAGGTGCATATAATACTTGTATGCATTTATGCAAGTATTGTTATGCAAATTCAAATAAAAGGCTGGTAAATGAAAATGTGAAAAAACATAATCCTAATTCGCCATTTTTAATTGGTGAGCTGGAAGCAGAGGATAAAATAACGGTTGCTAATCAAAAAAGTTGGATAAGTGGGGATAATCAAGTTAGTTTTTTTAATTAGGTGGAAAGAAATTATAATTATATAGTGGTAATAAATGTTGGGGATGAAAGCTAGAAAATCTAGTTAAAAATTTTTATAATATTTTTTAATGTTAATATAAAAAGTGCAATTTATATATTTATATAATAAAAATGTTGTAAATGATAAATTTCTATGGTAAACTTTTTATACTAGAAAAATGACTATTAGTTATAACTTGTGTAAAAGGTATTAAGGAAAGAAATATTAAAAACGAGATAAGAAAAATTAGTATTTATTGAAATTAAATGAAATTAAGAAGAAAAGAGAGGGGAGAAAAGATATGTCAACACATTATTTTTTATATACAGAAATGAAAGTTAATAATAAATGGTATTGTATCAATAATAAAATTAAGGAAATAGATAAAGGAGAAGAAAAATTATCAACAACATATTACTCTGGATCATATAGTTTTTTTAGAGAGGCATATGATAAGTTGGAAAGGTTAGGAAAGCGTATTGATAAAAATGAATTATCAGATGAATTAAAAGGACAGTATGGTACAGAAAAATTAGAGTATGAAGATTTACCACTATCAGTTAATTTTGAAGATATAAAAGCATGTATTCCATCTGGAAAAATGAATGAATATCATGGATATGTACATAAAAATATTATTTCTAGTTATTTAATTGGAGAACAGGAGGACATATATGATTATATTAGCATTGAGGAATATAAGAAATTAAGTTTTGAAGAACAATTGCTATATGATTATTTTGAATGGGATGATAGTCAAGGCTGGTTTAAATATTTTAAAATGATAATTGAACATGTAGAATGGCAACTTTATGAATGGAATGATGTTAATTTTTTAAAAGAAATAGATAAGGTTAGAATAATAGTTTATAGATATTAAATAGAGTATATGATTTGCATTATAGTAAAAATATATATGGATTGTTCAATTAGAATTTGAAAGTGTTATAAAATTAATTATAAAAATAATATCTTAATGAATAGATACTTTAAGAAGATTACTATGTGTGTTAAATGTTATAAAATTCTATAAAAAACGTTATTTAGTATTAATCTTTTATTTAATATTAGTAAAATTATAGTGATTTATTTAGAATAATTGTAAAAATGAATAGATTATGATAAAATTTAAATAAGATGTACGTTAATAATTAAAAATAATAAAATTCAAAAAATGTAAATATAGTTGTGAAATTAGATTAGATGTTACTTGTATGCAACAGATTAATATTTAAAGTTTAAAGTAAAAATGATATATTTTATTGAAGTGATTATAATAAAATAATGGTAGAAATAACTAAAATGCTATTGAATGTAATTTTGGTAATGCATAACAGCCTTTTTAATATTAAAAATTTGTTGAAGAAGTTGTATGAAAAATAGATGAAAGGATATCTAAGATATCTAGCTATATTAAACATTTAAATGAAAATATATTACATTAATTAAATTATTTAAATATAAAGAAAGGAGTGTATGGTTATTTAAGTTATTAAATATATCATACAAGGAAAAATGAAAAATATATTAATAGGAAATGGATTGAATTTAACAAATAATCAAGAAAATTCTTTTCTATCTGTCAAAAGTGTTTACGAAAGATTTATTTATAGACTGGATGAATATTGGTCAATTATAAATAAGTTAGTAAATAAAAAAATGGATAAAGATCCTTTGATGCAAAAACTAAATCCTAATGATGGAATCGAAATTCTTTCAGGCTATGTATATCAGTATGTCTATGAAGAAATAGAAAAAGAAAGAGATTTTTATAAAAATGATAATTATAGAATAATTGAAATACTAGCAGAAATATCAATTAAATCATTATTTTTTTTTGATAATAAATTTTTTATTCCAAGAATATCTGATGAATATAAAAATAAATTGTTAAAAAGTTATGATAATATATATACTTTAAATTACATTGAAGATTGGGATAATAATGGAAATGTAAAATATTTACATGGAAATTTAAAAAAGTATGTTACAAAGTACACAGATATTGGATCAAATGTATTAAGTAATAATAAAGAGTATAAAAAATTTAAAACAGGTCAGTATGAAAAAATTGATTTTAAAGATATTGTTTTTATTCCAACTAACTCAAAAGTCAATAAAAACAACTACATAGTAGAGGGATTAAAACCTGGCAAGTATTTATATCCTGCTGATGATTTATTTCCATATAAAGGAAGAGATATTTATAAAGAACTAAATAATATTGATAATATTGATGTATTTGGAATGTCTCCATATGGAGATGAAACAATAATTGATAAAATAAAAAAAATAAAAAATAAGAGAATTTATGTGTATAAACTAAATGAAGATGAGATTAATGAGTGGGAGAAGTATGGAATTAAAAATTGCTTTATTGATTCAAGTGAATTTTTAAATAGCTAAACATTTAAATGAGAATTGTAATTTATATAAGAAAATTATATTTGCTATATTATATTCTTTTTATATACTGATATACTACATATAAAAATGTGTAATCCAAGCTATTTTATGATGCTGTTGTGTATTCCTACAACAAAAATTTAATCACTAAAACTATAATGGCTTTAGTGATTTTTTGATGCTTTTTTATAATTTGCAATAATGCTAAAATTAGTATCATTATGTCTATTTGGAAAAAAGTTGGAAAAAGTAAAAACATCAAATTACTGAAACTCTGATAAAAATAACTAATCTATATTATTAAAAATTATAAAAATCAATAGGATTAGTAGAATATAGTTTTATGTTTAGGCAGATTATTATAATAATAATTTTTGTTACAATTCATATCACTGCTTTAAAAAGATGTAACACTTTTATAATTAAAATTTAATCAAAAAATTGAAATAAAAAAGTAAAAAATGTTTAATCTGAAAAAATATAGTATGTATACAAATATATTGGACATATATTGTATTTATATGGTAAGTTGCATTTAATTGCTTTTTTTTGCTAAAAATAATGTTGGAGTTTTTTACACCCCAACATTTATTATAGAATTCTTTATCTTTATTAATTATTTTAAGAATGTAGTTAATCTATCAGTTAATTGTGTTTTTAATTGATAAATATCAGAAATTTTTTCTATATCATATCTTATTTCTTCTTTATTTTCGTTTGGAATTATAACGTATTTACAATTATCTTTTATAAATATTCTACATACCCATTTTGTAACCTTATTATCATATAAAATACTGAAATAACTATAAGTATCTTTGTAAAATATTTTTTCTGGATTGACTATTTCTGTTAATATAGATTTAACAGTATAGTATCCTTCCAATTCTTCTACCGTAGTTATAATACCAGAATTATTATCGTTTTCTTCTTCAATATTAGTTTTCTTTTCATCATTAGTATTTAGTGCATTTTGTAATCTTTTATTTATTAATATATTTATAAAAGAAGATAGTGATTTTTTTAAAATAGGTCTATATTTGTCTATTACATTTTGTGTCTTTACGCCGTCATATACGCCTTTACTTAATATAAATTTTATAAAATCATCTGATGGATTTAAAAATTCTTCATCTAAAACTTTTTCTATACTATTAGAGTATTTTAAATCTGAAGCTGTATTAATAATATTTTCTGTATTAAAATTTTCTCTGCAAAATTTTTTTAATTCAGGTATTAGATTATCTGATAAATCTAGTAGATTAATTTCTAAAAATGGTGTAGAATCCATTTTATTAGTTTCATCTAAATCAGTAAAGAATTTATAAATTATTCCGTTAGTCAATATAGCTAGTTTGGCTGGAGAAGTACTAAAATATCTAAATAGTTGAGAATCGTGCTTTTTTAAATCTTCATTTACCGATTTAGCTTCTATAATTATTTTTAATTCATCGTCTAAAATTATAGCATAATCTACTTTTTCTCCTTTTTTATCCCTACATCTGCTACATACTCTGGTGTGAATTCATTAGGATTAAAAACATCATAGCCTAAAATACTAAAAAATGGCATAATTAAAGAAGTTTTTGTAGCTTCTTCTGTTGAAATTGTATTTTTTATTTTATTTATTCTTTCAATAAACTTTTTTAATTTTTCTTCAAATTCCATAAAATCATCCTTTCAATTTATAAAATTATTAATCAAATTATTAATAAATTTAACTTATTTATCATTAAGTTTTGCTAACTTACCAATATAATTTTTTATTACACACTTCTTCTAAATATTTCTCATAATTTATTTTATATACTTAAAATTGTAATTGGTAATTCTTAATATCTTTATTGGTATAAAATTTTATTTTATAAGTTAGATTTAAGGGGGAGTATTATTACATCTTTATTTTTAAATATTCTTTTAATTAAAAGTACTATTGTCACCATTTAGCGTTATAATGCAATCTTGGCAGATTTCATAATCGTTTTGCATTAATATGGTTAAAACATCACTATTCTCACATTTAGGTCTCGTAAAATTCTCCTTTAACTTTAAAGCAAAATATTTTTTCATCCGTTAATAAATTATTAGATATGTTTTCATAATATATTGTATTTTATATTGGCTTTTAATGTATTAAACTAAAATTAGTATTTTTTTTCAAGTTATTAGAAGTTTTATTTTTATTTAAAACATTAAATATGATGGAATAATACCAAGTAATTTAGATAAATGGTATATAGATTATTTTTGTTTTACATTACCTTTTTCATGTTTCATAATAGTTTTTTACTCTATATAATTACTTAGTTTTTCTTGTGTTAATCCTTTTTAATTTTGTAACTTCTATCTCTCATAGTCATAAAATCACATCATTAGTTTATTAATATAATGCAATTTTAACATAAAAAAAGATACTTTTTCAAGTATTTTTAAAAAAGTATATTAAAAATTTAATTTTTTGTTTAATTTTAGCTTTTTATGATGTAATATTGTTATAACATAAAATGGTAAAATTCATTGGAGAAGTTGAAAAATTAAAATATGAATAAGCTTTTTAGAAATAAAAAATAAAGAAATATTACAGAAGTTAAAGAAGCAAAGTGATAATAGAACAAAAAAGTTAGAATACAAAATATAAAGAGATAAGTGGGGTAGAAAAAGATTTATAAAACGTAGAGAATAATTTAAAGATAGTTTTCAGTTTTAAACCCTTTTTTATCGACTGTGAATTGTAATATGAAAATCTTTCATTTGTAAAATATTGTAAAAAACGACTTTTTATGATATAAATAAATAGATATTATAGTATACTATGAGGGGTGTTTCGAGTATGGAAGAATTAATAAAGGAGATAAAACAATTTAATAAAGAAAGAGATTGGGATAAATTTCATACTCCTGAAAATTTAGCAAAATCAATTGCAATTGAATCAGGAGAATTACTAGAGTGTTTTCAATGGAATAATAACTGTAATAAGGATGAAGTATGTGAAGAATTAGCAGATGTTTTTACGTATTGCATTCAAATGGCTATGAAATTAGAAGTAAATCCAGAAGAAATAATATTAAAAAAATTGGAGAAGACAAGAAAAAAATATCCAGTAGATAAAGCTAAAGGAGTGAGTACAAAATATGACAAATTATGATATTTATGAAAAGAATAAAATAGAAGAAAAGAAAGAAATAATTGAAATGTTATTAAAATTAAAAAATGGTGAGCTTACAAGATTTGATGAATTAGAAATTTTAGGACAGTTTATTATAAATATATGTATAAGTAATCCAGATGAAAAGATTATAGCAAAATCTATGTTGTTATCTAATAAAAAGATAGCAGAAATAATAGCTAATGATAAGTGTATATATTAGAAAATATTAATGGAGGAAATCTATTATGATAGTATATGAAGCAACAAAGCAGTTATTTGTAGAAGATGTTGTTCAAGATAGAATTGAAGAAAATATTG
>CANQPW010000051.1 GCA_947625855.1 uncultured Clostridia bacterium | reverse complement strand
TCTTTCATAGAATTAATATTGTAAGATTAACTTCTGTTTAATTATTTCTTAAACGGAATTTACTTTTCTATTTTACTGTACGGATAACCGTACTATTTTTTTGGGCTATTTACTTGAATTTATGATACAATGTGTGTATAATTATATAAATCAAAATTTGACCAAAAATTAAATAATTGGAGGGACTCTATGTTTAATGATAAACTATCTAATGAAGAAAAGAAAAAATTTAAAATTTTTTTTACTAGCCGATTATCAAATGAACAAATACAAAAGTTTCTTATTTTATTTTATAATTGTGATGACGATGTAAAAGTCCAACATTTATATAGTACTCTTTATAGTATAAAAGGATTTAAAGAATACAAAGAAGCAGAAAATAAAAAGAATGTAATAATTAGCATAGAGGATATTTATTTTAACCATAGGTTTGATATAAAGTGGTGTAAATTTTTATACAGTATATATAAAGAAGAATATAAAGAGTTCTTTTTATCTGAGGTAGAAAAATATTATAACTATATATTTAATAGTTAAACTCTTTTATTACATTGCAATATATTTTCTCTAATTATATAATATATAAAAAAAGGAGGAAATATATGAGAGTAATTCTTGCATCAAAATCGCCAAGAAGAAAAGAATTGTTAAAGTTTATATTACAAGATTTTGAAGTTGTTGAAAGTAAAACTAATGAAAAGTTTGATAAAAACTTAACACTTGAAGAACAATCTAAAAAGCTTGCATATGTTAAAGCAAGAAAGGTGTTTGATGAGACTTTTTCAGATAGAATTGTAATAGGTGCTGATACTTTAGTTGTAAAAGATGGTAATGTATATGGAAAACCAAAAGATAGAGAAGATGCAATACTTATGTTAAATAAACTAAAAAATGGTATTCATCAAGTTATAACTAGTCTTGCAGTATTAGTTGAAAAGGATGGAAAATATGATGAGTATGTTTTATACGATAAAACAGATATTCATGTAAAAGATATGAGTAAAGAAGAAATCGAAAAGTGGGTAGATTTAAACAAATGCTATGATAAAGCTGGCTCATATGGAATACAAAGTGAATTTAGTGTTTTTATCGATAGAATAGAAGGAAATTACTTTACTGTTGTTGGTCTTCCAATACATAAATTATACGATATATTAAAAAAATATATTTAAGTTCTTTCAAAAGAAAAATAAATATGGTATAATATATAGTATATGGGGATGTAAGGTTTCGACAGTTATCTTAATTCTATAAATAGCGAGTAGTGGATTCTCGTTGGCCACTATAAAAACGAGAAATTAAATTTAAACGCAGATAATAATAGATTTGCATTTGCTGCCTAAGTGCGGCAAGGTCTTTAATCACTTTGCTAGAGGGTGATTAGAGGTCTCAAATTATCTAGCTAACAAAGTTAACTGATGATTGTAGGTTGATGGGTATTATACAATCATATTAAACTATATTTTTGTAAGTTTTCTATTAGTTTAATATATTTTTTAAAACTTACTGCACTCGGAGAAGTTTATAGATGTGGGTTCCTGGACGTGGGTTCGATTCCCACCATTTCCACCAAAGTTATAAGAAACTCAAACTTTTATAGTTTGAGTTTTTAAATGCTTAAAATCATACTAAAATTGATTTATTTGTTAGTTTAATATACTTGTAAATATAGATAATTTTCTAAATATAAAAATATATTGGAGGTATCGATATAAAACTATGTATAAGTATTAGAGTAACGAAATTATTTGGACTAAGAAAAGATGAAATAAAAACAAACCAAGTAAAAAATGAGGTGAATTTATAAATAAGTTGTATAAAACTTTAGATATATATGCAGCTTGGTTTATAGAAGTTGATGCTAAAAATAATAGTCTTGGTGGAATTAAAAATATTATAGGAATTAAAGTAACACATAATGGAGAAAATCTATTTTATTCTATTCTTGATGATTGTTTTTTTCCGTATTCTTCCTCAAAATATAGGTAGTTATAAAGATATTTATGGAAGACTTTTTGTAAAAATATATGAATATCAAAAAAAGCCGTATGAATTTAAAACTTTTGGTATGGAACTACATGATTATATCAACAAAGATTATGTTACTAAACAAGAGATAATTGAAATCAAAAAAAAATAAAGAGTGGTTATTTGGATATCAGAGTGATTTTAGTTATAAGTTATTAAAAACTGATACAACAGTTGACTATGAAAACCCTTTAATGATAGATGAAAATATTATTGATACTGTGCAAAAATATGTGGAAAAAGAAAAAAGACCAATAGTATATAATATTGGCTATTTTAGAAGGAGGTTACTTTATGAATACAATGAAAAATTTAGAAAGTAGTAAAAATTCAAAAAATAGTTTACCATGTGTTTCTTCTTCAGTAGAGTCTATTGTGGAAATGCGACAATCATTAACTGGAAGTATTTTTGGGCTAAAAGAAATCATGAAACTATATGAAAAAACACCAGTTTCAGATTATTTTTTACTTTCGTCTCATGCTGATTCGGATTTTGGGGTTGTCAGAAATTTAAAACATGAAAGAAAACTCAGAAAAAGAAGTTTTTTATAAAAAAATGTAACTATCTGTAAATTGATTGTAGTACTTATGGAGGAATATCTTATGAAGTGTTTTAGGTCAACATCTATTTATACGATAGATAAAATTTATACTGAAGGAATATCTCCTTCTTGTGGACGGAATTCTAGATTAATTGGAGATAATAGAAAAAAAGTATTTTTTTCAGTGGGCTTTCAAGGAGCAATTGCACTTTTAATTGATTTTAATATTGTATATAATAAAATTAAAAAAAATCAAATGCAACTTTCTGATAAAGAGTTATACTCAAAAGTTATTAGTTCAAAAAACATAAGAGAATATTTAGGAGAAGGTGTTTATTTAACATTTGATAGTGAAGATGTTGTAAATGAAAATAACTCTTTTGTTGATGGATTTACAAGTGAAAAAATAACTTCAGAACTTATAGAAGTTGCAATGATTGTAAACAGTAATGATGGTACTTTTTCATACTCAAGATTTGATGTTGTTCACTTTATGATGGCACAAGTAAATTATGAGGATATAAAATATAGTGGTATTAAATGGCCAGATAATTTATTACATGAAAAACATAACAAAAAGCCAGAAGAAGAAAAAATTAGAATAAATCAATCAAAAATAAGGCAGTATTATGAAGAAAATCAAGAATTGATAAATAAATTTAAAAAGGAACAATATAAGTTAGTATATATTCCGTTAAATGTATTTGTTAATGAAATATATGTAAATAAAGAAAATAGGAAGACTTAAATATGGAGGCATATTTATGAAAGATATAATAAACGAAATATATAACGAAGTAAAGAAAAGATGTATGTTACCATCTAATGCATATGGAATGGGTGCTTGGGATCATCATATTGAACTAGTTTATAAAATTGCTACAAAAATTTGTTATGAGTATGGTGCAAATTATGATATAGTTGCCTTAGCTGCATTATTACATGATATTGCATCTGTTACTGATAAGTCCTATACCGATGAACATCATATAATTGGGGCTAAAATTGCAGAGGAATTATTATCACGTTATAAAATACCTAAAGAAGATATAGAATTAATAAAAAAATGTATTTTAAATCATCGAGGCAGTAGATTAGTAAAAAAGACTACTCCAGAGGAAATATGTATAGCTGATGCAGATGCTATGGCACATTTATATAGTATACCATCCTTGCTTCGAATGGTATATGTAGAAAAAAATATGTCGATAGATGATGGAGCAGAATTTGTTTACAGCAAATTACAAAGAAGCTATAATAAATTGTCAGAAAAAGGAAAAGAAATTATTTTACCTCACTTTGAAGCAACAAAAATTTTATTATTAAAAAATAGTTTATGATGTTTTGGATATATGATTTTTTTGTTAGAAATTCAAAATGTTTAATAAAAAAACTATTATGCTAAAAAGGAGAAAATTTTTATGTGGGGTGCAATAATTGGAGATTTGGCAGGATCAGTTTATGAATATGAACAAACTAAACATATCTTAAAACTAAATCCAGATATTCTTATCAGTGAAAAAAGCTTTTATAGTGATGACACAATCCTTACAATTGCTATACTTGATGCTATTTTAAATAATAAAGATTATACTTTTTATTTAAAAAAATATGCAAAAGACTATATGAATTATAAACCAGGATTTTTTCCATATTTTAAAGGGATTTTTTCACCTGGTTTTACCAAATGGTCGCAAGGAGGTCAGATTGGTAATAGTATTGGTAATGGTGCTATGATGAGGATATCTCCAATAGGTTATCTATTTAATACAGAAAAAGAAGTAATTGAAAATTCAATAAATGCAACTATACCTTCGCACAATTCTACTGAGGCAGTTAATAGTGCAATTATAGTTTCTTTAGTTATTTATTACGCACGAGTAGGATTATCAAAAGAAGAAATAATAAAAAAACTAAATTTAAAATATGAATACAAACCTTTTACAAAGTTTAATGTCACTTGCAATGAAACTATTAATAATTGTTTATATGCATTATTTAATACAAATACTTTTGATGATGCATTAAAAGAAGTTATTTCTTATGGAGGAGATACTGATACGAATGCCTGTATAGTTGGTTCAATGGCTGAAGCATTATATAAAATACCAAATGAGCATATAAAAGAAGCAAAGAAAAAGATTCCAATTGAATTTGTAAAGTTATTAGATATAGGATATTCTAAAATTTTAAAATATTAAAAAAAATATATATATTAATTTTGCAAAGAAAATATATGATGGAAGGTGAGTATGATTATTGATTCACATATGCATATTAATAGTATAGTTTTAGATGATAAAACAAAATATATAAATGCTATAAATAAAAATTTTGCTATTGAAAGTGTAATTAATGTAGGACTAAATTATGCTTCTTCAAAAGAATCGATTGATATTTCAAAATCAAATTTTAAATTTTTTTCATCTGTTGGAATACATCCATTGTATATTGAAAATCAAGATTTAAAAAATTTGTATGATTTGGCAATTAGTCCAAAAGTTGTTGCAATTGGTGAAATTGGTTTAGATAATATAAAGGGGAATTTTGAAGAACAAAAAAGGTATTTAATTGAACAAATAACAATAGCAAATATACTGCATTTACCTGTAATTATCCATTCTAATAATTGTAATAGGTTAGTAATTGACATTTTTGAAAGATTTGTAAAGCCAAAATATGGGTGTGTATTTCATTGCTTTCAACCAGATTTGGAAGATTTGAAATATTTAGTATATAACGGCTTTTATATTTCTTTTGCTGGTAGAATAACATATAATAATGCAAAAAAGTCTATTGAAGTTTTAAATGCTGTTCCAAATAATTTATTTTTAGTTGAAACAGATAGCCCATATATATCACCTGAACCATTAAGAAAAGAAATCAATGAAAGTTCAAATATAAAATATATAATTAAAAAGATTGCTGAAATAAAACGATGTTCTTATGAAGAAATAGAAAGAATTACTAGTGAAAATACAAAAAAAATGTTTAGAAGACTTACACTATAATGTTTTTCAAGGAGGAATCATATGTCTAAAGAGCAAAATGTTATTAATTACTATGTAATGTGTAATAGATTAAAGAATATTATTAGAACTGGTTGGAAAGATTGGAATGTTCAAAGAGAAAGAATTGAAAGTGTTGCCGAACATATTTTTGGTGTTCAAATGCTTGCTATTGCTATGAAATCAGAGTATAAATATGATATTGATATTATGAAAGTTATATATATGCTAGCAGTTCACGAGCTTGGTGAGACTTTAATTGGTGATTTAACTCAATTTCAAATATCAAAAGAAGAAAAAGAGAAAATGGAACATGAAGCAGTACATAAAATATTAAGTAATTTATTAGATGGTAATCAAATTGAGGAACTATTTTTAGAATTTGATGCACATAATACGAAAGAATCAATATTTGCTTATCAGTGTGATAAACTAGAATGTGACTTACAAAGTAAATTGTATGATGAAGAAGGATGTGTTGATTTAGACAAACAAGAAGGTAATTCTACAATGGATAATCCAAAAGTTCAAGAGTTGCTTAAAACAGGTTCTTCTTGGTCAACAATGTGGCTTAAATTTGGTCAACAAGTTTATCCATATGATGAGAATTTTATGGCAGTTTCAAATTATGCTATTAATAATGAAATCAGTGAAAAAATATGAAATAAAACTAAAACAACAAAGAGCGGGTAATACCGCTTTTTGTCGTTTTAATAATATGAAAAATAAATAATTTGTTAAGAATTGATTTATGTATATAAATATGATATAATTATTGACATAAAATATTTTTTTCTTTATATTCTAAATAGGAAAGAGGGTTTAGCTATAAACTATATGTAAATTAGCGTTATGATTTTTTTGTTTAATTAATGTTTGAAAGGAGATTAAATAATGAATTTAGATGAGTTATTTTCTGAAAAGAACCTTGGATTACCTGTAAAAGTAAGAATGGGTAATGATAAAGATGGTAAAAGCGTGTATATGTATGGAAGGTATTATGGACGGGGTTATGATGGAGAAAGTACACCAGGTGATGAAGACTATTATATAGTTGCTATTACAACACCTGGAGGCTCTTTAGTAAGAGGAGCAAGTATGTATTATGATCCGATAACAAGAAAGAGTGATTTAAAAAAATTAGAAAAATTTGAAAATATGGCAGAAATTCCATATAGACCTTATTTAGAACTAAAAAATAATGAATACTTAAAAACATATGAATACCAAAAAGAACCACTTACATATGAGCATTATCCTTTAAAATGGTTTGAAGAAAATGGATTTTTTGATATAGATGAGACTATATTTGGAAATGCACTTTGTTCATTGTTTAGGAAAAAGTTTAGTAAAGAATTTTATTTTCAAAAACTTGATGCTATATGTGAGGCAAAACCTGGACCAGTAGATTTACATGTAAAAACTACTATGCATTTGTCTGTTATAACTACAAAGCATTATGATAATGAATATTCACATTATATTAGCTATTATCCTTTTAGAAAAGAACATTATTTTGATAATCTATTTAAACATCATCCAGTAGAAATAAATAAGGGGGATTTTTTACTATATTTTGGAAATTTCTCATATCCTAAAATAAAACTTGGAAAATTAGTAGATGGTAACTTTATACCCAATAATTTTAATCCAATTCAAGATTATGAGCATATAGATGAGGTAAAATTTAACAATCCATCATATGATTTTGTATCTGAGTTTATAAAAGCAATAATGCAATATAAACTAAATACAAGGAAAGCAAGCCTTAAGCAAGAAGATATGGATATAATTCTTAAAAATTTTATGCAAAAATGCTAAAGGAGGTTTGATTTGGTGAAAATTGGTAAACTAAATGATAGTTTAGATAATGAAAAAGCAAAAGAAGAATTATTAAAGCTTTTAAATGAATATAGAGGAATACTTACATCTTCTATATTAGATTACTTAAATTCACTAATAGAGTTGGAATTTTCTGTTATAAAAGAATATATTAGTGAGGTAGATAGAAAAGTATTATCTGAATTAGAAATATATAGAAAAGTTGCAATTTACAATATATATAATAGGACTAAAAATTTATTTGATAGGCAAGATGATGAATTTGAGTTTTATCTAAGTGATAATGGATGTGAATGCTTAAGTTTAACAATAAATATAGGTAGTAAATGGATAAATTTATTTGAGTTTAATTATAAGCAGATAATTTCTAATGGATGGGACACTATTAAAATTCCAAGAGGGTTTAAAACATTAAATATTGGTGATATCTCATTATTTCAAACAATTGAAAATAAAGAATTAAGAGAAGCAGAACTATATAGAGTAATGAAAATACTAGAAAGATTGTATGATGAAAAAAATCCATATTTATCTCATAGTGGAGTCGTTGGTGGTTCTGATTCTACTTGGGAATTTAATCATACACAGAAAATAAAAAAATATGAAGAACAATTTAAAGAACTAGATAACAGAAAAAAGCTAAATGATGATGAAAAAAAAGAAATAGAAATAACAAAAAAGGTTCATGATTTATTATTACAAGATTTTGGCCTAAATTACGAAAGTTTTGTAGACCAAAGTAGTCAACCTTTTGCAAATCTTATAGAAGGAAAAACAAAGCTTAAAAAGACTTTTATTAAAAAAATGCCTAATTTAACTATTACAGACTATATCACATATATTTGAAATTACAATAATTTGTATAGGAGGGAAAGAAATGGGTTATAAAAGGGCTGAAAAAATCAAAATTGTAGCATTGAGTTTGTTAATTGTTGTATTTTCGTTAATGTTACTTATGATTGGTGGTACTGCTATTGTAGTAGTTGGAATTTATTATTTAATTTGTCATAGTGATATTTTTAAAATTGATAAGCAAAATGAAGTTATTTCAAAATTAAGTTATAATGAATATACTCCAATAAGTATAGCAAAAAACATACAAGAAGATAGTGTAAGAAATATATTATTATGCATTATGAAAAATGAACAGTGTGAATTTTTTGCAAAAGCTACTGACCAAGATAAAGTTAGCATTATTGCAAAAGATAAACATGGAGATATAGTGTATGAATGTGAGACATTAGATAACAACTTTTTAAAAAATACTTTTGATATATAATAGAGAGCTTAAAAGCTCTCTATTTTTGTATTATAGGAAAAATCGATTTTAAAGATAAAAATCAAAGGTAAAAGAAAGCATGATAAAAGAGCATACATAGTATGC
>CANQPW010000050.1 GCA_947625855.1 uncultured Clostridia bacterium | reverse complement strand
TAAATATATTTTTTAATATTTCTTCAAGTCTTTCTTTAGTTGAATTTGCTTGTTCATCACTAATTTTCTTGTCTACTGTAAGTCTTACTTTAGCCATTTTAGCAGATAGAATACCTAAAACTCCACCAGATGATGGTTCTTCTAAAACTTCTATTTTTACATCATCTCTTGAAACTTTTAATTCTTCTAAACCTTTTCTTATAGCTTCTTCTATTGTCTTACCAATTTGTTCAGTTACTTTTTTCATTTACTTTCCTCCTTTACCAAGTGTTAATATTTTTTCTTCTTTTTTATCATTTTTCTTTAATACAAATTTATTAATTAATTCTTGTTGAATAACTCCAAAAATGTTGCTAAATAAATAATAAATACCTAATGTTATTGGCCATGTATATGCTATAAAAGCACTAAGTAATGGCAACATTATATTCATAGACTTTTGCATTTCTTGTTGATCTTCTGTCATTTGAGTAGATTTTTTTTGCAATCTATTTTGTAATAAAGAAAATAAAAATGATAAAATTGGTACAAGTAAAGTTAATTTACTAACTCTTTTTGTTTCATCTTTATTAAAAACATTTGAAGGTATATCACCTAAATTAACATTACCAAATAACTTCATGTCTATAATTCCTTGCTCTTGAGCAATAATTATTTCATTTGAACTAACTTCATTATCTTCTACTTCTTCTTTTCCTAAATAATCTTTTGTATATTGGACGATTTCTTCATGTGGTGTTTGAGTTATATATGTAAGAGGTTGTCTTACTATAAAAAACATTGCAATTATTATTGGAAATTGGATTAAAAGTGGTAAACATCCTCCTAAAGGATTAATTTTATATTCACCATACAACTTAGTAAGTTCTTCTGCCATTTTTTGTTGATCATTTTTGTACTTGTCCCTTATCTTTTGATCTAAGGGAGCTACTTCTTGTAGCTTTTTAGTAGATTTTATTTGTCCTAGTGTAAGTGGTAATAATATAAGTTTTGTAAGCAATGTAAAAAGTAAAATTGAAAGTAAATAATTATGACCTACCAAATTATATATTACACGTATAATCATACCTAGAAAACTGGCAATAGCTTGTATCATTTAATGCCTCCAATCATTTTAAATAATCCACTCCTCCACTAGAAAATGGATTGCATCTAAGTATTCTCTTAATACCTAAAATATTCCCTTTTATTATACCATATTTGTCAACTGCTTGCCTAGTATATTCAGAACAAGTAGGATAAAAAATACATCTATGACTACCAAACATTGGTGATATAAGCTTTTGATATATTCTTATTAATAATATTTCTATATTTCTAGGTATTCTTAAAATAAACAAAAATATTTTTTTAATCATATAAATTCAATTCCTCAAAACTATTTATAATATCACTTTCAACAATTTTATAATTTATATTGTCAAAAATACAATTCTTTTTATATACTATAATAATATTATATCCTCTTTTTAATTTAGATTCTTGATTTTTGTATATTTCTCTTGCCCATCTTTTTAATTTATTTCTTTGAACACTTTTACCATTCTTTTTAGATACACAAACAGCAAAATAATTTATTTTATCTTTATTATTTCTAGTTTTTAAAATATGAACAGATAAAACTTTACCTTTTGAATACTCACCGCTTTTAAATACATATCTAAAAATATTATTCTTTTTTATCTTTAAAGTATATTTCATAATTTTTCTCCTAAACAATCATAAAAGTGGATATGACAAACATACCCACTTTTATAAGTAGAATTAAGCACAGATTTCTTTTCTTCCTTTTTGTCTTCTGCTTCTTAGAACTTTTCTTCCAGATGCAGTTTGCATTCTTTGTCTAAATCCATGTACCATTTGTCTTTGTCTTTTTTTTGGTTGATATGTTCTTTTCATTGCTACACCTCCTAAAATAAATATATATAAAATAGTCAAATGTAAAATATTATGTATAATTTATTAACATTTTCCTTTTTATTCAAAGTGTATTCATTATATAATATTTTTTATTATTTGTCAATAATCTACAAATGAACAAAATTTTATAGTAAAATATCAAATATTTAAAAAATATCTATACATGTTTTACAAATTATGTAAACACATTTTGCAAAATAAAAAATATTATATAAAACATAACTGAAGTATTGTATTTTTAGGCGTTTTATGATATATTAATGATGAATAAATTTTATAAAAATTTTCACATGTTTCACAATAATCCACAGAATTTATGTAAATTTAATTATTTTTTTATTTTATACTTTTAATAAGTTATCCACACCTGTGGATAACTCTGTGGATAACTTTTTTAAACATGCGTTTTTGAAGGGTGGTTTTTATAGTGGAAAATTTTATGGAAGTATGGGCTCAAGCCTTGGAAATACTGAAAGAAGAGATATCACCAGTTGGATATAAAACTTACGTTGATGTAATGATTCCAAGACTTGTTGATGAAAACACTTTATGCTTTTTATCTCCTTCTAATTATCATATTGATATTTGCAAAAAAAGATATTTAGATTTAATCCAAAATACATTAACATTTTTAACAAAAAAATCATATAATATAATTTTTGAAGCAAAAGAAATAATACCTGAAACTACACAAACAGATGAAGTAAAAACTTTAGAAGTAAAAGATAATTTATATGATGAATCTGAACTAAAAGAAGAAAATAAAATATCTACAAGTGAAAATGAAAATAATAATACTTCAATAGAAGCAGAAGGCCTAAATCCAAGATATACTTTTGAAAACTTTATAGTAGGTTCTAATAATAGATTTGCACATGCAGCCTCAGTAGCTGTCTATGAAAATCCAGGAAAAAAATATAATCCTTTGTTTATATATGGTGGTGTAGGTTTAGGAAAAACACACTTAATGCAAGCAATTGGAAATGCTATGTATAAAGCTAATCCAAATATTAGAATAATTTATTGTACTGGTGAATTATTTGCAAATGAACTTGTATCAGCTATAATGACAGACAAAAATGAATCATTTAGAAAAAAATATAGAAATATAGATTTACTTCTAATTGATGATATTCAATTTTTAGCTGGAAAAGAGAAATGTCAAGAAGAATTTTTCCACACTTTTAACACATTATTTGAAAGTGGAAAGCAAATAGTTTTAACATCTGAAAAACCACCAAAAGAAATACCTTTATTAGAAGATAGATTAAAAACTAGATTTGAAATGGGACTTTCAGTTGATATACAAACACCTGACTATGAAACACGTTTAGCTATTTTAAGAAGAAAAGCAGAGCAAGAAAGATATGTAATAAATGATGATATATTAGTTAAAATAGCAACAAGAGTAAAATCTAATATTAGGGAACTTGAAGGTGTATTTACAAAATTAGTTGCATATACATCTTTTACAAATAATGAATTAACAGATGCAGTTGTAGAAAATACAATAGAATCAATTTTAGTAAAAAATACAAAAGTATTAACTAGTAAATTAATAATGCAAGTTGTATGTAAATTTTTTAATATTAAAGTAAGTGATATAGTAAGTGATAAAAGATCAAATAGTGTAGCTTTTCCAAGACAAATAGCAATGTATTTATGTAGAGAAGTTGCAAATTTATCTTTTCCTGCAATTGGTAAAGATTTTGGTGGAAGAGATCATTCAACAGTATTACATGCTTATTCAAAAATAAAAGATGATTATGATAAGAACACAGAAACCCATGATTTAATAGAAGATATTAAGAAAGCCTTATCAATAGCGGATTAGAAGTGATTATTTCTTAAATATTTCATTTATGTTACAAAAATATTACAAGATAAAAGTTATCCACAGTTACCTGTGGATAACTATGTGGATAACCTGTGGATAACTTTTTAATTTAAAAGTTATCCACAGAACTTTTGTTTACTGTGGATAACTGGCCAAGTTATCCACAGGGTTATCCACAGGACTTTTGTCAGTGATACCAAGGGTTTCAGATAGTTATCCACACTTTCCACAGCCCCTACTACTACTACTAATATATATATAATATAATATAAAATAACTAACTAAATAATTATACGCGTGCGCGCGCGTGAGAAAGAATTTTATATGTGGAAACTGTGGATAACTTTAAAATAAATTTTTAAAAATCAAGTTAAATAAATAGAATAAAAATAATAAAATTTACAATAAAAAAATTTTAGAGTTATTCACACTAGTTGTGGATAACTTTTTTAATTTATTTTTTAAATTTAGTATTATTAATGCTTCTTAATATTTTTATTTACAATAATTTTTTTAATTAATTAATTTACAAAAAATTAATTAATTTTTTAACTTGATTTTATGAATTATTTTTATTATAATTATCTTATCTAAAAAATAATTATACATGTATCAATATCGTTATAAATAATTTAAAAATATATAAAGAAAGAGATGATAAAAAATGAATATTAAATGTAATTTAAAAGAATTAATAAATGGATTAAATATTGTTTCAAAAACAACTAGTTCAAAAACAACTATGCCTATATTAGAAGGTGTACTAATAGAAGCATATCAAAATACTTTAAAACTAATTACAAATGATTTAGAAATTGGTTCTGAACATTTTTTTGAATGTAATGTATTAGAAGAAGGTAAAACTGTTGTTGATATTAAAATGTTAAATGAAATAGTAAGAAAGATAGAGGATGAAACTGTAGAAATTATAGTAGATGATAATATATTTACATTAAAATCTATAAATGGAACTTTTAAACTTGCAGTTATGAATCCAAATGAATATCCAAAACTACCAGTATTTGATGTAGATAATACAGTAGAATTAGAACAAAGAGTATTTAAAGATATGATAAAAAGAACTTTATTTTCAGTAAGTAATGATGAAAATAGACCAGTATATAATGGTGCATTAGTAAAAGTTGAAAATAATATATTAACTATTGTAGCAATTGATGGTTTTAGACTTTCTTTAAGAAAAAGTTTAAGTGAAAAAAATATCAATAATTTTAAAACTATTATACCTGGAAAAGTATTAGCAGAATTATTAAAAATATTATCTGATAATGAAAATGAAATTGTAAAGATAGGTGTAAATAAAAATCAAGCTTTATTTGAAATGGGAAATAGTATTATTGTAAGCAGAATAATTGAAGGTGAATTTTTAAACTATAATTCTATTATACCTGAAACAAGTGAAACTAAAATAAGAGTAAAAACAAAAAATTTACTTGATTCTTTTGAAAGAGTTGCTTTATTTGCAAAAGAAAATAAAGAAAAAGATAAAAAATCACCTGTAAAAATGCATATAGGAATTGATGGAATTATTTTAAGTTGTGTTAGTGAAACAGGAGATGCAAAAGAAGTATTAACTGCTTTTGTAGAAGGTAAAGATATTGAAATTGGATTTAATCCTAGATATGTAATTGAGGCTTTAAGAGTAATTGATGATGAAGAAGTTGTAATTGAGCTTAATTCAAGTATTTCACCAGTTCTTATAAAACCTGTTGTATCTAATGAATTTATATATGTTGTATTACCTATCAAATTAAGACAAGAGTAATAAAAAAAGCATGAAAATATATAAATTTTCATGCTTTTAGTTTTATGAAAAATATGTAATAAATTTTTGTTTTTTATCTTTTGATATGATATCACCGATTAATAGTGTTAAACATATAACAATATAAAGTATAAAAAGTGGAACTATTAAACACAAAATATAAAATAAGAATACTTTATACAAAAATATTGTATTTATTTTTACAATTATATTAAGAAAAAAGATAAAAGGTATTATATAAAATAAAATAACATATATTGGAAATATTTTTCTTAAAAGTTTTAGACTAAATTTAGTATTAGAGTTCATATTAATTTCTCCTTAAAATATTTTTCATAATTATAGCATATGAATTTTGATATTTCAATTTGAGAAAGGAAAAAGTTATAATGTATATAAATAAAATAAGGTTAGAAAACTTTAGAAACTATGAAAAGCAAGATATAGATTTTATAAAAGGTATAAATCTTTTTTTAGGAAATAATGCTCAAGGAAAAACTAATATAATTGAATCAATTTATTTATCAGCATTTGGAAAATCATATAGAGTTTTAAAAGATAATGAAGTAATAAGATTTAATAATGATTATTGCAAAATAAATTTAGATTATGTTAAGGATAATATAAATAAAGAAAATGAAATATATATAGATCAAAATAAAAAAGTAATAAAAAATAATGGTGTTAAGATAAATAAATTATCTGATTTTGTAGGAGAAATATTAATAGTTATATTTTCACCTGATAGTTTAGATATAGTAAAAGGGAGTCCTGCAAAAAGAAGAACATTTATAGATATGATATGTTCACAATTATCAAAATCATATATTATAGCTCATCAAGAATATATGAAATGTCTTAAACTTAAAAATGCAATGTTAAAAAAAGATATAATTGATAGAGAATATATATATATATTACATGAAAAAATGAGTGTATATATAAAGAAAATAGTTGAATTTAAAAAATATGTAATTGATAAATTAATAAATAAAGCTAAAGTAATTCAAAATAATATAACTGATGGAAAAGAAAATATTGATATAATATATTCCACAGATTTTTTAGGAATGAATGAGGCTCAAATAAAAAAATATTTAGATGATCATTTATATATAGATGAACTTAGAAAATCGTCTATAAAAGGTATACAAAGGGATGATATTATAATAAATGTTAATGATTTAGAAGTAAGTAAATTTGGCTCACAAGGACAAAAAAGAACAGCTTTACTTACATTAAAACTTGCAAACTTTGAAGTTTTAATTGATGAAAAGGGAGATATACCTATACTTTTACTTGATGATATTATGTCTGAGTTAGATAGTAATAGAATATCATTTTTATTAAAATATATTGAAAAATATCAAAGTATTATTACAACCACAGATGCAAGTTTTATAAAAGATATAGGCAATATAAAAATTTTAAAAGTTTCTAATGGTAGACTTGAAATTTAATATTGAAATATGATATAAGTATATAGTGAAATAATTTTTAATAAAGAAAGAGGTAAGAAAATGGCAAAATATGATGAGAATCAAATACAAGTATTAGAAGGATTAGAAGCTGTTAGAAAAAGACCTGGAATGTATATTGGTAGCGTTTCAGAAAGAGGATTACATCATTTAGTATATGAAATAGTTGATAATAGTGTTGATGAGGCTTTAGCAGGATTTTGTACTGAGATAAATGTTGAAATATTACCTGATAATATTATTAGTGTACAAGATAATGGAAGAGGAGTTCCTTTAGGTATTCATCCAAAAATGCACAGACCTGCAATTGAAGTTGTATATACTGTACTTCACGCTGGAGGAAAATTTGGCGGTGGAGGATATAAAGTTTCAGGAGGATTACACGGTGTTGGTGGTTCTGTTGTTAATGCACTTTCAGAATGGATGTATGTAGAAGCTTGTAATGGAGATGGATTATATAAAATTGAATTTGCAAGAGGTAAAGTAACAAAAGAATTATATAAAATAGCTGAAAGTGATAAACCAGGAACAAAAGTTGTGTTTAAAGCAGATTCTGAAATTTTTGAAACTACAAATTATAATATGGAAACTTTAACAGAAAGATTAAGAGAAATTGCATTTTTAAATAAAGGATTAAAAATAACTTTATGGGATAAAAGAGAAGAAGGAACAGAACAAGTAACTTTCCATTATGAAGGTGGACTTAAATCTTTTGTTGAATATTTAGATAAAAATAGAGAGCCTGTAAATAAAGATGTTATTTGGTTTGAAACAGAACAAAATGATGTTCAAGTAGAAATAGCTATACAATATACTACATCTTATTCTGAAAATATACTTTCTTTTGTAAATAATATAAATACTATCGAAGGTGGAACACACGTTGATGGATTTAAAAGAGGTCTTACAAAAGCTTTTAATGATTATGCAAGAAAGTTTAATATTTTAAAAGAAAAAGATCAAAACTTACAAGGTGAGGATATTCGTGAGGGTATAACTGCAATTGTAAGTGTAAGAGTATTAGAACCTCAATTTGAGGGACAAACTAAAACAAAACTTGGAAATAGTGAAGTTGCAGGTATTGTAAATAGTGCAGTAATAAATAAAATAGGAATTTTCTTAGAAGAAAATCCAGCAATTGCAAAAGCAATATTAGAAAAAACTATGAGTGCTGCAAGAGCAAGAGAAGCAGCAAGAAAAGCAAGAGAATTAGTTAGAAGAAAATCTGCTCTTGAATCTACAACTCTTCCAGGAAAGCTTGCAGATTGTCAAGAAAAAGATGCAAGTAAATGTGAAATATACATAGTCGAGGGAGATTCAGCTGGTGGTAGTGCAAAACAGGGAAGAGACAGACGTTTTCAAGCAATACTTCCATTATGGGGTAAAATGATAAATGTTGAAAAAACAAGAGCTGATAAAATTTATGGTAATGAAAAATTAAATCCAGTAATAGTTGCACTTGGTGCTGGTATTGGAAATGAATTTAATATTGAAAAATTAAGATATCATAAAATAATAATGATGGCAGATGCCGATGTTGATGGTGCACATATTAGAACATTACTTTTAACATTTTTCTTTAGATATATGAGACCATTAATTGAAAATGGTATGGTATATGCAGCTCAACCACCTTTATTTAAACTCGCAAAAAAAGGTATGGAAGATGTTTATTGTTATAACGAAGCTGATTTAGATGTAAAACTAAAAGAGCTAGAAGAAAAAGGTATTGCAAGAGATTCTTTAAATATTCAAAGATACAAAGGTCTTGGTGAAATGGATTCAGAGCAACTATGGGAAACAACAATGAATCCTGAAAAGAGAACACTAGTAAGAGTAGAATTAGAAGATGCAATAAAAGCAGATGAAATATTTAATATTCTTATGGGTGAAAATGTTGAACCAAGAAGAGAATTCATAGAACAAAATGCTAAATATGTTAGTAATTTGGATATATAAGAGGAGTTTATATTTTTTATTTTAAATAAATTAAAAATGGTAAAATTAATTGAACGAAAAAGATAAAAAAAAAAGACACATAGGATTACTTATGATACAATGTTAATTGAGTAAAAAGTATCGGAGGTAATCAAATGTGTCAAAATAATTATACTACAAAAAATAAAAAATTCAAGCATATAAATTATG
>CANQPW010000049.1 GCA_947625855.1 uncultured Clostridia bacterium | reverse complement strand
AAAAATGTCAACAGAAAAAGCTAGATTTTTTCTAGCTTTTTAGATTTTTCTTTTTTATTTTAACTGAAAAAGTCGGGTTATAGCATATCTTTTAAAAAAAATCAAGTTTTACATTTTATTAAGCTCTATAACATTACTTCTTTGAACGTCTATAAACCTTTGTGCCAAATTAATTATAGTTTTACTTTCTATATTATACTCTTTAAGTTTAGTATTTATCTCATCTATACAAACATTACTTCTATGAATTAATATATCTAATATATCATCATAGCTATTTTCATTTAAAACAGTAAGTTTTGCACCAACATGTGATGCCATTTTAGCTAAAAGGCTAAGTCCATTATTTTCTGCCTTACTTTTTCTTGTTTCTATCATTTTATCTAAAGATATTATAAACTTCCTATAATTTATAACTTGCTCTTTTAGAAAAAAACTTAAATTATCATCTTTTTTTCTCATTTTTATTATTCTAAGTAAAGAATCTCTTTCAAGTTTTATCATATTGTATAAATATTCTAAAAATTCTAATTCTTCTTTCACACTATTCACCTTTATATATTATTTACTTAAATAATACATATATACATAGAAAAGCATATGGTTAAATAAAACCATATGCTTAAAATTTAAAGACTTTCTCTTGATAAAAATAATCTTACATCGCCAAAATAATCCTCTATTATATTATCCATTATATGTCTTACATCATATAACGATAAAAAATCATATAATGTATTATTGCCAAGCTCTTTTGCTGCAACAAGTAGTCTAACAAAGGCAATTATATCATATCTTTCAACCTTTAAAGTTACTCCATTGTCATCAAGCATCTTTTCGCCATTTTCATCAAATCTTGGCCAAAGTCTAATTTTTAATTTTCTTCTATCATTGTATCTTAATGAATTCTTTTTTATTGATTTTAAAACAATGTTTCTATATTCTAGCTTTTTCCGGTTATATTTTGGTAATTTTGTGTAATCTCCACATCTAATAATCTCTTCTGCTCTTGCTTCATCAAGGATATTATAATGTTTTATGAAATCCCTTGCAAGCTGTAAATATTTAGCATCAACCTTATTTTTTGTAAAAGTTAAAGAATTGTGAGTTGCTGCTATTAGCATATTATGCCCTCCTAAAGAAATATTTTTAATACAAATAATATTAATTATTTATTTTAATTAATATTAAGTCTCTTATATCATATAGTAATCTACTTGTCAATTAATTTTTAATTCTTTTTAACAGAATATCCAAACTTTCCTATTTTTTCCCCAAGTTTAAAATATTCTCCATGAGAATATGCTATAAGCTTACACTTTTCCATATCAAATTTACCATTTTCATCCAAATATTTTTCATCTATATTTATTGCAACTACCTCTGCAATAAACATATCATGTGAACCAAGCTCTTTTACTTCCTTAACAATACATTCAATTGATACAGGGCTTTCTTTTATCATAGGAGCTTTTATTATACTAGCTTTTTGAGGTGTAAGTTTCATTTCTTTAAATTTATCTATATTTTTACCTGACTTTACGCCACAAAAATCAGTAGCAAATGCCAACTCTTCATTTGTAAGATTAATACAAAATTCCTTTGTTCTATTTATTATATTATATGAATATCTTTCTTTCCTTATAGATATATATGCCATAGCAGGATCAGTACAAATAGTTCCAGTCCAAGCCACAGTTAATATATTTTTTTCTTTTTCATCTCCACACGAAATTAAAACAGCAGGTATAGGATAGACAAACGTTCCTGCCTTCCAAGTTATTTTACCCATATAAATCATCCTTTCTACTTAAATTCAAATACACCATATGTTTCTTTTATTTGGTCTTTAAAAATATCTAATTTTGGAGGTAAAAAAGTAAATAAAATAAATAATAAAAAAATAAATATTACTATATATTTATATACTTCTTCTTTTGAATTACTTACCACTCCTGAATTTGCAACTTTATAACCCAAAAGCTGTGATGTAAAAATTGCAATATAAAATATAAAAAGATCAATTGCTAAAACACTCATTCCTAAAATTTCTGTATAACAATAATATGCTACTATTATTATCGTCATAATTGTTATTATTTTTATAAATAATGATGTCCATAAATTTTTAGGTCTATACATAAGCTCACAAAACTCAAAGATAGTCCAAAAAAACATTGGCATAATTGCTATTTTTACATGTTCCCATACACTCTCATTTATTGCACTAAAAGGAGCAAAGATTATATTATTTCCAAATATACCATATGAAAAATGTAAAAATGTTCCTATTATTGATATAACAATACAACCTAAAATGTTATATTTTAAAACACTTTTTTGTTCCATATAAATACCTCTATTTTTATATATACGTGGTATTTATACAATATATACCCTATTATAACAAAGTTATAATAAGGTATATTTTAAAATTAATGAGTTTTTAGTCCCCTTATTTTTCTATTTACTTTTCTTAATACTGGAAGTCCTTTTGAATATAATAAATACATACCTTTTTTGTATACTTTATTTATTTCTCCAATATATTCTTCAATTCCTTCCTCTCTACAAAATCCTACTTTAAATTTATATAATCCATTATCTGCATTCAAACTTAAAAGTCCACCAAAATTATATGTTCTACATTTACTTTCAATTCCCCACTCAATCATCTTCCACTGCATAGCATAATTTGGCATTAAATTTCTTTTTTCATTTGAACTTGCACCATAAAGATAAAATAATTCTCCACCAAAATTTGTTGCAATTGCAGCAGATAATTTATCACCTTCATGTTCTGCAATATATATTCTAAGCTCATTTTCATCATATGCATCTAACATTCTTTTAAAATATTCATATGGTCTACATCCAATTTTATCTCTAATAGTAGTAATTTTATATATCTCATAAAAAGTTTTTAAATCTTCTTCATCTCTTGAATATCTTACAGTAACTCCTTTTCTTTGTGATAGTCTTATATTATATCTAGTTTTTTCAGAAAAATTTTTTATAAGCTCATCTGCACTTTTATTTTCTATATTTAATACCATATTATGTGATGGTTGAATTACAGTATCAGGACTTGGATTTTTACCTGATGTTTTAAATCCAGCCTCTTTATACATCTTATCTAACTTTTCATCAAAAATTACCTGTGGATCAAATTTAAGTACAAAAGCTTTATATTTCTTTGCTAAAGGCTCTGCTTCCTGAATTAATTTTTTTACCTTTTCAATATCATATACATCACACACAGGTCCTCTAGGTGCATACATTATTGTAGTATTTAATTTTTTTACCTTTTCTACTAAAATCATCATAGCAGCAGTTATCTTACCTTTTTCCTCCAAATATACAGCTTCTTGTACCCAATTAGATTTTACCTTTCCCCATGACAAATCTTGCATAAGACTTGCACCTTTATACTTTTTTACAAAATTATTGTATTTTTCTACTTGTTTCTTATTCTTTTTATTTAAAATTGGCATATTATTCCCTACACTTTCTTTAACTTTTGTCCCTCTTTTGAATCCATTACAATATAACCTAATTCTTTTAATTTATCTCTTAAGATATCAGATTTTTGAAAATCTTTTTCATCTCTTGCTATTTTTCTTTCTTCTAAAATTTTTTCCACTTCTTCAGGATAACTTTCCTCTTTATTTTCTTCTTTATCTAAATCTAAAGATAAAACAGTATCAAATTTTTTTAACAAATTAAAATAATCATTAGATTTAGTTTGCTCTTTTGCAACCTCCCAAACAACTGAAAGTGCAACAGGTATATTAATATCATCATTTATTGCATCTAAAAACCTTTTTTCAAAATCCTTGATTTTTTCTTCATCCACTTTATTTTCTACACCTTTATGTTGCATAGTTAATTCTCTTAATCTATTTAAAGATACTTGTGCTGCTTTTACACCATCCCAAGTAAAATTTAGCTTATTTCTATAATGAGATGTATATGTAAGATATCTATATGAAAGAGCATCAACATTATTCTTTTCTAAATCATCAATTGTATATACATTATGAAGACTTTTTGACATTTTTCCATTATCTATAAGTAAAAACTCAACGTGCATCCAAACTCTTGCAAGATTTTTTCCTGTTGCTCCTTTAGATTGTGCTATTTCATTTTCATGATGTATTGGAATATGGTCTACTCCACCAGTATGAATATCAAATTCTTCACCTAAATACTTTCTTGACATTGCACTACATTCTATATGCCAGCCAGGATAGCACATACCCCATCTACTATCCCATTTCATAATATGTTCTTTTGGAGCCTTAATCCAAAGAGCAAAATCAAGAGGATTTCTCTTTTCTTTATCAACCTCTACCCTTGCACCTGATTTTTGATTTTTTAAATCAATTCTAGATAGTTCACCATATGAAGGAAGTTTTGAGGTATCAAAGTATATACCTTTTGAAGTTTCATAACCATACCCATTATCTACTATTTCTTTTACATATTCTTCCATATCTTTTATATGATCAGTTGCTTTTACTATATGTTCTGGTTTTTCTATATTTAACTTTTCTATATCCTTAAAAAAAGCTTCAGTATACATTTGAGCAATTTCATAAACAGATTTTTTTTGCTCTTTTGCAGACTTTAACATTTTATCTTCACCCTCATCTGCATCTGATGTTAAATGTCCTACATCTGTTATATTCATTACATGTTCCAATTTATACCCATTATATTTTAACACTTTTCTTAAAACATCCATAAAAATATATGCTCTCATATTACCTATATGTGCATAATTATATACTGTTGGTCCACAAGTATATATTTTTACAATTTTTCCTTTTTCATCAATTGGTTTAAACTCACTTTTTTCTCTTGTAAGTGTATTATATAATTTCAACATATTTTTCACCTTCTTAATATATTTTATGAAAATCTACTTTGTATATTATATACTATTCTTCTTTTTTTTTCAATGAAATAAGAGAATATATGAAAATTATGCACATCTTTCACATTATTCTTTTATTGATTTTTATACATAATTATTATATAATCAACCTGAAAGGAGAAAATATGCAAAAAAAGTATAAATCTTCGGTAATAAAAGCAAGATGTCTTTTTTTATTGATAATTTTAGTTATACTAGTTTCTATTTGTGAAATATGTATACATTTTTTAACAGACAACTCTAAGTATATTCCAATAAATAGACGTAATAATTATATTTTATATCAAGTTGATGAAAATTATTTAAAACCATATCTTAAGAAAAATACTCTAGTAGTATTTTGGGCTTCTTGGTGTCAACAATGCGTAGAAGATACAAATATTATAACTGATTTTTCAAAAAACAATCCTAATATTCCAGTAATTATTGTATCACATGATACCAATTACCAGGAATTAGAAGAATATTTAAAATCAAATAATCTTCCTTGGTTTGTTATATTTGATTCAGATAAAAAAATTAGAATGAATATAGATAAGAATAGTTCTGGTATACCTTCAATATATTTAGTAGATAATAATAGTAATGTTATAAATAAATTAGTATATCCTTTCACTTATGATGATATTTTAAATTTTTATTATAACTAATATACTTTTACAGGGAGGAAAAATGAATAAATTTAATGTAATAATAGATAAAATTTCAAATATAGAACTAAACGGATTTCAAAGATTAATTGTTGCAATTTGTATAATTTTCTTATTCTTTTTTATAAGGAAATTACTTACATATATACTCATTAGAATTTTTAAACACAATAAAGAAGATATAAAATTAACCGCTTTTTATAAACCTCTAAATATCTTTTTTATAATTTTTGGCATATATATTGCTTTTATTATTTTAAAACCTGCTGAAAATTTAATTTTAATAGCAAATAAAATATTTAGAATAGCTATAATAATGTTATTTACTTATGCTATTTTTAATGCAATAAATCCAAATTCTAAGTTTTTAAAAAATTTTCTTAAAAAAACTTCTAATGTTAAAGTTTTAAATGTTATTTGTATTAGTATAAAAGTGATTATATTTTGTATTGCTCTAATAATTATAATTAGTGAACTAGGTTATGACATTACAGGCGTAATAACAAGTTTAGGACTTTTTGGACTTACCTTTTCTCTTGCTGCACAAGATACTGCCAAAAATTTATTTGGTGGTATAGTCATATTTTTTGATAAACCTTTTTTAATAGGTGATTGGATTCAAACAGATAAATATGAAGGAATTGTAGAAGAAATAACATTTAGAAGTACAAGAATAAGAACATGGGATGACTCAGTTGCTACTATTCCCAACTCAGAAATATCAAATTGTGCCATAGTAAACTGGACAAAAATGAACTTAAGACGTACTATTATGACTTTAATATTAGAACTTAATACAAAACCAAAACAAATATTAAACTTATCTAAAGATATAGAAAACTTACTAAAAAATGATAATAATATAGAAAATAGTAGTATAATAGTTAGACTAACACAAATAGTTGATAGTGGATATGAACTATACATATGTTACAAATCAAAAATTACAAACTATATAGGTTATATGGAATTTAAAGAAAAAATAAATTATAAAATTATTGAATTATTAGAAAAGAATAAAATTGAACTTGCATATCCTACTCAAAGTATTTATATAAAAAAATAATTAGTAGACTTCTGCCTACTAATTTTTTATGTTCTATTTAAAAATATAATATTTAGTGTGTTTCTTTCTAGTTTTAATGCTAACTTTTTTCTAAATCTATTAACTAATCTTATACACACAATAATCACCTCTAAAATATTATATGAATTTTTCCTATTATTTTCTCATAAGATTTTCTATTACTTGTTTATGATTTTGATTAAGAATATTATTTGAATTATTATTTATTTCATCAAGTAAATTTGACAAAGTATTATATGCAAGCTCATAATCTTCTTTAGTTATATCATTTTTGTCTAAAGCAGTTTGTAACTCATCTTCATCCCAAACTATCACTTTATTATCATCTCTTACATCTATTGTTACATCTAAATATAAATCTAAATAAAAAGGTGTGTTATTTTCATAACCATTTTGCTTTGTTATATCAATATAATACTGTTGTACTTCTTTTTTATCATTTAAAAAAGCTCTAACTACATAATTACTATTAAATGGCACATATTCAAGTACATAATAGCCATCATCTAGCAGACAAAAATTTTTTCCATTATGAGTTGTTATATATGGTTTATCTATATCTTTTATATATTTTACAGCTACATATGAATTTATTTGCTCATCTTTTACAATTGTTATATCATAATCTTTTACACCTAGAAGATATGTATTTTTTAAAAACTTCTTCTTCATAATATACCCTCCAAATATAACATAATTATACATTAAGCTCTATATTTTTTCAATATTTTATGTAAAATTTCACATAAATAGCAGTATAATCGAACTGATTATACTGTTATCTATTTAACACCAAAATATAAGATACCTTTTTAATGGTTCATTATCATTATTACTTATTGATATATATGCCATTTGTGGCTCATAACTTTCCATATCATAAATAATATGCCGTGATACTTCTTTTCCTATTTCTGAAATATTATCAAAAAAGCGAAACTGATGAAAAGTAACTTTACTATCCTTATTTTCGTTATAATAAGTATTTGAAACTTCAACTACTATATCTTTTAAATCTTTTATTTCTTCTAAATCTTCAAAAATTCTTTCTAACATTATGCTTTGTTCACTTAAATCACTATGAGTATAAAGAAATCCTACTATACAATCTAACTTTGAGAAAGGCTCGATTTGAACCCTGCTAATTAAATCATAAATTTCTCCTAATTCAAATTTATTTTGCATATTCTCTCCTTTCAAATTATTGATTAGTTAAATTTTTTTTAAATTATAACATCCAATATTTAAAAAGTCAACAAATAATACATATTGATTATATAATAAACCACCCAATATTTTTGGATGGTTTTTTCTTTTAAATTGCATTTTCTAAATTAGTATAAAATTCTATATCAGTTTTTTCCATTACATTTACTTTACCATTAAGATTATATTCTTCTCTAATTCTTTTTAGTTTTTCCATACTATGACCACTAGATACTGTAATTTTTATATTTGGACATTTTAAAAGTATTTTTTGTGCTAATTCAAAACCATTCATATATGGCATTTCATAATCTGTAATAACATAGTCTATATCAGGATTTGAAGTTATATACTCCAATGCTTCCCTTGGATCTGAAAAAGCAATACATTTTATATTATTACACCATTCTATGAGATTTTTTATTTCTTTTGCAAAATCTAAATAATCGTCTACTAATACAATTTTTTTCAACTCACTTCCTCCTAATTAGTAAGAATTTTAAATAAATACTCAAAAATTATATCACAATTTACTTAATACGTCAATTGTTTACATAAATAAAAGCGCTATAATAACGGTTAAAGTTATTATAACGCTTATTTATCATAATTATTAATTAACTTGTTTTAAAGTTTCTAATATGCTTATTGCTTCGTTTAATGTACTATTATTATTAAGTAGATTTTCTACTTCATCAAAACTTTCATCCCTTATTACTTGATACATATCACTTCCATTATATCTAGAATAATAATCTTGAAGCATTATATTTATTTTCATAGAAGTTCTACCAAAAGAACTTTCCTTTTTAGGATAATTTATTCCCTGTCCATTTACACAAAAATTAGCTTTTTTATTATTAATTAAATAGCCATCATCATCTATACCTATTGTTTCATCTATATAATCATATAATGATTTATATCCAACAGACATTATCAAATTATAGCCATTATATTGATTTGAAGTTAATGTTTTATACAATGCAATATTATTTCCTAAATCATTTATTTTTATATTTTCAATATCTCCATAAAAAGAGTTTTTGTAATTTGAAGCAGTAATTTCTTCTTCAATAGCTCCACTATAATTTCTAAATTCTATTCTTACATTATCTTTAAATAATACATATTTAGGTACTTCTGAGCCAAATCCCACATCTTCAAAATTTTCTTCAAATTCATCACCAGTATATAATTTCCAACTTTTTGGATAACTTATCTCATAACTTGGAGTTCCATCAGTATATGGTGATATTTTTAGAACTGATACACTTTGAGTATTTGAGTTATTTGAATTTTCAGTTTCTTCATCATCATTATTGTTACTATTATTATTAATAACAAGTGCTCCTACAATAACACATAAACCAAGGATAATGCATATTATTCCAATAATTAAGCCTAAATTTCCCTTCTTTGGAGGTTTATTTGAATTATCTGCTTGTGTATTAAGATTATTTTTTTCTTCTTCCATTTTATCATACCTCTTTCTTATCTACTATAAAAGTAGATATATATTAAGTGTATAGCATTTTATTTAATTTTTCAAGTAATATACTTAAAAATAATATAATGCTTGAATTTTTTATTTTTTGTAGTATAATTATTTTGACACATTTGATTACCTCCGATACTTTTTA
>CANQPW010000048.1 GCA_947625855.1 uncultured Clostridia bacterium | reverse complement strand
TTTTGCATAAAATTTACTTTTTCCTTAATTTTAATATTATAAATATCACAATACAAATTATACCAAATATAATTACAAATAGTATTAAATTTTGAACATTTCCTATACCATTATCATTATCATTAGATTTTGGTTCCGGTATATCAATATATATCTTATCTTGTGTACCATCATCATATGTTGCAGTTATTTCAACAATTCCTGCTGACTTTGGTACCACATTTCCATTTTCATCAACACTAGCTATATTTTCATCACTTGATGAATAAGTCACATTTTTTTCATTTTTTAAGCTTATATTATAATTTCCATCATCATTTCTTTGCACTACTACATTTGCATTATCTGGAACGACTACATCCTTATTTTCTATTATTTTTATACTTCCATTTGATATATTTGTCTCAACATCAGTAACATTCCCAGAATTGTTTTCATCATTTATAACCTTTTTAGCAACAACACTAATTGGAATATTAGTATCTTTAATGTCTTTCTTTACTTTAAAATATATAGTTGCTACTTTTCCCGTTTTATATATATCCATTCCAGTAAATACAATATTTATTTTTCCATTATTATCACTAGAAAATGTAAACATTTTTCCTTCTAACACTTCACCTGATTTAGTATTTATATATTCTAATTTATCAGATGGATACAAAACTTGTAATTCTCCACCTACAATTCCAGAATTTTCACTAAACAATATGTCTAAGCTAACTTCATTTCCAATTTTTGCATAAGTATTTTTTACATCTATGCTAACACTAGCATATACTTTAAGATAAAATATATTAATAAAAAAATAAATTAATAATAGTAATAATATTTTTGTTTTACATTTCATATTATCATCCTTTGCAAAAAGAGGGTATGATTTAACTTATACCCTCTTAAATTTCATTATTTTGTCAATGCTCTTTTTTTATTTAAAATTACTATCATAGTTACCGCACATAGAATCATTACACTTAATACTAATGTGATATTAATATCTCCTGTACCAGGTGATGTAACATTTTCTACAACTTCTGGTTTTATATAAATTTCATATGTATCTACAAATTCATCACCAAATTCATTTACAATACATAAAGTAATCTTTACATTACCTTCAGCCTTTGCTGTAACTACTCCATTTTCATCAACAGTAGCTATATTTTCATCTGATGATAACCATTTTACTGTATAACCATCTGTGGCATTTGCTGGGTTTAAATCATATTTTAATTCAAAACTCTTTCCTACTGTAAAGTCATCTTCATTAACATCTTCTTTATTTATTGTTACAGAGCTAATACTTATTTCTTTTACAGTAAATGTAATACTTACAGGTTCTACCCCTTCAATAGCTGATGTTGCAGTAATTGTAACTTCTCCTGCTTTTAATGCAACTAAGTTACCATTTTCATCAACAGTAGCTACTTCCTCATCTGATGAACTCCAAGTAATATCTTTTGAATCTGTTGTATTTTCAGGTTCAAATATAACTTCTAGTAATTCAGTTTGACCTTTTAACATTTCAGTTATTTTATTCTTTATAGCTATTGAATTAAGAGCCATTCTTTTAATAGTTATAGTAGTAGTAGCTTCAAAGCCTGATTTCTTAGCAGTAATTATAACTTCTCCTTCAGCTTTTGCTGTAACTACTCCATTTTCATCAACAGTAGCCATATCATCATTTGATGATGACCATTCTACTTTAGATTCATCAGTTGTATCTTCAGGATTACATTCTAGAGTTAATTTTAAAATTTGTCTTAGTAATAATTCCATATCTTGTTCTTTAATTGATATACCAGTTAAAGGTACTTCAACTTTTACATTGCAAGGTTTTGAAGTAAACTCTCCAGCTACAGCTGTAATTTGTGCTGTTCCTCCAGATACAGCTGTAATTTTTCCATTATTAACTGTAACTATATTCTCATTACTAGAAATCCAAGTAATTTCTAGTTTATCTGTTGTATCTTCTGGTAATAATTTAGCAGTTAATGTATATTCAGACTCACCTTCAACACCTCTTTTTAGTGTTACATTTTCTTCATTTATTTCTATTCCTTCAAGTGGAACTATAACGTTTACAGTACATTCTGCAAATAACTCTTCATTTGCAACAGATGTTGCTCTTATTTTTACATTTTCACCTGCTGATACAGCTGTAATCTTACCATCTACAACACTTACTACATCTTCATCTGATGTTGTCCATTTAACATCTTTACTATCCGTAGTATTTTCCGGTAAAACAGTAGCAATAAGTTCAAATGTTTCATTTTTCTTTAATGTTAATTTGTTATAATTTAATTGTACTCCAGTTGCTAAAATTGGTTGTATATTATATGTACAAGATGTAGAAATTGTTGGATCTGCTTTTGATGTTGCTGTAATAGTAACCTCACCTGGTGCTAAAGCAATAACTGTTCCATTTTCTACTGTTGCAGTTGTTTGACTAGATGTTGTCCATTCTACTTCTTTTAAATCTGTTGTATCTTCTGGTAAATATTGAACATTTAATATATCAGTTTGACCAACATAAATTGTATTATCTGTTGTTTTACCAAAAGTAATTGATTTTAAAGCTGTTTCGACTTTAACATTACATTCAGCAGATTTTGAACCTAAACTTGCAACAATTTTTGCATCTCCATTACCAACAGCTGTAATCTTTGCTTGTGTTGCATTTATTTTTTCAACTTTTACAACTCTATCATTATTTGATATCCAAGCAACATCCGCATCAATAGTAGCATCATCAGGATTTATTGTAGCTATTAGAGTAGTTTCTTCTCTACCCTCAACGCCTCTTCTTAAAGTTATATTTTCAACATTTAATGTGATACTATCTATTGGAACTGTAACTCCAACTTTACATGTTGCTTCAAATCTTCCATCTTCACTTTTTACTTTTATATTTGTTGTACCTCTTCCAGTAGCAGTTACTAAACCAGTTTGGTCTACATTTGCTACTCCACCATCTTCTGATGACCATACAAATTTAGGAAGATTATTTGCATATGTAGGATTTAATATTAAATCTAGCTTAGCTTGACCACCCTTTTCAAGGCTTAATTCTGTTTGACTTAAAGAGATACTTTCAAGTGGTGCATTTACAGTAACAGTACATATTGCAGATTTTCCAGCATATCTTGCTGTGATTACTGAAACACCTACTGATTTTGCTGTAACTACTCCATTTTCTATAGTTGCAACATCTGGCTTGCTTGTATCCCATGTTACTACTTCACCTTCATCTACCATTGCATCCTCAGGTATTTTTGTAACTTTCAATGCGTCAGACTTTTGGTTAACATTTAAAGTTAATGTATCTTTATCTAATTTTATTCCTTCTAAAGGAATTGGAACATACACATTTGTATTATCTTTATATGCAGTTGAAAGTTCATATGTTATACTATCATCTTTCTCATCTGCTTTTTCAAATTTAACTATGGACAAATCAAAATTAATTTTTCCCTTTGCGCCTTCATTTACAGTAAATTTTACTTGCATAAATGTGCCACTTTCAATAAGAGCCTCAGAACCTCCCATAGAAGAAGTCCATGCACAATTTATTGCTGTTTTATCTTTAGATATAGCACTTGTTCTTACCCAATTATAATTTCCTTCAGTTAGTACTGGTGAAGTTACATCAACAGAATTTCTTTCATTTAGTACTGGTGTAACTTTACTACTATCATATTTAAGTGAGAATTGTGCATCAATTATTTTTGTGTTTTCATTAATATCTATACTTACTGTTACAACATCCCCTGCGTTAACTTCAGTCTTATCAGCATTAATTGTTAAATTAACATCAGCTTGTGGTTCTGCTGCAACTATAAAGTTAAGTGGTATGCTTGTAAACAACATAACAAAAGACATAACGAAAGCAAATAATTTTTTTACCACTAATTCTTTATTCATAAAATATTTCTCCTTCCAAAATATATTTGCAAATATTATACCACAAAATTGAAAACAGTCAACAAAAAAAATAGTATAATAACAACAAGTTTTGCAAAATTACGTAGTAAAATATTATTTTTATATAAATATTCACATTATATTTATATTATGTATTTTTATCCATCATTTAAAAGTTATTACAAAAATTAATATTATATTATTAATTTTTCTAAAATTTATTTAAATGTTATGTAAATTGCAACACGATATAAATGTATCTGAGTTAAGTGCATATTCTCAATTGAAATAACCTCAGACGTAAACAAAGAGAAAGTAACTAAATTAATCAGCTACCTCCAATGTAGCTTACAAAAAAGTGTATGGATGAAAAATTCCATACACTCTTTTTATATTTTTTTACATTTTATCGGCTATTTGACGAAGTAAAAGATAGGCATCTGATACATCTACACTTTTACTTGAATTCATATCACCATTTTCAATTTTTTTACCTGTTATTGGTACTTCATTTGCTATATCAAGTAACATTGCATAAGCATCTGATACATCAACAAAACCACTTTCGTTATAATCACCTTTTAGTGTTGCATATTCAACAGTAATATTGCAAGTTGCTTTTTTACCATTTGCAGTAGTTGCTGTTATAACAGCATTTCCCTTTCCCACTGATGTAACAACTCCTTTACTATCAACTTTTGCTACATTTTGATTATCTGTTGACCAACTTATTGTACTATCCTTTACATTACTACTTGGGTCTATAACTGCAGTCAATGTTAATTTTTGATTTACATTATCAAATTTATATGAATTATTAGATAAAGTAATAGTTCTTATCGCATTATATGTTCTTACTGATGTTACATATTGACATGCACCATAACTATAATCTGAATATCCCCAATAAAGATTTCTTACATTAGTCATACCAAAGTCATTTGTTTTGTAAGTACAATCATCTTTTACTCTAAAAGTAATATTTGCTAAATTTCCTTTAAAATCAACTAAATCATCATTTTGTATATCATATGTAAAATGTATTACTCCATCACTTGTTTTAACACCTTTTATACCATTAAATAATGGTTCTATTTTTACAAGTTCTAAATTACTTGCATCATAATTAAAGTCACCATACATACTAGTTATTGCTACAAAACCATCTGTTGAGTCTTGTTTCCAAGTTACAACTACCGTATCTTTTGCATCTAGCCTTTCAAAATATTCTACTGATGCTGAAAGTTTATATGTTGGTGAATAATTAGAAGATGGTAATACTATTACTTTTGCTGTTACACTTTTTCCTTTATATGTTCCTGTTAATGTTGTTTTACCAGGAGCTAATGCTTGTAAATATCCCATTGATACTTTAGCTAGGCTACTATCTTGTAAATTCCACACTATTTCTTTTTCATTTATAACAATTCCACTTGTATCTGTTACATTTAATTTTGCAACTGAACTTACACTAGAACTATTACTATTTTTTATTACATATGTGCTCTTTTCTAATTTTATATTACTTGGTTCACTTACACCATTAACAACACATACAGCTTTTTGACCATTTAATGTTTCAACAGTTATATTAGCATTTCCTGTACCAACGACTGTAACTTGACCAAATTGGTCAACTTTTGCCACAGTAGGATTAGATGTAGTCCATGTTGTTTTAACTTCTGTTGGTTCATTTGGAAAAGTTGTTTTTAAAACAAATTTTGAATTTACAACAGCCTTTACAGATGTTTTATCAAGTGTAACAGAAGTTGGAAATACATTTGTATTACCATCCCCTCCTACACCTTTAAATACAGCTCTATAATTATAATCTTGAGTAGCATTTGTATTCTTATTTTTTACATTTTTTATTGTTATTTCATATACATATCCATCAGCTACTTTTACCATATCAGAGTTAACAAATGAAATCATATTACTTCCAGTATAAATACGTAGTTGATTTGCCCCTGTTGTATCTTGTTTTGGAAAGTCCCACTCTAAATTGTTATTAAGACATTTTACATGTACACTTGTACTGTCTGTTATAGAGTAATTCTTATAGAATTTAAAAGACCAGTTTGCTTGACTATACGCATTTAATGGAGTAACACCGATACTTGGCCATGCTACTGCATCAACTGAGTAAGATCCGCCTGTTCCAAATTTATGTGCTGCTTGCCCATTTGTAACTCCAATTCCCATTGTAGTTGCTGCTGGATTAAGTAAATTATATCTATGTCCTGCAGTATATGGGTCACCATAAATATCATTTATAGCATTTGAAATTGAAGATATAAGATTACCAGAATATAAATTTTCTGTCATATATTGTTGTGCTTTGTTATAATACTCATCAGATACACCTGCTGGTTTACCCGGATAATGAGGATTTGATAATGATTGTTTTAGTGTAGTACCATAATATGTAATTAATGTTGCTTTATGCTGAGCACTATCAGACATATCTGCATTATGTGTCAATTTTGAAAGACCTGCTCCAACACGTACTGCATTTATAAAACCAACAGCTCCAACAAGTTTATTTTCTTTTATTTGCCCTGCTACAAGTGCAGCTGTGCTATAATCAGGTTCTTGGATATATTCTTCTGTTCCACCTTGATTATAAGTATTAACAGAATCAATATAAGTTTTTTCTACTTCTGCAAGCTTACTTTTTTCATCTGATGTAAGTGTTACACTATTTGAAAAATCTTTTAAGAAATCAGGTGAAACATAAAAGCCATTTGATCCTCCACCATAACTTCCATTATCATTTTTATATACGTTATAATATAAATAAGCATATTTAATGTTATCAGTTGGTGCAAAATTAATTGCTGCACTTACAGCTCTTAATGGATTTGGTAAATCAGCAATTAACGCATCTGAATCAGCGCTATTATTTGCTTTTTTATAATATAATTCTTTGTTATTTTCTTCTGCATATGTACTAATAGTTTTTCCATTTTCTATTATTTTTGATAGACTGTCAAATATTTCTTCGTTATATTCTGCAAGATGATATCCATTCTTCTTTAAGAAATAATTTAACATAACAATTGAATGTTGCATCATATATTTTTTATATGTTTCTTGATCAGATAAATACTCCTCTAAAAACATTTCTTTTGTTTGTGTACTTTTTATATCATCTATATATGTTATAATTCCTGCTACTTTTTTACTTATATATCCAATATTAGCAACAATACCATCCATAAATGAATATCTATTTGACTCAGTATCTCCTGCAGAATACCAATTACTTGTAAAATCATCTGAAAGTGCACCATATGAAACTATTTTTTCATCACTATTTGTTTCTACATATAATACATTTTCATAATCTCCTTTACAATAAGTATATGCATGACCACCAAAAGCAGATGGAGTTTCAACAATAGGTGCTGCTCCATAGTCTTTTGTTATTTGTGCAATAGTTGTTGATTTTGTAATTTTTACATTTCCAAGTGTAAGAAGCACTTCCTCATCACTTGTTACAGCAAAAACATATTCATTTATTGGCATAAGAACTTGTAGTATTAATGATATTATAACTAAAACAATACTACTACTTTTTATTTTATTTCTACATTTACTCATAACTTTTTTCACACTCCAATATTTTACCAGAATTATATACAAATTAAATCGGTTTGTCAATCAATATAACGTAAAGTTTCATATTACCGTAAATTTCATATAAAATTTCATATATAATCTTTATTTTATACGTCATACTCTCATATTAACACATTAATTATTATTCAAACTTTAGTTTCAAAAACCAATAAATTGTTCAATACTTCAAAAAATTTTTCTACTATGGTATCTGCTGACTTCTTGCAATATATATTTTACTGAAATAAAAAATAGATTTGTATCACATTTTGACACAAACCCATTTTTTATTAGACTTTTTTACACCCTTATTTTAACATTTTTTTATAATATTTCCAATATATTGTTTTTTCAATAAGTTCATCTATTTTTTCTTCAGTTATACTTCCATTGTTTAATGCCTCTTTAACTTCATTTATTCCTGAAACATAGTCTGATGTTATTATTAAATTATTTCCTGCATTAATTGCTTTTACATATACATTTTCAACTTCTGATACTGCTCCCATTGATACATCATCTGTAATAATCATTCCATTAAAACCTAATTCATCTCTTAATAAATTATGTACTGCATTTGAAATAGATGCTGGATTTTCCCCATCCATACATTGTATTATATTGTGACTTATTAATATTGCCTCAGCTCCTGCCTCTATTCCTGCTCTAAAAGGTGGTATTGCATTATTTATTATTTCATCATAAGACCTTGTATCTAAAGAACCTGTTTTGTGAGTGTCTACATTATTTCCATAACCTGGAAAATGTTTTAAAGTATAAGATACATCTGTATTTTTACTTGTCTCAATTACAGTTTTGGCAAATTCACTTACTATATCTACATTTTGTTTTATTGTTCTTTCATACATATAATCATTTGGATCTGTTGATACATCTACAACTGGTGCAAGATTTAAGTTTACTCCAACATTACTTAATACCTCACTCTTTTTTATTGTATCTTGCTTTATTCTTTCCATTCCACCTTCATTATATAGTTCACTGCTAGATTTAAATTTTTCATCTGATAAATTAGAATTACTACTTACTCTTACAACAATTCCACCTTCTTCATCAACAGACATAATAAGTGGTATTTTAACAGCATTTTGCACATCATTTATCATTTTTTGTACTTCTTCAAAACTTTTATCTCTAAAATCTACTTCAAATAAAACATAACCACCAAGATAATTATCTCTTGCAATATTGACAGCATCTTCATTTGTTGGAAAACGAGATAAAAATAATTGTCCTATCTTCTCATCTAAAGACATTTCTGATATTTTTTTTCTTGCAAGAGCATGATATTTTTCTTCTTCAGTTATCTCGTCTACTTTAGGAATTTCACTTTCAATTTCATTTCCTACTGAATTTAAATCATTTTCTCCATTTACTTTATTTTCTACTCCAAGATTAAAATACTTAAATAAAAAAATACTTGCAACTGCTAATACTATAATAACAGCACATATACTAAGTATTACTATTGTTCTTTTTTTCATATAACAAAACCTACTTTCATTTTAATTTTATCATAAATATTAAATTTTAAATATACTAATAGAAAAAATTTTTTTATCTTCAAATACTATATTAGTATGTGAAAAATAATATTAATTTATTAAAAATATAAATTAAAGTATTGACAAACAATATAAAAATGAATATAATAGATAATGTAAACAAAATGCGGGCGTAGTTCAATGGTAGAATTCCAGCCTTCCAAGCTGGTTGTGTGGGTTCGATTCCCATCGCCCGCTCCAATGACGATTTAATCGAACTTTTCGGACATTTAAATATATTCATCTCTGTTTGAGATGATTTTTTAAAATTTAAAAATTCCACTAATGGATATTTTGCATGTATATTGTCAAAAATTCCTAGGGGTTAAATATTTTGACATAATAAAATGTTATTAGGAGAGATAAATTTATGAAACCTATAAGAAAAGCCGTTAGAACATTTCTAATAAATAATAATAAGGTTGTTGCAATAAAATATACAACAAATAATAATGGATTTTATGATATGCCAGGTGGAAAAATTGAAAACAATGAAACTTCTGTTGATGCAGCTATAAGAGAATTTAAAGAAGAAACAACAATAGATATTCGTAATCCCCAATATGCAGGTAATTTAATAGTTGAATATCCAGATAGAATATTTGATTTTGATATTTATTTAGCATATGAATATTTAGGAGAGCCATCTACAACAAGCGATAATACAGCAGAATGGGTAAATATTGATGAATTATTAAGTAAAAATAAACTATTCTCAGTTATATATTTATTAGATAAGGATCATAATTATGAATTATTTAATTTATTAAACTTCAAATGGCATTTTATATCAAATGAAAATCATAAAAAAATAGATGAAATTAAAAAATAAAATACATAATCTTTGGAAATACAATAAAGGGTAGAAAATAGTACGCTAGCTATTATCGACCTTTTATTGTTATTTTACAATTTACTTTCAAAAATAGAAAAATTTTTAATTTTATTTGACTTTTATGAAATAACTTTGTATAATAAATATAGGAAATGACAATTCCACAAACGTGGTTTTGCCGAAATTAGTTGTAAAAACTCACACCTAACTCGCCAAAGTTACAGATGTGAGCTTTTTT
>CANQPW010000047.1 GCA_947625855.1 uncultured Clostridia bacterium | reverse complement strand
GTTGAAAAAACATATAATCAAATGGAAAATCAAATTGTAACTAAAATAAAAAAGTTAGAAGAATATAAAAAAAATATAAAAACAATTGATAAGAAAAAGTTAAAGTACGATATAAAAGACAATCTAGAAATTTTTAAACAAATAATAGATGGAAAAGACTTGAATCCAAACATTATAGGTAAAGTATTAGATAAAGCATATATTAATGGTAATAATATAGAGTTTAAATTAAAAATGAATATAGATGAAATTTTGAAATAGATGTATTTTTTGTTAAAAACAATACATCTAAAAAAAGGTACTACTGTATGTCATACACACCGGTGGAAGAATTTGTACCGCTTGAAAACATATTGTCAAATACTCGTGAAGGAATAGATGGTATTGGTGGTATGCAAACAAGGGGACAATATAGAATGGGTATGCCTGGATTATAATAGAAAAATATTTTAAAGTAACTTATATTAAAAATACTTTTGCATATTAACTTTACATAAAGAAATTACTGTGCTATAATATATTAAACAAATAAAGGAGATTTTTTATGAAATGCTTTATAGATTGTAAATATGAATCAATATATAATGTACTAAAATATTTTGAAAAAAATACAAGTTTATTTGAAAAAATCCATTATGTTGAATTAAAAAATTGCAATAAAATCTTAGCTGTTAATAATATGAGTAAAATAAGTTTTAAAGATTTGTTAGGATTGTATTATATAAAAGAAGAAACTGTGGATAATGTTGATAATTTGCATATATTTTTGGAAAAAAAATTAAAATCAGGAACTGTTTGTGTGGTAAAAACAGATTTATATTATCAAGATTTTTCAAAGAAATATTTTAAAAAATCACACAAAAAGCATAATGTTTTTATAAAGCGTTTAATAAAAGATAAAGTAGAAATTATAGAAAATGAATATGCAGATAGTGAAAAATATATTAGTATGGTGGTAGATATAGCCGATTTGGAAAGCTGGTATTATGGATATATAAAAAATTATTATGTTTCTAAAAAAGACGTTGCAGATACCGTATATCTATATAGAGTGGATGAAAAACTATTACCAAAATCTGATGTTATAAATAAAATTTTATCTGAATCTCAGGTCATTAAGTCAAAAAGAAATAACATTAAAATAATAAAAGATTATAAGTTGTTAAATAATACTCAAAAAGATAAACTAGTTACATATATTGGATTATTAAAAAGTAAGAATGTAGAATATGTTGAGAGAAATTCTAGTTTTGAACTTAATGCAGTGTTAAAAGAACAAATTACAATTTTAAAAAATATTTGCAAAAATATAATAAAAAATATTGATATAAGTGATTTATTAGATAGATACTTGAATTTAGAAGAAGAATTAATTGCTCTTTTAGAGAAAAAAGATAATGATAAATTGATAATTATAAGATGTAAGAATGAACTGAAAATTTTGGATAATGAAGAAGAACTAACTAAGTATATGAATTCATATAAAAATATTTGTTTATTATGTGATAATAAAGTCTTAATAGATATAAGTACTAATGAAAATATGAAAAATATTGTAGATATTGAAGTAAAAGATTTAATAAATATAATTACAACTGATATAAAAACATATGATTATGAATTGAATTTTGACAATATAGTTGAAAGTATGAGAAAAGATGGATACGATGTAGAGCATGTTAATATACAAAAAAATTCTATAAATGGTTATACAAAAGAGAATATAGAAAGAATCTTTTTTAAAATATTGAATTATGAACAAACTAAAAATGAGCTATGTGGATATATTCAAATTTATAATAAAATAAAAACAACTAAAATAAAAAGAATTATAAGTTATACGAATATGTGTATTTTAATTTTTGAATATAAAACTAGTATAAAAAAGAATGAAGGATTATTAAATGATTTTTTTGTTACTAGAGATTTAAAAAGTGATATTAGCAAAGAAGATTTAAAAAAGATAAATGAGGTAATATTTGAATACATAAAAAACATTTCTGATGAAGTTATATCCTCTAATTATCCAATGAATAGTTTTTTTGAAAAAAGAATAAAAGAAAGATTGATAGAATGGTATAATGATGAGGATATAACAATAATCATTGATAACAATTCTTATAATTTAAAAAATATAATAGATGAAACTATCAATTATTTTAATAATAAAAGAGTTTATAGATGTTTTATTAGTCAAGGGGACCCTAATGTTATGAATATTGGAATAGAACCATTTTTCTTTGATTTTGCAACATCTGGATATAATCCAATTGAAGCGGAGTTTAGTACAATTTTTTGGTCTATATTATTTAACGATTTATATTATGCTCCTAAATATCATAAAGAGTCTTATTATAATCATGAAAGGATTTTTAGCAATATTTTAAAATTTACTCCCAAAATAAAATATAATATAGACTTAGATCAAAAATTAATTGAAATAAACTCTTATGAATTAATTTCTAGTAATATAAGAAAGCGTTTTATAATTGATTTGATAGAAAATTTAAAAGAAAAAAATGTATATATATCTGAAAATATTATTTATTTTGTTATAATGAGGATATTATGTATTTTTAATATAAATGATATGGAAGAAAAAGATAAGATTTATTCTTTATGTCTGTTGATTAATATAGTAAATACAATAAAAAAATGTAATAGTAAGAATAAATTAGATGCAGTAAAAGAATTTGTTAAAAGTTTGGGAGGAATTCAATGAAAATAATATGTTCTTTAAATGGAATTGATGGAACTGGAAAAACTACTCAGTGTGAATTATTAGCAAATAAATATAACAAGATTATAGATAACTTTAGTGGCTTAGAAAAGTATAAGAGCTTTCCTAAGTTAGAAGGACAAGCACTTCATAATTGGTGGTTTTATGATTCTACAATAGAAGAATTTTGTGATACTATTTACAAAAGTTTAGTAGAAAGAAATAATGAGATATTAAATTCTAATAAAGAAATAATAATTATAGATAAAGGAATTTTAAATTTTGAAGCAAGAATAATAGCCACATTAGTGGTAAGAGGATTTTCTAAATCTGAAATAGAAAGTAACATTAAAAAAAGTAAAGAAAAAGTAAAATTTAAAGATATAGAAAATTTAAAAATTTTAATAAATAAAGATAAAGCTGTTGACAGTAAAATTTTTGATGATAAGTATGAAAAGAATCAAATAGATATATATCATAGATATCAAGATTTACAAATAGGATATATACTGAAAAATAAATTTGATTTTATAATAGATTATAATCTTGGAATTGAAAAAATAAATGATGAAATAAAAAAATATATAATTCAGAAAAAGATTGAGGACATGAAAAAAGAAAATTATTTAGTAGATATAAGAAATACATTACTATATATTGGAAATACAGTGAATTATATTAATTTTAAGTTATATGATACAGGTGATTATTTTATAGATATTATTTTTTTATTAGAAAAAGTTAGAATAAATAAGTTGTATAGTTGTCAAATTTTTAATAGTAATATAGTCTTTGAAGTTGAAAATGAAAATGAAATGTATAAGCAAATTATACTAAACAAAGCAAATATTATAAAAAAGATTGATAATAAAATTAAAATAAAAAAAATAGAAGATTATAATATACCTGTATTTTATAAAAAAATACTGAAAAAATTTATTAAAGAGATAAATGATACTATTATAAATATCGAAATGATTTTAATACACGGAAGTATTGGAAGAGAGTGTGTACATGATGGTTGGAGTGATATTGATATTATAATATGTATTAATAAATATAATTTTTCTGATATAAAGAAAATATCTGATATAATAGATAAATATAAAGTATATGTAAAAATAGGTACTACAATATATTCTAAATTAGAAATAGAAAGTCTAAATGTAGATGCAAAAACATTATTTGCTTTATATCAGATGCAAAATGAAGAAATTTTACCGATTAAATTAAAAGATGTTCGTATACCATTAATTACATATGAGGATCTTATAAATAAAAATATAAGCGTATTGCCAGAAGCAATACATAAGTTAAAAAGAATATTGTATAAAGAAGAAAATATAGATAAAGAAACTTTAATTAAAACTTTAAACTTAATAATGAAAGTTGTACTCATAAGTAATGGGATTTTTGTAAAGTCTTATGAAGATATTTTTTATAATTTTTCGAGATTATATAATATAGAAAATTTACAGATAAGTGAATATCTAACTCATGAAAAACAAGATGAAAAGAAATTAATTCAATATGCAAGAGACGTTATTGAAAGATTAATAAATTATTAAATGAAAGGAATGAATTTTATGGATGATATAGAATTAAAAATAAGAGAAGTTATGAATGATGAACTTTGTGATGACTTATATAAAAATATTGATGATATAAGTAGAGATGAAAATTTGTTTAATGTAGGATTAGATTCTTTAAATATAGTAAAATTGATTATGGGAATAGAGGAAAAATTTAATATTATGTTTGAAAATGAAGAAATAGCATCACATAATTGGAAAAATATTTCAGAAATAGAAAAAATGATAAAAAATAAAATATAGAGGTGTAAAATGTTATATAATGATGATGTTCCTGAATTGGGAGAATTTAAGTTTCCTTATCCTAAAAATATAGTAACACAAATCAGTGAAAGTAAAAATGGATGTATTATTGAAATAGAAGGATTAGATGGAAGTGGAAAAAGTACACAAGTAAAGACTTTAGAAAAAAAATTAAAAGAAGTTAAAAAGAATGTATATTGTGTTAATTTTATCCATTCTGAATTCATAAAAAATATATTATTAAAGACAAAATGGGAAAATTGTGATACTATTACTTTTTCTTTTATGTATTTAATGGGATTATCAAATGTATATTATAGAGAAATAGTACCGAAATTAAAAGAAGGTTGTATAATAATTTTAGACAGATATATATATACTATTTTAATTAAGGCATTGAGTGATTCAAAAATAAAAAAAGAATGGATTGAAAATTGTGTTAGTATTTTTAGGAAACCTGATATAAAAATATTTATAGATACACCAGTTGAAGAATGTTTAAGAAGAAAGAGTATTGAAAATAAATATTTATCTTACTGGGAATGTGGAGGAAATGTTTTTAATAACGAGGCGTTAAGAAAAGAATATAATATTAAAGAGTATAAAAAAGGTTTTTTGAATTATCAAAGAAAAGTAAGGGATATATATAAAGATTTTATCGAAAGTGAAAACTGGAGTGTTATCAACGGTTTAGAGAGTAAAGATGAAATAAGTAAAAAAATATATGATATAGTTAATGAAAAATTGTTAGGAGGAGAAAAAAATGAATGAAATAGATAGTCAAAAAGGCAAATTTTTGATGCGTCGTATTGAATATACTCCTGATGTTGTAAATATTTATTGTGATATAAGAATAAAGTGGTTGCAAGAAATTTATTTTAAATCTGTAATTGAAATGCCAAAAATGTTATTTAATGAAGATAGCTTTAAAGAAGTTAATATTTTTAAAAAACATATTAGTATTGAACAAGAACAGTGGAATGACTTTGTAAGTAAATTAGTATCAATTTTTAGAAATAATGTAAAATTAAGAGATGAAGTAATAAAAAATGTAAATGAGTATTTAGAAAAGGCAGAAAATTATATAACAAAGATATATAATAATCTTTATCTTGACTTAAAACTTCCTTCTGTTGATGAAGTGAAAAAGTGTTTAGAGTTTTTTATTTGTATGGATTCATTTGCAGTATTTAATATGTTTATACCATCAAATTATTATGAAAATATACTTGAAAGTATAAATATGCCAAAAGAGTATATAAATATAGATTTGGTTATGATTTGTTCTTTTATGCCACATAGAATTCAAGTAAGAAAGAATAAATTGGAGTTGTTGAGAAAGTTTATTGAAAATAATGAAGATATTGATATAGAAATAAAAAAATATATGCAAGATTATGCTGTATATGAAAAATTTGAAGAATTAGCTTTTGACAATTCAATATTAAAAAATGCTAATTTTATAAAAAATGATTTAAATAGGATGAAAAGAGAGTATACAATAAAAGACATTGAAAACGAATTACAGTCAATAGAATATAACAGAAAAAATCAAATAAATAAACTATATGAATTTTATAATGTCCTTGAAAATAAAATGAATGAATGCAATATGACATTAAAAGAAAAAAAAGAATTTGTTGAGAAATTTTCATTTTTAACTTTAATTGTTAGTGAGGAAGAAAAAAGGCATATGATAGAATGTAAGATATTTGCTATTATTTCCGAAGTATTAAAGTCAATAAAAATTGACATATCAAGAGCTTCGATATATGAAATAATAGAAACATATAGATGTTTGAAAGGAGAATAATATTTTGGAAGAAGATATAAAAAAATATAATGCTGAATGGGTAATACTAGAAAAAATTACAATGGGAGAAAAAAATAATATAGATGATATAAAGTTCATTTTAGAAAATTATAATATTAATTGGGGTGAATTGATTGAACAGGCAATGAGCCATAAAATATTTCCAATGGTAGCATACTTTTTTATAAATAATGATTTGTTTGATAAGATACCTCCTTTTGTAAATCAATATTTTAGGGTTGTCTATGATGTAAATAGAGAAAAGGTAAAAAAAATAAAGGAAGAAACAATAAAAATAGTTGAAAAACTATCAAAAAAAGATATACAGTTTGTTGCTACAAAAGGAATAGTACTAGATAATGAACTTTATGAAAATGAAGGATATAGGTTTTTATCAGATGCAGATTTTATTGTAAAGCCACAATATAAAAATGAGGTTATGGATTTATTAAATGAGCTTGGATTCTTGGTAGGAACAGTTGATTGGAAAAGTAATGGAATAAGAGAACTTAGCAGACAAGAATATTTAATATATATGAATACACCAGATAAATTACCGGAGTTTGTAAAAAAAATAGATGATGAAATAATAAAATATGTTTCTGTTGGATTTGTTTGTTCGTTAACGTGGGAAAAATGTGAGTACAAGGTAGATATAAATGAAGCTTTTCAAGATATAAGAAGTGTAGAAATAGGAATTGATAATCATAAAATACCAGTTTTAGATATAGTATATCATTATATTTATATTATTTTACATTTATATAAACATGCATGGCTTGAATATTTAAGTAGATGGAATAATGATGTTAACTTAGCAAAATTTGGAGATGTTTATAGATATTATAAGAAATACGAAAAAATAATACTTACAAAATTACCTGAAATAATTAAAAATCAGAATATAGAAAAACCAGTAATATGGACTTTACAACATACTGACGAAATATTTGGAAGTAATATTGTAGAAAAACTAGGTTATAAGGGATTTTTAGATTATGATTATTTGCAATCTGCTGGCGATAAAAAGGGAAATGTAAGAAAATGGAATGGAACAATGAGAGATAGATTATTTTCAAAGAATAGAAAATTATTATTTATGTAAATAAGTTACGTGTTATTGCAAATTATATTAATATATGATATAATATATGTGGTTTAATTTTCTATTAACACTATTAACCTAATATCTTGAAAGGAAGGTACGTTATGAAGTTTACAGACAAGCAGTATCAAGAAGCTTTAAGTTATGTTTCTGGCATTTTCTCATTAGGTGGGCTTAGCGAATGCGGAAAAACTTCTGCAGGGTATAAGTTACAGGCTATGGGAGCACGTAAGAGTAAGATAATTCATATTGAACGTGAAATGATGGAAGAAAGAGGATTTGACCTAAGTGATGGAATGAAAAATGAACATTTTATAATGTTGTATGCAAACAATCCTGAAGAAGTTTTTAAAGAATTTTTATATAGATTGATTTTGCATATGCAAGAAGAACATTATAAGTACGCATCTATTGAAAGCCTTTATAGGGCCGAATTAGGAGCTTTCTTAAAAAAAGAGCTTGGTAATAAAATGGCAAATATTTTCATCGATTCACCAGCGGAAACAAGAGCTTTACGTGAATTGGAAAAAGTTAATGCTAAAGCTATTGAAAATGGAGAATCTCCTATTACGTATGAAGAAATGCTTGAAAAAGTTCATAAAAAAGATGAATTTAAAATTAGTCATAATGCAGATAAAGTTAAAGATATAGCAGATTATGTCGTTGATAATTCTTCTAAAGTATCAAAAGAACAGTTCTTAGGAAAAATTGAAGAAATTGGGCATAGTTTGGGCCTTTAGGAAGGACGGTTGTGTAAAATGAGTAATGCAATTGTAGAGGTTAAAAACGAAGAAAGTTATACAGTATTGCGGTAGTAAGGCATCAAATTTAATTAAATTGTCTTATAATAGTGTTACCGTACCAAAAACATGGGTAATTAGTAATAATTACCCATTATCTTTATTAAAAAGATATAATATTGATATGGAAAACATTGAGCAAATAAAAAATTTCTTTAATAAAATACCACATGATGTATATGTAGATTTGTTTAGTGATGTAGAAGATTTTTTAAAACAAAATAAAGATATAAAGAGGTATGCTGTTAGAAGTTCACAATTATATGAGGATGGAAGTGAGAATAGTTTTTCAGGTTTGTTTTATACTAAACTTAATTTATCACATGTATCAGACATTGTAAATGCAATTATAAAATGTTGGATAGAAAGTTTTAATGTTGGAGTTATAGAGTATAGCAAAAAAAATGAAAAATTTAAAGCTATACCTTGTTCTGTTATTATACAACAATTTATATTTTCAAATAAATCAGGTGTTATATTTAAATTAGAAGATAATACTGTTTTAGACTGTAATTATGGCTTAGCTAAATCTATTGTTGATGGTAATACAGGATGTGATGAATGGATAATTTCTAATAAAACAAGAAAAGTATTAGATTATTCTAATAATAAAGAATTTATAAATATACCTATAATTAAGAGGATAAATCCGGCTGAAAATGAAGAGATAATATATCAAAATTATAGTGGATTATTTCCATGTGAGTTTAATAATACAGATAATATTATAGAAGTTAAATTAACAGATGAATTAAAAGAAGGAAAAACCTTAAATGATGATGAAATAAAAAATATACTAGATGTTAGTGAAAAAGTTTCTAAAATATTAAATGTCAAAAATTATGATATAGAGTGGACATATGATGAAAAAGGTAATCTTTATATATTACAATGTAGACCTCTTACAAGACTATTTAATACATTAAAATCAGAAAATACAAAAATTGGAGAATTTGGAATTGGACTTGTTAATGGTGAAGCTATTGGAAAAGCAATAAAGGTATATGATAGCAAGACAGCAATGCAATTTGAAGATGGATGTATTCTTGTTACAAAAAGATTATCAGGTGATACACTTATTGCGGCAAGTAAAGCAAAGGGATGTATAATTGAATCTAAATCACCATTGTCACATAGTGCTATTATAGCAAGGGAATTAGGAATACCGGTTATAGGAAATGTGTCAATTGATGCTATAATTGATGGAAAAACATATTATATTAATGGTAAAACAGGAGAATATAAAATTGAAAATTTAGAATGTAACAATAAAAAATCAATAAATTATATAGGAAATGAGAATTTAAAAAGTAAAGATATAAAAGATGTCATATTAAAAACAATATATAAATTTGAAAATGATTTATTTAATAGGAGAAATATATGATTGAAAAAGAATCTAAGAGTTTAATAGAGTTATTTATAAAATGTTGTAATGAAAATAGTGAAAAAATTGCAATAATTGATAAAGAAAGAAAATATACTTTTAAAGATATAGATATAATAAGTAATAATTATGCTGAATATTTGATGTTTAAGCATTTAGATAAAAAAAGAATTGCCCTTTACCTTGAAAAATCTGCTGAATTTATAATGTTAGTTATAGCGATTTGGAAAATTGGAGGAAGTTATATACCAATAGATACGGAATTACCAGAAGAAAGAATAAAATATATATTAAGAGATTCAAATGCTGATGGTGTAATATATGAAAAAAATGGAATAAAAAATTTTAATAAAATGAGCATAAATTTAAACGAATTTACTGATTTAAAAATAAAAAATTGTAATTTTAATTTTAAAAATATTGAAAATAATGATATTGCATATATAATTTATACTTCTGGAAGTACAGGAAATCCAAAAGGTGTGCAAATTACTAATAATAACTTGGTGTATTTTTTTGAAAATATAAGTTCAGAAATAAACTTTACTACAAAAGAGGTTTTTTTGAGTATAACTACTGTTTGTTTTGATATTTCAGTATTAGAAATGTTTTTACCATTGATTATAGGAAATACTTTAGTTGTAGGAAATAAACGAATGTTAATAGATATGAAATGCTTAAAGGAAACAATAAAAAAATATAATATAA
>CANQPW010000046.1 GCA_947625855.1 uncultured Clostridia bacterium | reverse complement strand
AATACTCCTTATATTCTCACCAAGATTTGCCATTTCAGCAATACCACCTGCATTATCACATATCGGTCCATAAGTATCAACAGATACAGTAATACCAACAAATGATAACATGCCTACTGCAGCCATTGCAGCACCAAATATTCCAGATACATACTGCGAAGTCCAAAATCCAATTCCTAATATGAGCAAAGATAACATTGTAGACTTCATTGCAGATGACATTCCTTGAACAATAGTTAAAGGAGTTCCTTCTTTAGACACTTCTGCAATCTTCTTAGTTGGCTTGTAATCATAGCTTGTATAGTATTCAGCTACTGCACCAATTAAGATACCGCTTACAATACCTATTACAGAAGATACCCAAGGCGAGAAAATTCCCATCTTAAAAGGCAAATCTCCTAAATCTTGTCCTCTTAAAGAAATGATGGTGTATACAAGATTTAAAACGCCTGTAAGTCCAGCAGACAACCATGTTGCAATGTTTAGCTCTCTATGAGGATCTTTTCCATCTTTTTTATAAAGAGCATATGCAATTCCTACTACACATGAAATCAAGCCGATACTTGCAAAAACTATCGGATACATATACAGTTTCTGGAACATTTCTTCACTAAAAGAAATTCCCTTTGCTTTGTAGCTGATAAATATGCTTATAATCAAAATAATAGCACTTACTATACCACCTACATTGCTTTCCAAAAGGTCAGAACCAAGACCAGCTGTATCTCCTACATTATCTCCAACACAGTCTGCAATTACCGCTGGATTTCTAGGATCATCTTCTGGTATATTCTCCTCTGCCTTACCTACCAAATCTGCACCCGTATCTGCCGCTTTGGTATAAATACCACCACCTACTCTGTTGAAAATAGCAATTATTGAACAACCAAAAGAATATGATGCAAGCGACATAGAAAAAGGTACAAATTCAATATTACACCAGTTAGCTACTGTATACATTTGAGATAACTGATATTTGAATAAGAAAAATACTATTGCAAGTCCGATAAGCGAAAAACTTGCCACACTAAGTCCCATTATAGAACTTCCTCTAAGAGCTACTTTTGAACTTTTACCAATACTTTCTGTTTGCCTTGCTACATTTGATACACGCACATTTGCGTATGTCGCCATCTTCATACCAAATAATCCGGCAAGTCCACTCATTGTACTACCTATAAAAAGAGATATCCCACTTTGAATTGAGATAAAAACTGAAAATAATACTATTAATATTAATACTACGGCTATCAATACTTTATACTCATTTAACAAAAAGGTATCTGCACCAATCCTAATAGCTAGTGCAATTTCAGACATCTCGTCTGTGCCCTCTTCAAGTGACTTTACTTTAAAGTAGTTAAAGACTGCAAAGGACATGGCGAGCAAACAGATAAAAAGTACACAAATAAACAAGCTCATTTTTTTCTCTTCCTCCTATCCTATTTTTTAGTTTTTGAGCTTTAAAAAATAAATACTATTTTTTTATTTTTTTGCCATTAACCTACCTCCTATTTATTTTGTAGACAAAAGTTTATTAATTAATACACTTTTAAATTTTGAAGATGTCAATATTATAGCATAATAATCCGAAAAGTAAAGCTTTATTTCAAATATTATTTACATATTTTTCATTTATTTTTTTTTATAATTTAAAGTTACTTTAGCAAAAGTAATCGCTTTAAATTATAACAATGTTGACATCAATGTGTTTTAATGATATAATGTTGTCATAATACTTTAAAAATCATTAAATTAATATTTAAGGAGGATATAGCTATGAAATTTGATAACAAAGTTTTATTTCCTTATGATTTTATTCCTTTTTTAAGAGAGGAAAATTTAATTTCAAAAGATAATGAACCATTAACTATTTCTATATCTAGTCCTACAAATGAAGAACTTATGGTTTATCTTAAAAAAGATGAAGAGACCTCACTTTTTGTGGCTTATGTTTATAAAACAAAAAAATGTGACAAGTTTGAGCCACACAAATTTGATGTTATAAAAAGATTTGAAGAAAATAATGAATATTTAACTGTATATTTTGATAAATTTTTAAATGCAATAAACTTTTTAGAATTTTTGCCTTACAGACATCCCGATTATAAATATAGACCGCAAAAAGTAGATAAATCATAAAAGGATTCAAAAAAAAACGACGGCTTCTTAAAAATGAAGTCGTCTATTTTTTTTAATCAAAACATGCTTTTATTCTTCTTACACCTGCACTTGATGCTTCTTCTTTTACTATTTTAAAATGTCCAAGCTCATTTGTATTTTTTACATGTGGTCCACCACATAATTCTTTTGATATATCTCCAATACTATATACCTTTACTTCATCTGGATATTTTTCAATAAACATACACTCGGCACCAGATTTTAAAGCTTTATCTTTACTCATTACTTCAAATGTTACATCTATTCCATCTTGTATCCATTTATTTACTAAATCCTCTGTTTTTTGTTTTTCTTCATCTGTTAATTTATGATCACAAGAAAAGTCAAAACGCATTCTTTCACTAGTTATATTAGATCCTCTTTGATGAACATCTGGACCTATTACTACTTTTAAAGCAGCATTAAGCAAGTGAGTTGCTGTATGATATTTTGTCTCTATTTCACCTGATGATTCTAGTCCACCTTTAAATGTTCCAGTTGCAGCAGTTCTTGATTTTTCTTGATGTTCTTTAAACTTTTCGTTAAAGGCATCAATATCTACTATGTAACCTTTTTCCTTTGCAAGTTCTTCTGTAAGTTCAATAGGAAATCCATATGTATCATAAAGTCTAAAGCTTGCATTTCCATCTATTATTTTTGAATTTTCCTCATCAAGTCTTTTTACTAATTTGTCAAACTCTTTTATTCCTAAATTTAGTGTTTTTTCAAACTTTGTAATCTCTTTATTTAACTCGTTTAAAACAAATTCTTTTGAGTTTTTTAATTCGTTATAAAAATCACCATAAACATTATCTATAAAGTTTGCTGCAAGTTCGCTAAAAACTTCTGTTGAAATATTTAGCTTTCTTGCATGTCTTACAGCTCTTCTAATTAATCTACGAAGAATATATCCTGCTCCAACATTAGATGGTACAAGATGTTTTTCATCACCAAGCAACATAACACTTGTCCTTATATGATCTGCTATTATTCTAATAGAAGCTGTTACATTCTCATCTTCTTTATACTTTTTACCTGATTTTTCTTCAAGTATTGATATAGCTCCTGCAAACACATCAGTTAAATAAACATCTCCATCTGTATTTAAAAATGCAAGTATTCTTTCAAGTCCCCATCCTGTATCAACATTCTTTTTATCAAGTAAAACATATTTATCATCTGATATACGATCATATTGCATAAATACGTCATTTCCTATTTCAACATAACGTCCACAATCACAAGCAGGTGTGCAATTATTACAACACGCCTCTTTATCTGTTATATAAAACATTTCACTATCTGGTCCACATGGTCCTCTATCAAGTTCCCACCAATTATCCTCTTTTGGTAAAAAGAATATATTTTGTGGTAAAAATCCAGACTTTTCTCTAAGCATTGCTGTTTCAGTATCTCTTGGTACACTTTCATTTCCTTCAAATACAGTTGTAGCAAGTCTTTCTACTGGCATTTCAAATACTTTTGTTAAAAGTTCAAAACTCCATTTTGTACGTTCTTCTTTAAAATAATCTCCTAAGCTCCAACTTCCCATCATTTCAAAAAAAGTAGTATGACTAGAATCTCCTACTGATTCTATATCATTTGTTCTTATACAACCTTGAACATTACAAAGCCTTTTTCCTAATGGATGTTCTTTTCCAAGTAAATAAGGCATAAGAGGTTGCATACCTGCTACATTAAACATCACTCCTGTTGTACCATCACCGATTAAAGAAGCAACACCTATATCAACATGACCACGTTCTTTATAAAAATCAAGCCAAGCTTTTCTAAGCTCTTTTGATGTCATTTTTCTCATAAAATTTGGTTTAATAAAATAAACCTTATCCCCCTTTCAGATACTTAATAATTATACAGTAAATTAGCACAAAAGTCAAAACATTTATGGAAACTATTTCAAATTTATTGTGCAATATATTTTACTTTGTCTTATCTTCTATCTCTTTTACTTTTATTTTTTGTTCATCTATTGATGTTAAATGATTAAATCTGGGTATAAAGTCATATCCCTTCTTTTTAATATTATGTTCATCTTTTCTTTCAAGTTCAAGATTATACTTTAAACTTACTTTATCTTTTTTATTCATATTATCACCATTATTATTATTTACAAAATACAAAATTATATAATAAAAATATAGAGTACAATTAGTACTCTATATCAATTATATAACGTAAAAAACTATTTTGTTTATCAATAAATTTTACAGTAGTATTTTTCATACCTGCTTTTTCAAGACATGCAACAGATACTGTATTTTCTGAGCTTACAAAAGCTATATAACGAGTAGTATCTAAAACTTTAGAAATATCTTTAGAAAAAAGTAATTTTAAAGCATTTAATCCTAATTTTTGATATCTATATTTTCTTTTTATTGCATAATCTAAAATATAACTTTTTGAATGAAATAAACTATTTTTATACAAACTTTTATACAAAAAAATATAACCTACACTTTTTTCATTTAACATTATATTTATAACAAGTTTGTCTTTTAAATAATCTTCAATGCTCCATACATCTATATACCCTTGAAATCGAAATGTCTTCCGTACATCAGCAATATTTACTTTATCAACAATATTTAAAGAAAGATTTTTATCTTCAGTAAGTTTTACACTACCTAATATTTTACTCAAAATATTATCCTCCTTTTAAACTTATTACTATAATTATATAATATTTTATGTAAATGTCAATATCAATATTTCTTTATTCTTGTTCGAATTTTTCTTCTGCCATTTCTCCTTCTTCATTTTTTACTAATATATTTATTCTCTTTTCAGCTTGTTCTAATTTTTCACTACATTCCTTTGAAAGTCTTATTCCTTTTTCAAATTCTGATATTGCTTCTTCTAAAGGTAATTCACCTCTTTCAAGAGTTTGAGCTACCTTTTCTAATTCATTTAAACTTTCTTCAAATGTCTTTTCTTCTTTTTCTGCCATACTTATACTCTCCTATTCTACAACAACATTTATCTTACCATCAGTAAGTCTTACATTTAATTTATCTGATTTTTTTACATCTTTTATGCTTTTTACAACTTTTCCTTGTTCATTTTCTGTTACACTATATCCTCTTGTTAATGTTTTTAATGGACTTAGTGTATCAATTTTTGCAATAGCTTGCATACTTTTTGATTTATATTTTTCTAATTTCAAATTAACTAAATTTAAGTTTTGCTTAGATATACTATCTATTGTAAGTCTATATTTATTTATCATATCAAGAGGAACTTTCTCAAGTTTTGCAGCTTTTAAACGTTTTACATATTCTTTTTTTCTTTCTAAATAATTTGTAGATGCAATCATTATTCTATTTTTATCCATAAGTATTCTTTTTATAATATCACTATATTGTGGATAAACTAGTTCTGCTGCCGCACTTGGTGTTGGTGCTCTTAAATCTGATACAAAATCACAGATTGTAAAATCCGTTTCATGTCCTACTGCAGATACAACAGGAATTTTTGATTCAAATATTTTTCTTGCTAAAGCTTCGTCATTAAATCCAAATAAATCTTCAAATGAGCCTCCACCTCTTGCTATTATTATTACATCAACATTATTTAATTTATTAAATGTTTCAAGACCTGCAATTACTGTTGAGGCAACATTTACCCCTTGAACTGCTGCAGGATATATTAATAAATCTACATTAGGATATCTTCTTGTAGTTACATTTATTATATCTCTTATAACTGCACCAGTTTTAGAAGTTATAACCCCTACTCTTTTAGGCAAAAAAGGTATTTTTTTCTTTAATGTAGCATCAAATAATCCTTCTTTACTTAGTTTTTCTTTTAATTGTTCATAAGCAAGATATAACTCTCCTAAGCCTTCTGGACTCATTGATTTACAATATATCTGATATGCTCCATCTCTTTCAAAGACACTTATTTGCCCATCAATTACAACTTTCATACCATCTGCTGGTTTAAATTTTATTGTACTTGCATATCCCTTGAACATAACACATTTTATAGTTGAAGTTTCATCTTTTAATGTAAAATATAAATGTCCTGTATAATGTGCTTTAAAATTAGTTATTTCTCCTCTTATTCTAATGTCATTTAAAAAGGTGTCCTTATCAAACACCATTTTTATATATCTATTTACTTCTGATACTTTATATACTTTTGTTTCCATTAATAATTCATCCTTTTTTTTATGAGTTCTTTGCTTCAATTACTTTTGCAATTACTCCATTTACAAATGATTTTGAATCATTATTACCATAAAGTTTAGCAAGTTCCACAGCTTCATTTGCTGTTACTTTTACTGGAATATCATCCATATACATTATTTCGTATATAGCAAGTCTTAGAATTGCTAAATCTATCTTTGCAATTCTTTCTAAAGACCAATTTTTTAGTTTTGATAAAATTATTTCATCTATTGCTTTTAAGTTTTTATTTACACCATTTACTACTACATCTATATACTCTTTTTCATCTTCCACATTTTCATTTTCTTGATAACAATATGAAAGTGTTTTTTCTACATTTTTTTCATTATCAAACTCTAATTCATATATACACTTAAATGCACAATCTCTTGCTTTCTTTCTACTCATTTTTTTCTCCTACTTTATTCATCTTTTTTGTGATAATAATATACTTTTTCTTTATACTCTTTTCCTTTTTTAAAATTAAATAAATTTTTTATATTATCCTCATTATCTTGTAGCTTTTTTCCAACAAAAACAGCTAGACCAATTAATGCTATAAGCACTACTAATTTTGTTAGAAATTCTACTATTCCAAGTGCATATAGCACTACAACTATTGCTACACAGATTATTACATACTTATTTTTTACAACATAATCTATAAAATCTCTCATTTTTATTCACATCCTATTTTTTCTGTGGCTCTAAATAAACACCTTTAACTTTTATATTAGCCTCTTTAATGTCCACAGTTGTTTGTTTTAGAACGCTTGCCTTAATATTTGCTTGTAACTTTGTTGTAAGTTCTGGTACAACAGTATCTGGCAATATCATAGTATACACATTTGCAACTACACCATCCTCAGACATTATTATATCGACTTTTACATTTTTTAGTTCTGCATAATTTCTTGTTACGCTTTCAACAATACTTTCAAATGTATCTTTTGTTATATATACAGTTCCTGTTTCACCTTTTATAGCAAGTCCACTTTTCATTTCATCATTATTTTCAGATGATGAGAATATTCCTATAAGAGCAAGTAATGAAAGTATTGCACCTGCTACAAGTCCTACGATTTTATGTCCTGTTAAAAAGTTTATTCCAATATCTAACATATCATTTATTTGTATCATTTGTGTAGATACTAGTATTACAAATACAGATAATACAATTATTAAAATTGAAAATATGACTAATATAAACTTTTCAAAACCTTTCATAAGTTTTTCCCCCTAAATTAAGTTATAGCCCAAAACAGACTTATTTTGGGCTACTAAAAATAATATTTATTCTTCTGTTGTTTCAGTCTCTTTATCTTCTTTCTTATCAAAAGTTATTCCTTGTACATTTATATTTACAGCTGAAACTTCTAATCCTGTCATTGTTTCAACAGCATTCTTTACAGCATTTTGTGCTGCCCATGCAACATCTGGTATTTTTACTCCATAAGTTACATTTACATATAAATCAATTGTAACTTTCTTTCCATCAAGTTCTATTTTAACACCTTTAGAATATTTTTTGTTGCTTCCAAGAATTTGATTAATTCCATCAACAAAACCTAATGTCATACCTGCAATTCCTTCTACTTCAGATGCAGCAAGTCCTGCAATTATACCTATAACATCCTCTGAAATATTTAAATTAGTTGCAATTTCAACATTTGGTTGTTCAACTATTTCTTCTGTTTCCTTCTTAGCTTTTTCACTCATAATAAATTTCCTCCTTTTGTAGTTTAACACTACTTTAACATAAACTTATTATACCTCAAAAGAATAAAAAAGTCACGCATTTTTATAAAAGTTTTTCATTTATATATAATATTTTTAAAATTAAGCAAAAAAACAGTATTTAAAAAGCTTTGAATAAAAATCCAAAGCCCTATACTAACTTAATTTCTTACCACCAAGTATATGAAAATGTAGATGTGGTACTTCTTGACGTCCATCTTTTCCACAATTTGAAATTACTCTATATCCTGTATCATAAATATTACATATCTTTGCAACTTCTTTTATTGCTTCAAATATTTTAGATACATATATAACATTTTCTTCATTTATATTATTAACATCTTGAATATGAATTTTAGGTACTACCAATACATGTATTGGTGCTGATGGATTTATATCTTTAAAAGCAAGTACATATTCATCTTCATAAACTTTTTCTGCTGGTATATCACCAGAAATAATTTTACAAAATAAACAATCTTCCATACTTTCCTCCTACACTTTTTTATAATTTTTTCCTAACTTTTCTTGTAATAAATTGGCAAGTTTTTCAGCATCTCCAATAATAAAACTATCCTTTGACAACATAAAGACTTGAATTCTATTCAAATACATATAAAAAGCTTTATCAGTCTCATAAACTCTATACAAATCCTCATATTTTAATTTACTATTTCCTTTAGTGTTACTTGCTTCTATTCTATCGTTATAAAATTCAAAATTATTTTTTATCTTTTGTTGTAACATTTTATCTGACTTAAATATTTTTCTAGTTTGTAAAGTAGGTAAAAATATGAAAAATACAGTAAATGCAATAGCTAATGCTATATATATAACTGCATCAGAATACTCCCCTAAAATTATCATTAATACACCACATAGAAAAATAATAGATATTGAAACAATCAATATAACCATTGCTGTCTTTTTTACTTTAAATGTATTAAATCTATTTAATTCTAAATATTTATCATATGTATATTCAGTTTCATTTTTTACTAATAATTCATCATCCATAAAACTCACCTTTGTTGCTTTTTATTATATCAAACTTAAATTATATAGTCAAATACAAATATTTAAAAACTGTAAATTTTGTTCCTTGACTTATTACTATTCTCTGATATAATATTCTTATACATTTTTATAGAAAGAAGGAATTAAAATTGAAAATAGGAATAGTTGGACTTCCAAATGTAGGTAAGTCTACACTTTTTAATGCAATTACAAAAGCTGGTGCAGAATGTGCAAACTATCCTTTTTGTACAATAGAGCCAAATGTTGGTATTGTTACAGTACCAGATGAAAGAATTGATGTTTTAACTAAAATGTACGATAGTGATAAGACTACATATGCTACAATAGAATTTGTAGATATTGCCGGCCTTGTAAAAGGTGCTTCAAAAGGTGAAGGACTTGGAAATAAATTTTTATCACATATTCGTGAAACTGATGCAATAGCTCATATTGTTAGATGTTTTGAAGATGAAAAAATTGTTCATGTATCAGGTAAAATAGACCCAATAGAAGATATTGAAACTATAACTTTAGAACTAGTTTTCTCTGATATGGAAACAATATCAAAAAGAATTGAACGTGTTTCAAAAATAGCAAAATCTGGTGATAAAAAAGCTACTGCTGAGATGGAAGTATTAAATAAAATTTCAAAACATTTAGAAGAAGGAAAACCAGTTAGAACTTTAGAACTTACCGATGAAGAAAAAGAGTTATTAAAAGATACTTATCTTTTAACTGATAAACCTACAATCTATGTTGCAAATGTATCAGAAGCTCAAATAAATAATATGGAAAATGATCCATATGTTCAAAAAGTAAAAGAATATGCACAAAAAGAAAATGCAAAAGTTGTTACTTTATGTGCTAAACTTGAAGAAGATTTAAGTGAACTCGAAGATGAAGACAAACAAATGCTTATGGAAGAATATGGTATTAAAGAATCTGGTCTTGATAAACTTATTAAAGCTAGTTACTCACTTTTAGGTCTTATTTCTTATCTTACAGCAGGTAAACAAGAAGTTAGAGCTTGGACTATTAAAAAAGGTACAAAAGCTCCTCAAGCAGCGGGAAAAATTCATTCTGATTTTGAAAGAGGTTTTATAAAAGCAGAAGTTGTATCTTATGATGATTTAATGAAATATGGTAGTATGCTTGCTACAAAAGAAAAAGGACTTGTAAGGCTTGAAGGAAAAGATTATGTTGTGCAAGATGGTGATATAATCTTATTTAGATTTAATGTTTAAAAAAGTAATATACCCAATGGAGAAATCCATTGGGTATTTTTTGACCTTTTTATTTATATTTTTTATTTTTTACTCTCTTTTTTCTTATTTTTATTTATAAAAACAATTCCAACAACTATTCCAATAACTGCTACAAGGAATATTATCACATACATTAATATATTTATATCTGATGTATTTACATTTGGTGGTTCATATTTTGCTACATTTGTTATAACATTTTCTTCTATTTT
>CANQPW010000045.1 GCA_947625855.1 uncultured Clostridia bacterium | reverse complement strand
GTATTAGAAGTAACATATCAAGTAAAAGTATTAACAGTAAAAGAAGGATTAAAAGTAGATGAAATAACAAATACAGCAGAGGTAGAACATACAGGAAAAGCAACTGGAAAGAAGATAAAAGAGCCAACAAATGAGATAGAAAATCCAGTAAATAATCCAGAGCCACCAGATGTAGATACATCAGACATAAATGTATTAATGTATGTAATAATATTCCTTGTAGCAATTATTGGAATAGTTGTTGGAGTAATGTTTATTAATAAAAAGAAGAAAGAAGATAAAAATTCTTCAAATAAAAAATAAACATTGAGGGCAAGATGAAATATTCTTGCTCTTTTGTTTACATATTTAATTTTACGTGATATAATATATTAATATAAAAGAGGGGAGATTTAATTGTTTAATATATTTAGTCAGAATGGTCTAATATCATTTTTATATACATTACCAGCATTATTAATTTCACTTTCTATACACGAATATGCTCATGCTTTTGTTGCATATAAACTTGGTGATAAGAGTCAAAAGGCACTTGGAAGATTAACACTTGATCCTTTTAAACATATTGATCCATTAGGATTTTTAAGTATAATGTTAATTGGAATAGGTTGGGGAAAACCTGTAATGGTAGATGATAGAAATTTTAAAAATAGAGCAAGAGATGTCATGTTTGTATCTATTGCAGGACCTGCATCAAACCTTATACTTGCAATACTGTTTACAGTTATATTAAAAATATTGATGATAACAGGTGTTGTATCTTTGGCTGTGACAAGTGGTATAGGAAGTATACTAATTGATATGTTTATACTTTCAATACAATTTAATGTAGTATTTGCAGTATTTAATATGCTACCAATACCACCATTTGATGGTTCAAAAGTATTATATTACTTTTTACCATATAAATATAAAAATATTATGCTTACACTTCAAAGATATTCAATAGTAATAATTTTAGTATTGTTTTTAACAAACTTAGGTAGTGCAATAATAAGACCATTTATAAATGGTATAATGTTTTTATTAGATATTATATTAAGATTATAGGAGTAAGAGATGATTTGTTTAGGAATTGAAACTAGTTGTGATGAAACATCAGTAGCTGTTGTAAAAGATGGAAGAGAAGTTATTTCAAATATTGTTTCAACACAAATAGAAATACACAAAGAATATGGAGGGGTAGTACCCGAAATTGCTTCAAGAAAACATTTGTCAAATATAGCATATGTAGTAGATGAGGCATTAGAAAAAGCAAATATAACGTTTTCAGATATAGATTATATAGGTGTTACATATGGCCCAGGACTTGTTGGAGCTTTACTTGTAGGAGTTGCATATGCAAAATCTCTTGCATATGCATTAAATATACCTATTGTACCAACTCATCATATAGAAGGGCATATTGCTGCAAATTATATAACGTACAGTAATTTAAAGCCTCCATTTATGGCACTTGTTGTATCTGGTGGTCATTCACATTTAATACATGTAAAAGATTATACAGAATTTGAGATAATAGGAAAAACACGTGATGATGCAGTAGGAGAGGCTTTTGATAAAGTTGCAAGAGTACTAGGTCTTCCTTATCCAGGAGGACCAGAAGTAAGTAAACTTGCACAAAATGGAAAATTTACATATAAACTACCAAAAACAAAGTTTGATAATTATGATTTTAGTTTTAGTGGAATAAAAACAGCCGTTATAAATATAGCTCATAAAGAGGGCGAAAAACTAAGAAAAGAAGATATGGCTTGTTCTTTTGAAACTACTGTATGTGAAGAATTAATAAATAATTGCTTTCTGGCTATGAAGGAATTAGGTATAAAAAGAGTTGTTTTAGCAGGTGGTGTATCTGCCAATAGATTACTTAGAAAAATGCTTCAAGAAACAGCTCAAAAACTAAATTATGAGGCATATATACCAGATTTAAAATATTGCACAGATAATGCTGCTATGATTGCAAGCGCTGCACATTTTAATTATATATCAGGAAAATATTATAATATAGAAGAAAAACTTGATTTGAATGCAAAAGCAAATTTAAAAATTTGTGATTAAGAAAGATAGGTGATAAGATGTCAATATATGCAATATCAGATTTGCATTTATCGTTTGGAACAGATAAACCTATGAATATATTTGGTAATATATGGGAAGGTTATGAAGAAAAAATAAAAACAAACTGGAAAGAAAAAGTAAAAGATGAAGATACAGTCATAATACCTGGAGATATATCTTGGGGAATAGATTTAAAAGAAGCATTACCTGATTTTCTATTTATAAACAAGTTACCAGGTCAAAAGATTTTTTTAAGAGGAAATCATGACTATTATTTTGCAACCAAAACTAAAGTAGAGAATTTCTTAAAAGAAAATAATTTGAATACTTTAAAATTACTTCATAATAATGCATTTGTATTAGAAGAATATATATTATGTGGAGCTAGAGGATGGGGAAAAACAGAAAATAATGATGCAGAAAGTGATAAAAAAATAATTGCAAGAGAAGAAGGAAGATTAAAACTTTCTTTAGAAGAAGGCTTAAAATTAAAGAATGAATTAAAAGAAAAAGGCATAGAAAAAGAAATTATAGTAGCTTTACATTTTCCACCATTTATATCAAATTTTCAAAAAATAATGAAAGAGTATGATGTAAAAATGTGTATATATGGACATTTACATGGATATGGTCAACTTATGATAAAAGAAGGAATAATAGATGATATAATGTATAAGATGGTATCTTGTGATTATACAAACTTTGATTTAGTAAAATTAAATTAATAGATTAGATAAATAAAAACTGGTGATATTTTTCACCAGTTTTATAATATATTTTTTCAAACTACTCTTTCTTCCTTAAAAGTACAAGTATATATTTTTCCGCTTTTTTCAACATCAAATAAAGGTAAAAATCTTTGTTTTATAACATCTCCGTTAAAAATAGAAGATTTTGACATAAAGTTATCAACCATAATAGTTGTAGAAAAAAGATAAGATAAATCTTTAGTAACAAATAATATTTTAGCTAATTCTTGTGCCAAAAAATTTTCTACTTCATATTTTCCAAAACGTGGAACATAGTTTATTAAATTGTTTTTTAATAAGGTTTGAGAAGGAATATAATTAGAACTTATTATATATGTTTCTTTGGGTTCTTCTACAAAATAACGTAAGGTATCGTTATCATACATTATACCTTCTTCAATAATTTCTTTTTTCTTACATTTGTCACAACCATAGCATATAATACTTTCAGCAATTCCTGTCATGATTTACCTCCTTAAATTTAAGATAGTTAATAATTTAATTATGGGAGTTATTATATCATAGATTAACATAATTTGCAAATGGTATATTATAGCCAAAAAAATAACCTTAAAAAGGTTATCTGGCAGGGGCACTAGGAATCGAACCTAGCTCTGGAGTTTTGGAGACTCTTATTCTACCGATGAACTATGCCCCTATAATTAACAAGATAATTGTAACATTTTTTTTTGAATATTGCAATACTTGAATTCATTTTTGTTCTAATATTTACAATAAGTAAAATATAAATTATAATATTTATATAGAGATGGTGAGATAATTGAAAGTTGCAAATTACAAAAAATATGACTTTACTGATTTTTATAAAGCTAATACTAAAATAGATAAAAAATATTATAGTATATTAAATGAGTATTTTTCAAGAAAAGCATATGTATTTAATTATGATGAAGAAGAAATAGAAAGACAAAAAATGATTCTTTCTAAAAATGTAAAAAAAATAAATATTGGTATACCAAACATTAAGATTAGATTAAAAAATCTTTCTTGGAAATTAAATCATGGACAGAGTTTTAGAGCTGGATATTATGATTTGAAAAATAAAAAAATTAATATAGAAAAAAGTTTTGCAAATTATCCCGAAAATATTATTAGAGCAATATTTCATGAATTAAATCATGCACAATCATATGATGAAGAAAATGACAGTTTTGGTATGTATGGAAAATATTACTTAAATAAAAAAGAAGATTCGTGCTTAGATGAATTATCTACTGAGGATAGAGCCAATTTCTTATACCAAGTAAACGGCGAAAAATTTATGTATAGAAATGTTGTAAAAAGAAATGATATGTTAAGATATTCGTGGGGTATGAATAAAAAAGAATTCTTAGCTATGCAAGAAAAAGGTAGAGATGGATTATTCAAATGTTACTGTAATTACAAAGATGATAATTTAGATGAAGAAACTAAAAAAAATATTTTTGATATATATATGTTTAGATTTTCAATTCATTCAATTAACTTTGCAAATCTTAATTTAGGAAGAAATGTAACTCATGAAAATATAGATAGAGTTTTTAAAAGTGATGTTAGTTTCTTTTCAAATACTTTTAATGAAAGAATAAGAAATGAAATTAAAAGATGTGATGATGTAGAAAGTTTAAAAAGCATTGTAGAAAAATTCAAATATCAACAAATAAAATTAAAAGAATTGTTATTTAGTGAATATGAATGTATAGATGGTTTTAATATTAGTAAATATGAAAATTCATTTGAAGAAGTTGAAGAAAAAATAAATTATTACTGGTTACTTGCAAGAAATTCTGATAAATTTACAGAAAAAAATATTTATGGACTAGTAGAAGGATATGAGCTAAATAAAGAGGGTACATATGAATTTATAGAAAAAAAGTATTATATAAAAAGAGATGATGAAGAAGTAAATATTACGCAGGATAAATTTAATGAATTAGAAATTCAAAATATTGGAGATGAAGAATGGGATAATAAAGAGTTGATAGAGAGAGTAAAAAAAGATTTTGGTTTTTATAGAAGAAATGGAGTTGTAACAAAAGTAAGAGAAAAATATTTAATGCAAAATTTATTAGACAAAGGTAATGATGTTTATGAAGTTGATGGGGAAGAGTATAAAATTGAAGGATTAAATCTAGTAAAAAGTGATGAGGAATTGATTGAAGATATGAAATTAAAACAGGATAATACTGAGCAAAATATAAAAAAAGATATAGAAGATAAAAATTTATTGAGGTGATTAAAATAGAAAAATTAGAAAATGGAAAATACATAATTGGATATTTGCTAATAGATAATATTCAATATTATTTAGATGAAGAAAAAAATGTTTATTTAAAGATTGAAGATAATTATTGTTTACAAAAAGATAAAAAAATAATTGATAAGGTTAAAAAATATTTAAACTTTTCAAGTGATGTAATTTTTTAAATTTTACTTTTTAATTACTTTTTTATTACAAAAAATAATGTTTTGAAATATATATGTAACTTTTTTGTAATTAAATAAAAATAATAAAAATGTAAACTTTTTATAGTAAATAATTTTTGTAATCTTATTATGTGGAATTAAAAAATATGAAAATATTTATACTACTAAAAAGTAAAAAAATTGGAAAAATTATCCAATTTTTTTTGTCAAAAAATTCTATTTTTTTTTGTAAAAAATTGTTGACAAGGTAATATGATAATGATATAATCACAATCAGTGAAAACACAATATATAGTGTTTGTGATGTAAGTTAGACACAAGGGGTGGTATTTTTTATGATAACTAAAATAGTTAAAAGAGATGGTAGAAAAGTAGCATTTAGTTCAGAAAAAATTGCACAAGCAATCTATAAGGCAGCAAATTCTATTGGAGGTCAAGATTATAAAATTGCAGAGGAATTAGCTGAGAAAGTTTGTCATTATGTTGATGAGGAATTGAATTTAAAAGAGCCAACAGTAGAACAAGTACAAGATGCTGTTGAACATATATTAATTGAAGAAGGTCATGCATCAACTGCTAAAGCATATATACTATATAGAGCTGAAAGAACTAGGCAAAGAGAAATGAATTCTGAAATAATGAAGACATATGAACAATTAACATTTAAAGATGCAAAAGATAGTGATGTTAAAAGAGAAAATGCAAATGTAAATGCTGATACTGCAATGGGTACAATGTTAAAGTATGGTTCAGAAGGTGCAAAGAAGTTCTATAAAATGTTTGTATTAAAGAAAGAACATTCAAAGGCACATGAAGAAGGTGACATACATATACATGATTTAGACTTCTTAACATTAACTACAACATGTTGTCAAATAGACTTAATAAAATTGTTTAAAAATGGTTTTAGTACAGGTGAAGGTCATTTAAGAGAACCTCAATCAATTGGAAGTTATGCAGCACTTGCAGCAATAGCAATTCAGTCAAATCAAAATGATCAACATGGTGGTCAAAGTGTTCCAAACTTTGAATATGCTATGGCAATAGGTGTAAGAAAAACATATAAAAAAGAATATTTAAAAAATTTGACTAAAGCAATTGAGCTATTAACTGATACAAAAGATCCAGAAGCTGTTGCAAAAGATATAGTTAAAACAGTAAAATATGAAAAAGATTTACTTGCTTGTCTTGGTAATAGTAATGGATATTTAGAAGAAGAAAGAAAAGAGCTTGAAAAATTATTTGAGCCAAAGATTGTAGAAAAAATACAAAACTTTGCTGTAAAATATACAGAACAAGAAGTAAAAAGAGCAACATATCAAGCTATGGAAGGGTTTATACATAATTTGAATACAATGCATTCAAGAGCAGGTGCACAAGTTCCATTTAGTAGTATAAACTATGGACTTGATACAACACCTGAGGGAAGACTTGTTATGGAGCAATTATTACTTGCAACAGAAGCAGGACTTGGACATGGTGAAACACCTATATTCCCAATTCAAATATTAAAAATAAAAGATGGAATAAACTATAATCCAGGTGAACCAAATTATGATTTATTCAAACTTGCATGTCGTGTATCAGCAAAAAGATTATTCCCTAACTTTTCTTTTATAGATGCACCATTTAATTTACAGTATTATAAACCTGGAGATTATAATTCAGAGGTTGCATATATGGGTTGTAGAACAAGAGTTATGGCAAATGTATACGATCCAACAAAAGAGGTAACTTGTGGAAGAGGTAACTTAAGCTTTACTTCAATAAATCTTCCAAGACTTGGAATTTTAGCAAAAGGTGATATTGATAAATTCTTCCAAATGCTAGATGAAAAGCTAGATTTAGTTGTAGAACAATTATTAGATAGATTAAAAATACAATCTGCAAAAAGAGTATATAATTATCCATTTTTAATGGGACAACATGTATGGATTGATTCTGAAAAGTTAAAAAATGATGAAGAAGTAGGAGAAGTATTAAAACATGGAAGCTTAACAGTAGGATTTATAGGACTTGCAGAAACATTAGTTGCTTTAATAGGAAAACATCATGGTGAAAGTGAAGAAGCAAGAGAGTTAGGTTTAAAAATTATATCTCATATGAGAGCAAGAATGGATGCAGAAGCACAAAAGAGAAAACTTAACTTTACACTTATAGCAACTCCTGCTGAAGGTCTATCAGGTAGATTTGTAAAAATTGATAAAAAGAGATTTGGCATAATACCTGGTGTTACAGATAGAGATTATTATACAAATTCATTCCATGTACCAGTATATTACAAAATAAACGCTTTTGATAAAATTAAAATTGAAGCACCATATCATAATTTAACAAATGGTGGTCATATAAGTTATGTTGAATTAGATGGTGACCCAACAAAGAATTTAGAGGCGTTCGAGCAGGTTGTAAGATGTATGAAAGAAGCAGGAGTAGGTTATGGTTCTGTAAATCATCCAGTTGATAGAGATCCAATTTGTGGTTATACTGGAATTATAAAAGATCAATGTCCACACTGCGGAAGACATGAATTTGAAGATAGCCAAGTAGGTTTTGAAAGAATAAGAAGAATAACAGGATATTTAGTAGGAACTTTAAATAGATTTAATGATGCTAAAAGAGCAGAAGAACAAGATAGAGTAAAACATGATGTATGTTGCTCATCAGAATCATTTGATGATTAATTATAATAAATTTTGATCATAAAAATGCTACAAAATACAAAAGTATAATTTAATGTAATAAGTTATAAAGCTTAAATATATAATATAATGTTTTCTATTATACGACTATTCTTGTAAAACATTTATGATATATATTTGAAAAAATATTTTAAATTATTTAAAATTATTTTTTCTATGTTTTAAGGGGGTATTTATATGAAAGTTAATGTTATTGGTGGAGAAATGAGTCAAGAGGAAATTGACAAATATGTAAGTTATTTAGGTGAAAAATTCCCAGATAAGGAATTAGCATCACTTGATTTAAAAATTGATGGTGATTATGTTGATATGAATTATACATTTTCAAATAATGTACCATTTGAAAGAATAAGAAGAATAACAGGATATTTAGTAGGAACATTAGATAGATTTAATAATGGAAAAAGAGCAGAAGAAAGAGATAGAGTAAAACATGATTTAGGTGTTTCTACATTATAATAGGAGGAAGCTATGGACAATGGAGAAGAATTAAAAATAGCGGGAATAGTGAAAGAATCAATTGTTGATGGCCCAGGAATAAGGTATGTGATTTTTACACAGGGTTGCCCACACCATTGTCCTGGATGCCATAATCCACAAACTCATGATTTTGCTGGTGGAAATTATGTAGATATTTCTAAGATAGCAGAAGACATAAAAAAAGATCCTTTACTTAAAGGAATAACTTTAAGTGGCGGAGAACCATTTATGCAAGCAAAAAAACTTGTAAAATTAATATCTAAACTTGATAGAGAAAAATTAAATATAATGGTATATACAGGCTTTAAATATGAAGATTTATTAAATAATGCAAATGAAGAAAATGGCTATTTAGAATTATTAAGAAATGCTGATATTTTAATTGATGGAAGATTTGAATTAGATAAAAAAAGTGATAAATTACCTTTTAGAGGAAGTCTAAATCAAAGGTCTATTGATTTGAAAGCAAGTCTTTCTACTGGAGATATTATTCTTTATGAATTTTAGTGAGGTATAGTTTATGCATTGTGTAAAATGTGGATGTGAAGAAAGTAAAGTTGTAGATTCAAGAAGTATAGAGGAAGGAAACTCTATTAGAAGAAGAAGAGAATGTCTAAATTGTAAATATAGATTTACCACATATGAAAAGATTGAATATACACCAATTATTGTAATTAAAAAAAATGGATTAAGACAGCAATTTGATAGAGAAAAAGTAATAAATGGTATTTTAAGAGCTTGTGAAAAAAGACCAGTATCTATTGATCAAATTGAAAAATTAGTTGATGAGATAGAGATGGAATTAAACAATTCATTAGAAAAAGAAATAGAAGCTTCAAAAATTGGTGAAATGGTAATTTCAAGATTAAAAGACTTAGATGAGATAGCATATGTAAGATTTGCATCTGTATATAGACAATTTAAAGATATAAACGAGTTTAAAAAAGAATTAAATAAATTATTAAAATAGATAAGAGTTTTCTTATCTATTTTTTTCTTTTTTCTTGTTATATAAAATAGTCTATGTTAAAATCAAAATAAAGGAGAGAAAGTATGATATATACAAGTTATTTAGAAACATATTTAGGAATAATAGAAATTAGAGCAACTAGTAGAAAGTTACTTTCAGTTTTGTTTGTAGACTGTATAAATGAAAATGTAACAGAAAATGTAATAACAAAAGAGTGTGCTAAACAGTTAAAAGAATATTTTAATAAAGAAAGAAAAGAATTTGATATAGAATTTGAAATAGAAGGTACAAAATTTCAAAAGGATGTATTAAATGAGTTATTAAAAATACCATATGGTGAGGTTACAACATACAAAGAAATTGCAAAGAGAATAGGAAATGAAAAAGCTATTAGAGCTGTTGGAAATACAATTGGTAAAAATAACATACTGATTATAATTCCTTGCCATAGAGTTATTGGAAATAACGGTAAAATGACAGGATTTGTAGCAGGTATTGATATTAAAGAGGCATTATTAAAACTTGAAAAAGAAAATAGTTAACAGTTTTGTTTGTTATTGTTATTTTGTATATTTTGTGTTATTGAAATAGTTGCAAGAGAGTCTCCTATTTGTGTGAATATAGCAGATAGGAGATTTAATTCATTTATTGTTTTATCTTTTGCAATAGCACAAGATATAGCAGATACAAGATATGCAAGCTCACATGAATTCATATAATCACCATATATTAGTATATGTAAAAAATAAAGATATGTTTAAAAGCAAAGTAAGCAAAAAAAATTGACATAATATAAAATGTGTGGTAGAATATGGGATATTTAATAGTTGTATTATTTTTAATTAAAAATATTTTTAGAGAGTTGAGGTAAAACATCATGGCAAAACAACCTTTTCTATCAAAAGATTATGTGGCTTTTGCACTAATTAAAGCAAAATCTAAAATTTTTAATGAAAACTTTGTTACTCAATCAGAACTTAATCAGTTTATATTATTTATGCAAAAAGAATTTAATAAACGTAATTTAGGTGTTGTAATTACGCATACATTGTATATAGGGAATTTTAATGTAAATAGTGTTATTAGTATTACAGATAAATGCTATATTGATCTTAATAGACTTCCTGATGAAATATATAATATTTTAACTGATGAATCTTTAATTTTGCAGTTTTTTATATTATATGAAACAAAAAGATTAGAGCTTTTAAATAAGCTTGAATACTAAAAAAGGAGAATGAAAAAATGCAGGAAAATATTGAAAAAATGTATAATGATTTTTTGAAATTAAGTATTGATGTTGTAAGTTTTCGGAAAGAAAGAGTACAAGAAATATACTCTAATGCACTAATAGTTGCAAATGGCATTTTAGAGATTTTTAAATTTTATGATAGCGTAAAAGTAAATTATTTAAGTTTTGTCGAGATAAGAAAAGGAGATACTGGTGGTGTAAATCTTTATTTACACTCATCTGATGATAAATTGTTAACAGAGCCTTATGCAGAAGTACAGCCTGTTATAAATAGGATAAGGCTACTTACTTTTGATAAAGAAATGTTAGTGATTATAAATAAAATTTTTAGTAATATAAAAGAATTTTCAGTGCTTGTAAGTAATAGTGATGAACATTTAGGTATATTTTTTAATACAGTAGAAGTTAGTGATATATTATAGGTGGAGAAAAATACTCTATAGGGCAACCGCATAAAAAAATAATATTTGCTTACTTATATATATTAAATTTTTTTAAATTTGGTTAATATTTGGAT
>CANQPW010000044.1 GCA_947625855.1 uncultured Clostridia bacterium | reverse complement strand
ATATCAAAATCTTCCACTCCTAAAAATGGTCTTGAATGATAACTATCATCAAATAGATTTACAGATATTGCCATAGATCTAGCCTCAGAAAAGTTTAAAAAACTTTCCTTATACATTTTAAGTCCTTCCCGCATAGCAGGAATAAAACCTTCCATAGAAGAAGAGCTATCTGGATTTATGGAAAAAACATTTATCCTGTCAGTATCAAATTTTATTACATCGTTTTGCATATTTTGCCTCCTCATTTTTTGGATACTAGAAAAGTTTATTTTCTAGTATCCAATATTTTTTATAAAAACCAATCATCATTTTCAAGTACATCGCTAGTATTGCTAGAATATTCTGCAGATTTACTATTGTTTGCTTTACTAAAGAATGCAGCACCTAGAGACTTCATACTCTTTGACTGTTCTTTGCAACTTTTTGAAAGTTCTTCTCCCATAAAGCTTACAAGTCTACTTCTATCTTTAATATCGATAGTTGCCATAAACCCCATATTCTTACCAAACTCCGATGTAATCGAATCACCAAATGCAACAAAAACGGTATTTACTAAATTATTATTTAATTCCACAATTTTAGATTTTGCTTCAGCCATTGAATGTGCATAATCGTTCCATACAAGCCCATCAGACAGTACAATAAAAGTAGCCCGTGGATTACATCCAGTAACTAACTTTACTTTTTTTATATAGTCTAAAAGATTTTCTGCACCTTCTACTATGGCAGTATAAATTACGGTTGCACCACCAGTGTAGTAACTTGTATCAAAATCAGATATATGCTTAAATGCTCCAGCTCTATATACGCTATCAAATGTATTCATAGATACTGCAATAGAACCAGCACCTGAAAAGTTCTCAAAACTTTCTTTATACATTCTAAGTCCCATTCTCATATCTTTTTCTTGACCTGCCATAGAACTTGACGCATCAGCATTGATTGAAAAAATATCAATTTTATCACTTGAAAAGTCATAAATATTATTTGCAAAAAGCATTCCTTTTTCCTCCTTTAATTATGCTTGATTTTTTAGTATATTTTTAAATCCTTGAAAATAAAAAGCATTAAGCCAAACGATATCATCAGAAATAGCAATATCTAAATTGTACTTTTTTAATGCTTTTACAAACATATCCAAATCTTCTTTATCTGCGGAAAAAAGTTTAATGTATTTTTTATTATTATTATCATATCTTAATAGTTCTTTTTTCTTTTCTTCTATATTGCTTACAGAATATAAATTCTCATATTTTTCTTCTTGCTTTTTTATATTCTTTACAAAAGATCTATTGGTCTTTTTACTGTTTATAACACTTTCATAAAGCCCAAAAAGAATTAAAATAAAGTATATGTCTTTGTATGTTATATCATCACTTAAATTTTTGATAAACTCTATGACTACTATTGCACATATATTTCTTTCTCTATATGCAATATCAGAAAGTGCAAGACAAGCCTGAGATTTAACAGAGAAAAATATTTCTTTTTCATCTATTTTTACATCAAATCTTTTAATTATCTTAATATTTGCAACTTTCTTATCAACACCACAAAGAAGAATACAATTGATAATCTCATTTTCAAGACTAAAATAATCTTCAAAATAATTTTTATCAAAAATTGCATCTGTGACATTTACATAGTCATAGTCAAAACACTTTAGCTTTACAATTCTTCTGTTAAATTCTATTCGATAATTTTCTTCTACAATATATTTTTCAATCATATCAGATAAATTACCAAGTTCTTCTAAAATGAAAGTTATAAACGAAGATGCAGTATCAATGCCTTTAAATTTTGTTTGAGTAAATAATTTGCTATATTCATCCTTTAAATTTGGATTTAAAAGATTTCTGCAAATACATTTAAAAATAATAAAATCACAATAAGATATAGCGCAGGTAAGATACATTCTTTTAACCTTATCTGATTCAAAATAATGATAATCTTCTGAATCTTCAATAATATCTAAAAGAGTATCTTTTGCAAATTCAAGTTGTGACATTACTTTTTCTTTATCAGAATCTTTACAATGTATAATTGAAGTATTGTATAAAATATTAAGCTTAACTATTAAAACTTGAATTCTTTTAGTAATAATTGCATACTTTACTTTATCGTTTATAAAAAAAGTTATTTCCTTTTCTATCAAGATAACCTGATTAAGTTTTTTAGAATCAAAATCTGGATCTATCTCATAAGTAATTCTTTTTTCATTTATAGATGATAAATATTCACTCAAACTTTTTTCATATTCTTTTTTTAAAGTGTCAAGTCTTGCACTAAAATCAGAATACTCGTTTGGAAAAATATCTTTAAAAGTAGTTATTTGCTGTTCTAAAGAATATAATTTATTTATTATAGAACGTTCTCTTACAATGATTTGTTCTTTTTTTAAATTTTCAAGTTCTTCACTTGCCTCTTTAAGATCAGACACATCTACATCTATATCATCATCTTCTTTTTCTTGCCCTTTATTATTCCTAAAAATATTTATAATATAGTTTTTTATTCTTTTAATAAGTTCTGTCATATTTTTTCTCCTAATATTCTTTACTCATACATACAATATTTCTAAAGCCAAACTTTGCCGGCTCTTGCATCAATACATCACTTGTACAACAATATTTTGTCTTTATGTCCTTCCTACTTAATAATTTATTAAATGCAGTATACGCATCTTTTTTTGTATTTTTAGATGCGTTATCAGTGCAAGTACCAATACCCACTACCTCTATTTCAGAAATCATATACTTATACCTTTCATCTTCTTTATGACTTAAAACTGCCTCTTCTACAAAAGGCGGTATATTGCAAACAACATCATAAAGACATGATTTCTCATTTGTAATATTTCCTTTAAAAATAATATCTTCTTGTTTTAACTCCTTCTTAAAAAGAAGCTTTGGCATAGTAAAAGTATCTCCGTACTTTATTATACAGTAATAATCACTTTCACTTTGACAACTAGATTCAATTATTTTTGAGACAATATTTACAAAAGGATTTAAAGCAGTAGTTTCTTCAATTAAAATAATAGTTAATTTTCTATAAAGTGTTTGTTTATACATAAACCGTGGTCTTATTACTTTAGGTTCAGCAGGATATCTTCTCTTATCCGCAAAATCATCATTTGGATATCCTTGATTACCATAATCAAAAAAACCTTGATAAGAATATCCAAAATCTTCCTCATATCCCTTTTTTCCTGTACTACTATCTTCTTGACTAGATACACTTTTAGAGCTACCTCTATAACCAGTTTTTGTATCACTATCAAGATTTTCGCTATTCTTTTTTACATTATAATCTTTTATGATATAATCACGTTCTGTATCATACTCTTTCTTTTTAGCCTCAGGTCTATTATCTTTATCTTTTCCTTTATTTATACCAAAAATTCTATCAATGCCCATTAGGTTTCCTCCTCATTTTTGCTTTTTTCATAATTTTTAATATCTTGATTTATAACCAACGTAACATCATCACCAAAGCTTTGAATATTTGATAATATAACTCCTTCTGCAGTATAATCACTCTTTAATTTTGAAGTAATTATATCGTCAAAAGTTTTTAAAGAATCATATTTTACAATTGGTGCTATACCATCACTTGCAATTCCAATTTCTTTAAAATCCTCCTTACTAAAAGTAAATGTTTTAAATTCATATTCCTTAAAAATATTATTTGGTATAAGTTCACAATATTTATACACATAGTATGTTGGTCTTCTCCCGTAATAATGCTTAATATAACTTACGCAATCATTATGATTTACAGTAACAACATAGCCATCACCAAATAATTTTACTACAAATGAATTTTCTGTTTCAAAACATGCAACAATAGTAAAAAGAAGATTATCCATTATAAAATTTTCCAAATCTTCCTGACTTTTATACCAAAACTTAAATTGTTCAAGTAACTTATCAAATACATACTTTACATTTTCCTCAAAACATTCAAGTTTCGTTCTATTAGGAAGCGTAGCAAAAAGCTGAACAAAAAGCCTTGTTCCAATTTCTGAATACTTTGAATCACTACATCCATCAAGAATCATTTTCATATTTCCTTCGGTATAATAAAAATCCTGATTATTTATACCATCAGAATAATGAGTATAACCTTGCCTACTGATTTTCATTCTATTTTTCTCCTCTCCTTTAATTAAAGTATAGTATAAAAAAACAATTGCAAATATTATATCACATTTTTTAAGTTATGTAAAGTAAAATCAAGCATAAACAGTAATTTTTATACACGAAAAAGTGATGCACTTTTTAAAGTGCACCACTAAAAAAACTAAAAAGAAAGCTCTGACGTACCACCAATGGCATTTACATCTTTTTCTTGTGACTTAATTAAGGACTTAGACTTAATCTTAGAAACGTATGGCTCCATTTCTTCAACAAGCTTATTTACTTCACTTAAGTTCTGTCTAAATGCAGGAACCATATCCTGCTTAATCTTTTCGATTTCCTGACAACTTGAAATAACTTTTGTAATTGCCTCTTTAGCAGCATCCAAGTTGTAAAATCCTGCATAGATAAGCTCTTCTGATTCCTTCGCAGTCAAAGCAACATTACTTGATACCTTTTTCATCAGCTCATCATTAAATCTTGTGATGGCCTGCTGCCCCTCAAGGACTTCTTTGTTTTTAGCATCAAGAATTGCATTTCTTAACTGCTGAGCAACAAGTGCCATGCTGTTACTCTTTTGCGTATGAATCGCAATTTGAAGATTACGGTTACTACGTTGAGTAAGAGACAGCTGTCCGATAGAAAGCTTATACATCACTCTTGATTTCTCAAGATTTCCAAGGACAATCTGAAACAGATCATAGCCCTCCTTAAGCTCATCATACTCATCTGCATCCTGCTGCGTTCCACTTGCTTCATACTCTGCTTTCTTCTCTTCAAGAAGTTTCTCGATTCTTTCATTTGCAAGCTTTCCTGCAACAATGTACTTTTCAAGAAGCGTGCTTGTAAGACGATCCTCTACACCAGCAGAAGTGATCTGAAACATAGAATCCTTAAGCATATCAAGCCACGAATCACATGAATCTCTGAGTTGTAGAAGAAGCCGATAATTTGTGATTGCTGCCTCTTTAATCTTCTGAGCTCTCTGCTTCTTTTTGCTCTTTGAAAGCTTAAGCAAAATCTTTTCAAAGAAAGTGGGTTCTCTTAAAGCCAGATTAAAGTCATCATAGCTTTTATTTGCGGCCTGAGAAAGTTCAATTACTTCTTTTATAACTCTCTGATCTGCATCAGTTCCCTCCTCTTCTTTTAAGATTTTTCCTGCACCTTCAAAGGTAGAAATAAGCGGTGATGAGCCATAGGACATTATCTTGTCAAATTCTCTTGGGTCAATCCGTTCTGATAGTGACACTACCTCTTTTTGTTCATCCTCTGTATAGCTTTTAAGTGCTTCATGAGGATCAATTGGGATAACCTCAGCCTTTGTTTGAATCTGAGGTCCAAGCTGTAACTCCTGTGATAATACCAAATTGTCAGACATTTTTGTCTCCTCCTTAAAAATTTTTAATGAATAAAAAATATATATGTAAGTATTATACAATATATTTATGCAAAAGTCAAATTTTATGTAAATTTACGCTTTAATTTTGCACATAATATTAATATAATTATTCTAGTTAAAATTTATATGTATCAAATTATGATAAATTTTAATATTATATTATGTAAAGTATATTGTTTTTTTACTTTTTTAGAATAATTTTGTTGACAATTTTTTTTATTAAAGGTATACTAATATATGCATTAAACAAAAATATATATAGATATACTTTGTATATTTATTTTTTTATAAGGAGATGGAATTTATGAAAAAAACAAAAATAGTTTGTACTATTGGACCTGCTAGTGAATCCCTAGAAACACTTAGAGAACTTATAAAATCTGGTATGAACATAATGCGTCTTAATTTTTCTCATGGCACACATGAAGAACATTTAGACAAAGTAAATAAATTAAGAACACTAAATGAAGAACTTGGTACTAATGTAGCTCTTATGTTGGATACAAAAGGACCTGAAATAAGAACAGGTATATTTGGTGATGATCCAAATAATAAAATGAGTTTTACAAAAGGTGATAAAATAACTTTAACAACACAAGATGTAAAAGGTACTAAAAAAATATTGAGTGTAAATTATGAAGGTCTACCTCGTGATGTAAAAGTTGGTGGTCATATACTTATAGATGATGGACTTGTAGATTTACTAATTGATGAAAAAACAGACACAGAAATTAAGTGCACATTCCAAAATTCTGCTGTATTAAAAGGAAAACGTGGTGTTAATGTACCAGGTACAAAATTAAAACTAAAATCTATGACAAAAAAAGATAAAGAAGATTTAAAATTTGCAGTAGAAAATGATTTTGATTTTATCGCAGCTTCATTTATAAGGAAACCTGAAGACGTACTAGATATAAGAGATTATATAGACTCATGTGGTGAAAATAATATAAAAATAATATCAAAAATTGAAAATCAAGAAGGTCTTGATAATTTTGATGAAATATTAAAAGTTACTGATGGTATAATGATTGCACGTGGAGATTTAGGAGTTGAAATTCCTGATGAAAAAGTACCAGCAGCACAAAAAATTATGATAAAAAAGACTGTTGCAGCAGGAAAGCCAGTTATAACTGCAACACAAATGCTAGAATCAATGCAAAAAAATCCAAAGCCTACTCGTGCTGAAGTATCAGATGTTGCAAACGCAGTATATGATGGAACAAGTGCTGTTATGCTATCAGGTGAAACTGCTCAAGGTGACTACCCTATAATTTGTGTTCAAACAATGGCAAGAATTGTAGAAGCAACTGAACAAGATATTGATTATTGGAAAAGATTTAGAAGAAATACACTTAGTGATACAAATATAATTACATCAGATGATGATGTTGAATTAAAAAAACAAGCTAATTTTGCTGTTTGTTGTACTGCAATGTTTGGTAATGCTAAAGCAATAGTAGCAGTTTGTGAAAATGGTGTTACACCATCTATTCTTTCAAGTTTTAGAACAAATTGCCCTATATATGCTATTACAAATAAAGAAAAGACATACAGACAATTATCAATAGAACAAAATGTTACTGCAATTTTAGTAAAGGAAGATAGTGTTGATACACTACTTAAAAAAGGAATTTTAGTTTTAAAAGAAAATTCTTTCTTAAAAAGAGGAAATGTTGTTGTATTAAGTGGTGGATTCCCATACGAAAGTATAACAGGAACTATAATGAAAGTAAAATAAAACGGCTTTTGTCGTTTTATTTTTATCCACTTTTTTTAAAAATATAACTTTACATCTTGATTATTCAATCAATATATGTTAAAATATATGAGTAATTAGCTTATTCTTAAAAGGAGGTCATTATAATGGCAAAATGCGAAATATGTGATAAAGAAGTAAAATTCTCACTACAAGTGAGTCACTCTCATAGAAGAACATCAAGAACATTTAAACCAAATGTTCAAGCTGTTAGAGTAAATGATAATGGTACAGTAAAAAAAATGAATGTATGTACTAAATGCTTAAAAAGCGGTAAAGTTCAAAGAGCTATATAAAAGACTGGAACATTTTTTGTTCCAGCCTTTTTTATGAAAACGTATAAAAAACTTCATAGATATCATCTAACGTACACAAAACATCTTCACAGTATTTTGAATACGTATCTGATATTATACAAAGAAGATTTAATAGCTCTTTATCATGTAATACTTCTTTTAAATCTTCTTCATTATCTAAAGCTCCTACTATTCTTTCCATATTCTTTTTTAATAATTTCATTTCTTCCCAACCTATACTTCTAGCATTTATTGTATAGTCAGATTTTTCTATTTTTTCTTTTAATTCAAAAGCATATTCCTTGCAAATTTCTTTTAACTTTTCTTTTAGAAGTTCTAAAAGTTCTTTTGCCATACTCCTAACAGATGCTATATCATATTCTTTCTGACTAGAAAGATATACCAAAAAATCATCCATCTCTTTATTTGTATAGCCAGATTTAGGACTAAAAAAATCATCTACGCTATTATAATTTGTAATACAGTCTTTTATTAACATAGCGTATCTGCAGGGCTTTAATTTTTCTAAAATAAACTCTTTAAAGCTCTCTAAATTCTGTGAAAATGGCATTTTGTAATCACCAAGTTCCACAATGAAAAATTTAATTTCCTTTTTGTTTTGGAATTTTGCTATATAATCTGTTATTGCATATAAAACATCATTCCAATTTATTTCTCCAAGAAGGAAATGTAGTTCATCTTCTCCTGCACTTCTCTTCCACTTTGCAAGAGTAATGAACATTTCACACTTTAAAATAAGATCTTTAAAACATTCATTTTTATACTCTTCTTTTTCTCTTAAAAGATTTTGCCATAACTTCCGTATTTTTTCAATACTAGAATAATCGTCACTCATAGTTTGAGTCCTCCTTTATAATCATTATACATAAGATTATACCATTATTTTTTACGATTGTCAATATTATGTAAACAATAAAAAGGATATTAATCAGATATCCCTCTATAATTTTCAAGTTCATTCATTGCATCAACTGCATCTATATAGTTTGAGAAAAATGTTTTTACTAGTCTATTAGTTCTATATTTTGGTTCACTTGCAAGCATATCCATAAAAAAGCATAGTCCAAATCCTTTATTTATAACGTGCATTACTAGTTTATACTGACTTACAATCTTTTTGAAATTAAACATTTTCCTTATTTTCAAATATTCATTTTGTGCTTTTTGATGTGCAGTAATAAGCAAATTTAAAAATTCTTCTGCTGTATATATATTATATTTATGCACATTATATATACTTGCTGCAAATTCTAGACCATATAAAGTATTTAGATTAAAGGCATTTATTAACTTGTTAAACTCATCTACTGTAAAATAATATATATGACCTTGTAGCTTGTTAAAAGCCTTAAGTGTATCTAAATATCCTATTAGCATATTTCTTTGCATCTTTTGTTTATCAAATTCAAATACTCCACCTAAATCTTCTGTTGAACGTATTATTTTTAAATATGTACCTTTACTTACCATTTTTCTTTTTATTCCATCACTTGAAATATCTATTACAATAATATTTTTATACCCTTTTTTAGTTAACATATTAATTGGAACATTATCATAATATCCTCCATCTACATATAGCTCATCCCCTATTTTTTGTTCTTTAAATATAGGGAAACAAGAAGACGCTAAAAGATAATCGATAAATTCATTTTTAGGAATATTCTCTTTAAATACTTCTAAAGGTTTCTTTGTTTTTTTAGAATAAGATGTCATTCCAAACTCAATATCTGATGAATATATTTTATCTATATCTAAATATTTTTCCATCATTTCTCTTAATGGTTTGTTATCAAAGCCTTTTTTCTTTACATATTCTGGCATTAAAGACACTATATTTTTAGGACTTAAAATGTTATTTTTATTCTTTAATTTATCTTTTATATCAACTATATTTTCTACTTTTATTGTATCATATATATTAAGTAAATTTTCAAAATCATCTTGTATCATTAAGGCAGCATTTATTGCCCCAATAGATGCACCAGATATTGCCGTAATATTTATATTCATTTCTTTTAATGCTTTCCAAGCACCTACCTCATATGCTCCTTTTGTTCCTCCACCTGCTAAAACTAGACCATATTCTTTTTTCATTGTTACCACCAAAACAATTATATACTTAAATAATAATTATTTCAATGAAAATAATCACAGATTTTTTCTGTGATTACATTACTATATTTTAAATATTGTCTTTAGTAACATTTTCATAAATCTTCCTGGTTGATAAACTATTATTTTCATTTTTATTCCTCCTTTAGCAAAAAAGCCATGATATTCCAAACACAGAAATAGCTATTGCTACTATACCTATCCATCCCCAAAGAGGTAGCACAATTGTTAAAAATATACCAATCCCCATTGCTAAACAAAATAGACCAATAGTTTTCCTAAATCCACCTGCTATCATATTCTTCCCCCTTTGACAAATAGAAAAAATTGTTATAAAATGTCTAATATATATTATGAATAATATGTTAAATGGTGATTAATTTATGGAAAAAGAAAAAACTAAAATGTATCAAAAAATTGATAACAAAAATGCTATAAAAATTATAACTATATTAGAAAAATATTATTCTGATGCAAAATGTGGTCTTAACTTTAATTCAGATATTGAACTAGTTATAGCTTTAATACTTGCCGCTCAATGCACAGATGAAAGAGTAAATAAAATAATCCCTATTTTATTTAAAAAATACAAAAATGTGTATGGGCTTGCTTCTGCAAAACTTGAAGATATACAAGATATTATTAAACCTTGTGGATTTTACGTTAATAAATCTATTTCTATTTCAAAAACCGCTAAGGCAATTGTAGAAAAATTTAATGGTAAAATTCCAAATACTATGGAAGATTTAACTACACTTAGTGGAATTGGTAGAAAATCTGCAAATATAATTTTACAAGAATGTTTTAACACTACTTTAGGAATTGCAGTTGATACTCACGTTACACGTATTTCAAGAAAAATAGGACTTTCAAACAGTAATACTGCTGAAAAAATAGAAAAAGATTTAATGAATTTATTTGATAAAAAATATTGGAATAAAATAAATCATATATTTGTATATCATGGCAGAGCTATATGTATTGCAAGAAATCCAAAATGTGATATTTGCCCTATTTCTTCTTTATGTAAAAAGAATCAATAAATTTAAAATTGAATTTTTCAATGATTATTTACAATACAGTAAACATAAGAAAAAAAGAGTATTTTTTGTTATATTTTTTTGCAAAATCTATTGACAATTCCAATTATATTTATTATAATATAACTGTTCCACGAGAGTGGGCCTTTAGCTCAGTTGGTTAGAGCACCCGGCTCATAACCGGATGGTCCGGGGTTCGAATCCCTGAAGGCCCACCATTTTTATATATTATTTGGGTAGGTGCCCGAGTGGCTAAAGGGGGCAGACTGTAAATCTGTTGGCTTACGCCTACGATGGTTCGAATCCATCCCTGCCCACCAGATTGATAGGAAACTCGGACTTTCATAGTTCGAGTTTTAAAATGTTATAAGTTATGCTATAATTTTTATAGATAAGAATTGATATATTTGTCAATTTAGAAAACACACTTGTATATTGACAAGTCAATATGCAAATCTAAATCAGACGAGAGGTAGAAAATGAAAAATTATTTTATTATTCATGGATTTAAAGGTAGTAATATTGAAAATTGGTTTCCTTGGTTTAAGGA
>CANQPW010000043.1 GCA_947625855.1 uncultured Clostridia bacterium | reverse complement strand
TCATCTTCATTATATGGTAATATATCTATTGCCCTTACATTAGTTAATGTATTTTCACTACTGTTGTGCATTTCAAAGCTAAACACTAAATCATTATCTATATCTTCTATTGGAGTTGATGTTCTCTTTATTGCCTGAAGTCCAGCTAAGTTTGCAATTACCATTCCATATTTACTTGTTCTCTTCTCTATTGCAGATAAATCTTTAGCTGTTGATATTACTACTTCATTTTCTACCTCTGTGTTATTTTCAAGTGTCGCATCTATTGCAACTCTAAATGTTATTTCTGGATACTCAGGTGCATCATGATTTACTTGCCATCCTTCATATTCCCATATTATTGTTGTTATTCCTGTTTCAGGATCTGTTGATACACTTACCGGTTCTTTATTTGCTGATCCATACACATATGAAAGTCCATTTGGTAAATAATCTGTTACTGTTACTTTATCTACATACTGATCAAATGGTGAAGCCAGCTTTCCATCAGATAATTTTGGTGTTATTTTCATATTGGCATATCCATCATTTACGTCATATGCTCTTTTTAAAGAACCATCTGCATTATAGTCAGTAACTGATGTATCAACAGATGCATGATGTCCAATTATTATAACACTAGTACCACTCTCATATGGTGAATGAGATCTTGTTATATTTCCATTTTCATCATATTCTGTCTTAAGATAGGTATAATATGCAAGAAGATCATTAAATCCAATATAATATTTAGTATCATCATTAGTTGTAAATTCTACTCTTGATCTAAAAGCTTGTACGTTTCCTAAATAACTAATGTTATCAATTGATGTCAAACCAAAAAACAAACCTGTATCTTGTCTACCACCAATATGTCTTTCATCATAAAATCTAATAGCGCATACACTTCCATTTAATTCTGCTTCTTCTACACTTACATACCAGTCAAAATCATTAATTGTTACATCATTCATCATATCATCAGTATATGTACCATATTTATATACACCAAATGTAACTGTTTCTGCACCACTTTCTCTATATTCTGGAGCTAATTCTACTTTATCTCTCCTTATTTTATAATAATTATTATCTAAAGATTCTAGTTTTGTAATTTTAAACTTTGTTGCGTCCCAGCAAATATAACGCTCCACTGATTTCCAAGGATATGATGTTATAGAAACCCAATTACAAACAGCAAACTGTTGACCTAAAGATACATAGGCATCACCTGAATAGAAAAATGTATTAATTTCATTATGTATACCGGCATCATAAACCCTAGTACTATCAGAAATTCCACCCTCTGGCCTATATGGTAGATATCTATTGCAAGCATTATCGCTTAAAATAACATCATTAAAGTTTTCTCCATCATTTACAATTCTTCCATTAGGAGTTGTAACTGTTGTATATCTTGCTTCTTTTAAAGTAGCAGTAAGTGATCCATCCTCAGATTCACCAGTAACATTTGGTGCAAAAAGCTGGACAAGCGCTGATGCAAAATACCCATCAGTATCTGCTATTTCTTTTGCACCAGGTGCAGAAGCATAGTAACCTATTGGAAAATCACCATCAGTTTTGAAGTTTTCAAAGTTTATAGTTAATATACCACCTGCTACCGTAGCTGTGATGTCACCAGAATCATAAACACACTGACTATAATTCCACCCTGGTAACCTTTTTCCACCTGGATTATCATGTATTGAAAGATCTGCCCAAGCAGGTATATATTTATCACTTCGTACAACACCATTTGGTGTAGCATCTATTACTACAATTCTACTATTATTCTCTGGTGCTTCTACAAAATCAGGAGTAGAAGCATTCCTGTATGCATAGTTTAAATCTACATCTACACTAAATTTGCCTGTTGGAAATTCCAAGCCTCTAAAGTCAGATAAATTTTCATCGTCTTGTGATATTGATACTGCTACGCCAAGTAAAGTGTATTTACCTATCTGACCTTCTCTTGTATCTTGATAAGGATAGTAATTACCTGAACATGAAATTCTCACATTAAATGCAGGTCTTCCTGTTATAGTAAGTGGAGTTGTATCAGAAATAGTAGCAGAATTTGCAGTCGCATTTGCATCATCTGGTTTATTTCCATCCATCCATATTTCAAATGTTGGTTTTTCAGCCTCATTTGCTACAATACCAGTTGATCTTAGAGTAAATGTTAAATTTTGTACTCCCGGTGCCACTCTTGAGCCTGCTTCATATATATATTCTGCATAAAGTGTTCCATTATCCACATCTATATTAACATTCTTCATCCAAGCATCTTCAATCCATACAAACTGGCTTCCACTTGGTAATGTTGCTTTTACTTTTATGACACCACCATTTTCAAAAGTAGTTTCAGGGCCCACTCCTTCTACATTTGTATTTGGTCTAATAGTTGCCTCAACTGTATACTTTACATCATCAAAAGTTCTTACTATATTATCTGTGCCATTAGTATCTTTTCCTGCGCCATTTTCTATATTAAATGGTGCTGTTCCTGTTATTCTTGAATCTACTCTTATTTCTTCTACATACATTTTATCTGATAGCTCATTTGGTACATATGCACTTTCTAATGCACCAAACTCACTTATATTGTTTTTTATAATTGTTACTGTAACAGTTGCAAATAACAAAAAGATGAAAAGCATAAGAAATACTGTTATTTTACTTTTTGGTCCTCTATGTTTCTTTATTTTTTTGTCTTTGCCATCTTCATTTGTTTTCATTTTTACCTCCTGTTCTTTTTATGGTTTTACACGCAAAAAGAGCTGGTACTACTCTCAGTATCAGCTTATATATATCAAGGCATAAAAATCCCTTATTATTTCATTTATTAACTTTATAGAACTACTGTGTGTGTGTGTGTGTGTGTAGTTTATTCATACTTTCACGTGTTATTGTTACCATAATTTTCATATTCCTCTCTGTAATCTTTAAGATTACATTTATATATTATCATTTTAATATATATTTTTCAATACACCTAATATTAATTATAATAAAAAATTTTCTAGCATATAATATCTTGAGGTGATTTTATGTGTGGCTTTTGTGGCTATATAAATTATAACGAAAAAGTAAAAGATGAAACTATAATAAAAAAAATGAATGAAACACTATACAAAAGAGGTCCAGATGAGCAAAAAATATATATTGATAACAATGTTTGCTTAGGTCATAATAGACTAAGTATAATAGATGTAAAATATGGAACACAACCTATGTCTATAAAAAAGTGTGAAAATATTTATACTATTGTATATAATGGTGAATTATACAATACACTTGAAATAAAAAATGATTTAAAAAATAAAGGATATACATTTAATAACAATAGCGATACAGAAGTAATACTTACAGCATATATAGAATATAAAGAAAAATGTGTAGAGCTTTTCAATGGTATTTTTTCCTTTGTAATATATGATAAATATAACAATTCTATATTTTTAGCACGTGACAGGCTTGGAATAAAACCTCTATTTTACACAGTATGGGATAATACATATATATTTGCATCAGAAATTAAAGCACTTCTTGAGCATCCAAAAGTTAAAAAAATTTTTGACAAAGAATGTTTACTTGAATTAATAGGCGTAGGTCCTGCACATACACCAGGAAAAACATATTTTAAAAATATATATGAAATACAGCCAGGACATATTGGTATAATTAATAAAGATGGTTTACTTACATATAAATACTGGGACTTAGAAACTAAAGTATGTTATGATAATGAAAAAACTGCAATAGAAAAAATACATTATTTGGTGGAAGACTCATGCAAAAGGCAACTTATATCAGATGTAGGAATATGCACAATGTTATCTGGTGGAATAGACTCAAGTATATTAACTAAAATTGCAAAAGATAATATTTTAGATCTTACTACATATTCAATAGATTATCTAAATAATGATACTGATTTTACATCAAATATTTATCAACAAACAAAAGATAGTGATTTTGTAAAAATAATGGTAGACTCTCTAAAAACAAATCATAAAACAATAAAAATTGACAATTCATATTTATTTTCATTACTTGATGAAGCATTAATTGCAAGAGATGTACCTGGTATGGCAGATATTGATAGTTCAATGCTTGCTTTTTGTAAAGAAATAAGTAAAGATTTTAAAGTATGTATATCTGGTGAGTGTTCTGATGAGATATTTGGCGGTTATCCTTGGTTTTATAGAAAGCATTTAGTAGAACATACAGGATTTCCTTGGGCATTATCTGAAAACTTAAGAACAAACTTAATAAAAAAAGATATTTTAAAAGAAAATGATATAAAAGATTATGTTAAATACTGCATTTCTGATACATTATCAAATGTAACCTACATTGATGAAAATGATACTTTTGAAAATAGATTTAAAGATATAAACTACTTAACAATAAAATGGTTTATGAATACACTTGTAGAAAGAACAGATAGAATGTCTATGTTTACATCACTTGAAGTAAGAGTACCATTTGCAGATCATAGAATATTTGAATATGTATACAATCTTCCAGCAAAAATGAAACTTGGATTAAATAATTCAAATGAACCAATAGAAAAATATTTACTTAGAAAAGCTTTTGAAGATGAAATACCAAATGAGGTTTTGTATAGAAAAAAATCTCCATTTCCAAAAACATATTCACCTGATTATCTAAATTTAGTAGAAACTAAATTAAAAACAATATTAGATAACAAAAATTCAAAAATTTATGAGATATTAAATGTAGAATATATCAAAAATTTACTTAATACTCATGGAAAAGATTTAAAAGAAAACTTATTTGGTCAACTTATGACTTATCCACAAACACTTGCATATATAATACAAATTAATAACTGGTTTGAAAAATATAACCCAAATATTTTACTTTAGCTTAAAAAGAAGGCCACTAAATCTTGTGACCTTCTTTTAATTAAAATATTTTTCAATTAATGGTTCTACCACACTATTATATACATATTCTTTCCATTTTTCATCAATATTTAAAACGGAAATATATGTATCTGTAAATTTGATCTCAGCCATTTCTCTATTTTCCCATCTAGGCTTTACCTCAATATATAGCACACCTTTATCTGTTTTTCTTGAATAAGTATTCCACGTACGTTTTCTTGGATCAATTTCTTTTAAAAATTCTGATATTCTTTCATTACTAATACATTCTGCCATATTGCTTTCAGGATATTCTTCTGTATTTATATAATAAACAAAATTTATATCATTTAATCTTTTAGGTCTTACATATAAATACTCTCCAATTTCATTTTTAATAGATGTTATAAGATATATATATTTACCTTTTTTATATTCAATTTCTTTTAAAACTATCTCTTTATTATTTTCCATATACCATTTTGCTAATTTTTCATTTTTAATAATAAATATACTATTTTTTGTATGACTTTGAATAAAACATTTTAATTCTTCTTTTTCTTTAATATTAACAATTTGTATTTCCATATTCTCCTCCCTAAATTATTAGAACGGTTATAAATTTTAACAAATATATTATAACATCAAAATATGTAAAATGCAAATCTATTTTGTCATGTTTAAAAGGAGAGTTAAAATTTAACTCTCCCCTTTATTTTAGCATATTTCATGTAAGTTATGAATACTTTTGCCATCTAAGATAACATCACAATTCTCTATGATATAATCTATTCTATTGCTATTTCTGAAAAGTTTGCCATTACATTCACATACAAAGTTATAAAGTTTTGATTCCAAGCCCTCTTTAAAATAGATGCAATATTTTCCTCTATACTTAATAAGTTTATTACTTTCATTTAAAATGAAATGACTAGCAAAATATAAACAATCACCTATTCTAGTAAATACTACTAAGAATTGATGTTGCTTTACTTTAGGATATCTTGCAAGTGCCACTTCTTTTTTTCCTACAAGTTCCATAGTTGCATTTAAACTATTTTCATCTAAAGAAAAGTCAATAAGTTTTATATATCCATTTCCCTTTTCTTCTGCTGGAACTACACTGTTTATACTTTCTTCCATAAAGTTACAAAATTCATCATTTGACATAGATAGACCATCTGGGAAAATATCATTTAGTAATTTTAAGTCATCATTTAGTACCTCTATCTTGTAAATTGTCCTTCCCATTTTCTTAATAGTCATTTTGATGTTAATTGCCATAGCCTACCTCCTTTATTAAAAAAAGTAAAATAAAAAAATAAATTTATTTTTTTTATTTTTTAATTTTTATCATTATATATTATTATTATATGTCAAGTCAATTATTTACAATTATTTTTTGAATATTTTATACAAAAAATCACAAAATATTAATGTAAATTTCAAAGTTAGGAGGTTAAAAATGGGAAATAAAGAATCAAATAGTGGCGAAAAAATAGCTTTAATAATAACCATAGTTATTATAGCAATTGCAGTATTATATTTATTATATGTTGTATTTTTCTCAGATAGAGATTTAACAAATAACTTAAATAATATGACAAATGATATAAAAAATGGTATAACTAATACAACAGTTGATATATATGATGATACTAAAAATATGATGAATAACGATACTAAAACAAATAATACAAATAGAACAAATAATAGTGTATCAAATGATGCTGCCAAAACTCCAGATGAAGTTGAGATAAGTGCTTTTACCACTACAATTTACGACAAAGATGAAGGTAGAATTTTTAATATTTCCCTTGCTAATACAAAGTTAAATGATACTATTGTAAAGCAAGGGGAAGAATTCTCCTTTATAAATACCGTTGGAACAATGACAGAAGCTGATGGCTATAAAGTGACAATGGGATTTGATTCAGAAGGTAACAAAATTCAAATAGCAGGTGGCGGACTTTGTCAACTAAGTAGCACACTATATAATGCTACTCTTGATGCAGGGCTTGAAATAACCGAAAGACATCCACATAGTAGACGAGTATATTATGTACCTAAAGATAAAGATGCAACAGTATGTTACCCATCTCTTGATTTTAAATTTAAAAACAACACACAAAATGATATAAAAATAAAAGTTAAAAATGATGAAAATAATGTTGAAGTAAAATTATATAAAATAACGAAAAAAAATTAAGAGCCAAAACTCTTAATTTTTTCTATTTAATGAGCAATAAAACACATCATCTGTTTGCATCAATAAAGATTTTTTCATAAGGTTTTACATAACCTAATTTTTCTCTTGCAACACTTTCAATATATTCATCTGATTGAATATTCTCACTTTGATTACTATAATATTCAACTAGTTTATTTTTTGCTTCTATGTCTGTTTCATACATTTCTATCTGTGAGTCATAATTGTTTATTTTTATTTGTTGATCTAAAAATGTATATACAAAATAGATACAAAATATAACCCCTATTATATGCATTATATTAATATTTTTTCTTTTTTTCTTAATATTTTTTTCTTTAGACTTTTTCTGTTTCATATTCATTAACCTCTTCTGAACCTTTTTTCTTTCGTTTAAACAAACTTAAAAAAGTTTTTTTATGTAAGATGTTACACTTATATTTACTAAAGTTTATCACATAAAAAAATCTTTTGCAACATTTTTTTACAATTTTTTTAAATAAACTAAATATTTTTGTAACAATTTGCTTATAAAATGAAATTGTTATGCCTAAGAACTCAAAAATTGATTCAGATGCCTTAAAAAAAATCATAAAAAGCTTTATAGCATATTTGCTAAATTTATTAATATGTATTGCAACACCAAGTAATATTGCAAATATAACATACCATCTAAAACTAGAATTTAAGATATTTATAACAGCTAAAACTACAATGATAGTTGCTATAAAAAAATATATTATATCTTGAAATATAGTAGCTTTACTTGTAGGTATTTTAAACTTTCTATATGCTCTAAAAAAATCAAATATAATAGCAAGTAATATTCCAACATTTAAAAACTCAATAAACTCAATAACCTGATTTGTAACACTCAAATCTATATCCCTACTTAAACAATTTATTCATAAATCCATTTTTCTTAGAACTTGCTACATCACTATATGCTACTGCCATTATATTTCCTTCAACAATAAGCTCATTATTTTCAAGATTTAATTTATTCATTTTAAGATCATCACCTTTTATAGTAAGTATACCAAGATCAGTTTGGGCAAGTACCAATTCATCATCAAAACTATGTATATCTATTACTCCACTGATAGATATTTTTTCCCTATTTTCAATCATAATATTTTGATTTGTTATAGTTTTATTTACTTTTTTATCTTCCATTTCATCACTCCCATTTTATCTATTGTTCTATTATTATATATTCAGCTTCTTGCTTTTTATTACTAATTTGTTATAAATTTGAAATAAATTCAAAACAAACTTGTAAAAATATTTTTTTACTTACTTTAAAGCATTGTCATATTTTATTATAAGAATACATAATATTGAAAAAACAATATACTTACAATTTAAAAATATTTATAGCATATTTTGACGATATATGTTATAATTTGGTAGGAGGTATGTTTATGAATAAAATATTAAGTATAATCATCCCAGTATATAATACTCAAAATTATTTAGAAGAATGTATAAGATCTATTCAAACTTGTAAAGATGAAAATATTGAAATAATTATAATAAATGATGGTTCAACAGATAATACTCCAAAAATTTGTGATAGTTTAGCAAAAGAGGATTCAAGAATTAAAGTAATACATAAGCCAAATTCAGGTGTTTCAGATACTAGAAATTACGGAATAAAAGCATGTACTGGAAAATGGATTATGTTTGTAGATGCAGATGATTATTTATCACCTAATTGGTATAATGATGTTTCACCATCATTATTAGAAAATCATGATATATTGTATATTAGTAAAGATTATACATTAGAAAATCAAAAACTACTTAAAACCAAAGAAGCTATGCTAAAAAATACACTTAGAATTGATTTAGTTATTGGCAACTTTTCAAGTCCTTGTTCAAAAATATATAATAGTAAAATAATTAAAGGAAATAATATTTTATTTAATACTAACATTATTTGTGGTGAAGATATGATATTTAATATCTCTACTCTAAATTATTGTAATGACGTAAAATATATTCCTGTATCTATATATAATTATAGAATACATATAAGTCAATCTACTAAGAAATTTAATGAAAAATTCTTTTCATCTGATAAAGAGTTTCTTTTAAATTTAGGAAGTTTGCTTAACACTTTTAAAATTGATGATGATATAAAGAACTTTATTTACACACAATGTAGAAGAAATGCTATATATAGTCTAATGAGAATAATAACAAGGTCTAAAGACTATAACAATTTAGAAAAATATAAATATGTATTTGAGGATAAAATATATCAAGACTTACCTACTCAAAATTTAACATATAAAGATGAATGTATAAATCTCATCCAAAATAAAAAATATAAAGAAGCATATGAGCTTATTACTAATATAGAGAATAAAAAAGAAAATAAAAATACTACAAATGTAGATACCCCATTTTATTTTATAACTATTTAGGAAAAAAAGAGTGAAACAAATTAATAAATTGTTCACTCTTTTTACTTATTATTTTTCCATATTTTTCAACTCTGCTATAAAATCTCTAATTGATGCTGCTTTTTCAAATTCGTATTTTCTTGCATAAGTCATCATTTCTTCAGTAAGTCTTTCTATTGTTTCCTCTATTGTTTCACCATTTTTTACATTTATTTCTTTTGCTTCGTCTTCTTCAAATGTTGCTTTTATACTATCTCTTACATCTTTTATAATAGTTTGAGGCGTTATATTATGTTCTTCATTATACTTCATTTGTATTTTTCTTCTTCTATTTGTTTCATGGATTGCTCTATCCATAGAATCAGTTAACTCATCAGCATACATTACAACTTTTCCATGTGAATTTCTTGCGGCTCTACCAATAATTTGTATTAGTGACCTTTCACTTCTTAAAAATCCTTCTTTGTCTGCATCAAGTATTGCAACAAGAGATACTTCTGGAATATCTAATCCTTCTCTTAATAGATTTATTCCAACTAATACATCAAATTTTCCTAGTCTCAAATCTCTAATTATTTCAAGTCTTTCTAAAGCCTCAATATCTGAGTGCATATATCTTACTCTTATTCCTTTATCACTAAAATAACTAGATAATTCCTCTGCCATTTTTTTAGTTAATGTTGTAACTAATACTCTTTCTCCTCTTGCCACAACTTCGTTTATATTTTTTACTAAGTCTTCAATTTGTCCTTCTGTTGGTTTTACAATGATTTCTGGATCTAAAAGACCTGTTGGTCTAATTATTTGTTCAGCTAAATTCTCTGAATGTTCCTCCTCATATTCAGCAGGAGTAGCACTAACAAAAATTCTTCTTTTTGCACGTGCTTCCCATTCTTTAAATTTAAGTGGTCTATTATCAAATGCTGATGGTAGCCTAAATCCATTATCTACTAAAGATTCTTTTCTTGCTCTATCACCATTATACATTCCTCTTATTTGTGGAATAGTAACATGTGACTCATCAATTATAACTAAAAAGTCATCACCAAAATAGTCAAACAAAGTATATGGTGTGCTTCCCGGTGCACGTCCTGTAAGTACAGCAGAATAGTTTTCAATTCCTTGACAAAATCCTGTTTCTCTTAACATTTCGATATCAAAGTTTGTTCTTTGTTCAATCCTATATGCTTCAACAATTTTATCTTGATCTTTAAAGAATTTTATTCTTTCAGCAAGCTCCTTTTGAATTTTAGGAATTGCCTCCTCTATCTTTTCTCTTTGAATTACATAATGAGATTTTGGATAAATAAATTCATGTTTTGATGTTGCTTTAATTCTACCAGTAATTGGATCTATCAAAGCTACTTTTTCAATTTCATCTCCAAAAAATTCAAGTCTTATTGCCTCATCAGAACTTGATGATGGAAATATATCTACTATATCTCCTTTTACTCTAAAATTTCCCCTTATAAATTCTATATCATTTCTTGTATATTGCATCTCAATTAATCTATTTAACACTTCTTCTCTACTCTTTTTCATACCAGGTCTTACTGATAATACCATATTAGTATAATCATCTGGTGAACCTAAAGAATATATTGATGAAACACTTGCAATTATTATAACATCTTTTCTTTCAAAGAGTGCAGCAGTTGCACTATGTCTTAATTTATCAATTTCATCATTTATTTGACTATCTTTTTCTATATATGTATCAGTAGATGCAATATATGCCTCTGGTTGATAATAGTCATAATATGAAATAAAATATTCAACTGCGTTTTCAGGGAAGTACTCTTTGAATTCGCTATAAAGTTGTCCTGCTAGTGTTTTATTGTGTGTCATTATTAAGGTTGGCTTCTGTACTTG
>CANQPW010000042.1 GCA_947625855.1 uncultured Clostridia bacterium | reverse complement strand
TATTCACTTTTTGTTTTCTTCAAACTTAACTGTATCAATAATTACAAGTAGTTCGACGAAAACGCATTATGGAGCGGATTGTGGGAATCGAACCCACGTCAAAAGATCGGAAGCCTTTTATTCTTCCACTAAACTAAATCCGCAACTATATTTATATTATACTATAATACACACTTTTTTTCAAATATAAATATTAATCATTATCTGGGACAAATTTTCCACGACTATTTCTACGAAAAGCAACACCATATTCAGAATCTAAATATGGAATTATATCAGGATCATAATTACATATTGTGTTTAACTTATATATTTCACTATTATTTTCATTATCTAAATACTCTTGTGTTTCATCACCTGCAAGAAATCTCCATCCACTATCTGGATATTTTTTGGATGGTTCTTCTCTATACATAAAGCCTACTTTTGCACCATCTACTGTTATTCTATCAGTTGCAATACATCCTTCTTCTGAATCTATTAACTCCCTTATATCTTCTTTTTTTAATTTATAATTTTTTTCCATAGCAATCGCATGATAATATCATACTCTCCCCTTTCTTTTTTCGTATTTTATCATATAGACAAATTAATGTCAAATACGACTTATCTGTTAATTTTAAACATATACATATCCTTAGTATAAAATCCATTTATTGCATCTTTTAATATATCAGCACCAATAACGGAGTATAACATTCCATTTACACCAAATCCTAAATTACAAAAACAATTTGGCATATTAGGTATTTCATCTATAATAGGAAGACTATCCTTTGTCATAGGATAAGTCCCATTAAATGTATATTCAATATCTATATCTTTAACACCACTAATAGTCTTCTCTACTGCCATATACAGTCTTTTATATTTATTTTTAGCAATAGAAGATATATATTTTTCATCTAATCTTTTATCACTTAATTTTATATCTTCTCCACTAAATATAATTCTACCGCTATTTGTAAAACGTAAATTATGATATGGTTCTGAGGTATCACGAGCTGTAAAATCTATATCCATATTTTTTAATTTTTCATTTGGTTTTGAAACAATAACAAATTTTTGATAAATATCTGTTGGAATATTTATATATTTTAAAGTATTTATACCTGATGTAAAAATTACATTGCCTGATACAATTTTAAAATCATTATCTGTTCTACAAATTACATTATCATATTTTGGATATATATCTATAATCTCTGTATTTTCATATACTGATACATTTTCAAATCTATTTAAATATGCAAATAAATCTTGTGTAAATTCATAAGGATTAAAGACTGCACTTGCACCTTTTGTAAGTATTGCACTATTTAAGTTAATTGTATCATGTTTTTCTATAAACAAGGCATCAAATCCTGCTTTTTTCCTCAAACTATATTCCTTTGACATATTAGCTTTTTGCATAAATTTATTACTAAAATACATAGAATCTTGTCTTTTAAAATTATCTTTTTTATTCATTTCTTTACTAATTTCTTCTATTTTACCTATTGCATCAAAACATAATTTGTATATTTTTTTTGCTGTATTTTCGCCTAATAACTTTTCAAGTTTATACATATTTAGATCAAGTTGATATTCTAGTAATGCAGTAGTAGCAAGAGTTGTACCAAAGCCAAAAATATTTCTTTCTGCAACAACTACTTCAAGTCCTTCTTTTGCTAAGAAATACGCAGTTATAGCTCCAGTTATTCCTCCTCCTATAATCAATACATCACAATATGTGTTATGAGTAAGATATGGATATGTGTTTTTTATTTTCGTTTTTTCTCTCCAATATATATTACCATTTGCAAATTGCATATTTTTTCACCTCTATTTTTATTTTTGGAATTTTTTAACAAATTATACTAAATTGTTAATAGTATTTAAAAAATTACACAAAATATTCTTGAAGAGGTGATTTTAATGATTTTTTCAAGAAGAAAAATTTTAATTATTTCAATAACAATCCTGATGACTGTTTTACTATCTACTATATTTGGTTATTCTAATACTAATTTTAAGCCACAATATGGTATAACAAGTGATAATGTTAATTTAAGGAAACAAGCAAATCTAGATTCTTCTAGTATTGTTAAAGTAATACCCACAAATACAAATTTAAAAATAGTTGGTACAATTGAAAATTTTAGTATTGTTCAACTACCATCAAATGAAGTAGGCCTTATATCATCTGATTATATAACTATATCAGGAGATAATTTAGAGGATGCAAAAGTATATGAGAATTTTTCAAAATATTATGCAACTGTAAATGAAAACAACACTAATTTAAGAGGAGGTCCAAGTACAAGTTTTTCATCATATGGTATGTTAAATGCGGGCACAAGGCTTGAAATAATTGGAAAAATTGATGATTTTTTAATGGCAATAACAGAGGATAATTTAGTTGGTATGATAAGGGAAGATTTAGTAACATTTTTTGATATAACAAATCAAAATGATGCACAAGAAAATAATACAGATAATGAAAATATTGAAACACCATCTGTTGATCCTACTTTAGAGTTACTTTCTCTTATAAACAAAACAAGGAATGAAAATGGACTTTTACCACTTGAGACTTATGACTTGCTTCAATCAACTGCAAAAACAAAAGCAAAAGATATGGTAGAAAATAACTATTTTTCACATACGTCCCCTACTTATGGTTCTCCTTTTGAAATGATGAAAAATGCAGGTGTTCTTTACAAAACAGCAGGAGAAAATATAGCTGGAAATCCAAGTGTAAAAGATGCATTTGACTCTTGGATGGCATCTGATACACATAAGTATAACATATTATCTAATGCATATAATTATGTAGGAATTGGAGTTGAAGAAAGTGATACTTATGGATATGTAATAGTCATTATGTTTATAGGGAAATAAATTTTAGGCCAGTACATACTTTGTACTGGTCTAATCATGTTAAAAGCTTCTCTCTTATTTTTTCAATATTATTTTTTACAGCATAATATCCTTGATTTATTATTTTTCTAGTTTTACTACAATCAAGTAATCCAACATCTTCTACATTTGGAGTTAAAATATAATCTGCTTTTAAGAGTTCTTCTTCATTTATCTGATGTCCCATTATATCAAAAGTTTTTAATGTAATTCCAATTATATTTTTAGTATAAGACTGACAATTATCATTTTTATCAAAACACACTGCTAAAACTTTATCTGCGCCCATTTTTCTTAAAATTGTTACAGGAGTATTTACTCTAACACCACCATCTACTAGTACTTTAGAATTAATTATCTTAGGTTCAAAAACTGCCGGAAAACTTGAGCTTGCTCTAACAATTGATGCAAGATTACTAGAATATATATATGATGGTAAATCATCATATCCATTACTTCTACTTTCTCCATCTATGTATTTACTTAAAAAATATACTTCTTCACCACTAGTTAAATCTACTGTTGGAATAGCAAGAGGAAATTCCACATCTGATATATCATATACACCTTTTTTAGCAAAATACATCTTTAAAAATTTTTCCAATTTATCACCCTTTGCTAGTCCTTTTATAGAGACCCTGCCAGTAAAAAAAGTACCTGCAAGCCTAAATGGGAGTTTTTTATCACAATCAAAAATATGAGAACAATATGCATCAAATAAATCATATATATTAAATGGATTATATCCCACGGCATAAAGGGATGCTACAATACTTCCACTACTTGTTCCGGATATATAATCAATTTGTATATTTTCTTCCTTTAATGCTTGCAAAACCCCAATGTGTGCTGCTCCTTTTGCTCCACCACCACTTAATGCAAGTCCTATTGACATAAAAAATACACCTCCTTCATTACAAAGTTAGTGTATTATATTAATTTTTTTACTTTTTAGTTACATTTATGTATGAACCTATCCTACAAGAATGTGTATGACAAATGGCTATTGCAAGAGCATCAGTTGTATCATCTAATTTTGGCATATTTTCTAAATTTAAGAATTTTTTTACCATATTTTTTACTTGAGGTTTATCTGCTCTACCATATCCAACAATTGCAAGTTTTGCTTGAAGTGGTGTATATTCATATATAGGTATATTATTTGTTTCAAGAGTATTTAGTATAACTCCTCTTGCCTCTGCTACTTTAATTGCTGTTTTAGAATTGGTATTAAAGTATAATTCTTCTATTGATGAAGCATCAATTTTATACCTTGATATAATTTCTACCAAATCTTGTTCAATTTTTTTTAATCTTTTTGGAAAATCACTATTAGGTTCAGTAGATATACAACCATATTCAATAACTTTATATTTATTTTTTGTATAATCTATAATCCCATATCCTACTCTTCCAAATCCTGGGTCTATTCCAAGTACTACCATATTTTACCTCTTATCATTAATTTATGTAAGCATATTATATAACCTTATAATTTCTGCATTTGTAAGCAAGTCATATGCTACACTATCAATATTTATTCCCTTTTCATTATATACTTTTTTTATACCACCATTTACATATTTACCTACATCTTGCAAAAGTTCTTTTACAAGATTATATGCAATTTTTTGTGATGCACGAGTTACCCCATTTTGCCTTAAATTTGCTTTTACAAAATGAGCCATATATTTAGGATATATAAGTCCATCATTTTGTTTGCTATTTTTTGATACCATTCTAAGTCCATAAGGTGTATAAAGTTCCTTAAATATAGTATCAAGTAGTTTAATTGGCATTGTATCTACAACACATGGATATGAAAGACTTAATGTATATATCATTTCAACATTTGCACAAGGTTCTTTGTCATTTAAGTTTCTTTTCATAATCCTTTTATCTTCACACCAAAATTTATTTACTATCAAATCTTGAAGATATTTTTCTGCATCTTCCATCTTTACATCTTCTTCGCCAATCCATTTTAACATATTTACATATATTTTTATGGCATTATATGTTAGTGCAACTATTTCAATATCGTCAAATAATTTTTGATATGACTTTTCATCTAATACAGAGTATATAATTTCTTTTACAAAATCAATATATAACTCTATTTTATTTTCTTTTTGTAATATCCTATTTACACTTTCAATATACCAAAGTTTTAATAACGTATATTTTTTATAGTCATAAATATCAGTTATTTCAAAATCTTTATATGCTTCAATATATTGTTTTATTTTCATCAATGTTCTTCTAGCTTCCTGTATTTTTCCAAAAGAAATATATTGTCCTTCAATAGCACGTACAATATCAATTAAATCATCTAAATCTTTTCTTAATTCACGCATATTTTCTTTTCTTTTTTGAACATCTAATATATCATCATAATTTTTTCTATATGGTATATATGGCATAAGTATATTATCTGATGACAGATTATTAATAGATATTGCAAGTTCTTTTAATTCCACAAAATTTTCATCTATTCCATAAGTTGCTTGACTAATTTTTCTATCATTTTCATAAAATATATTTTCTGGACTAATTTCCTTTGCATCCATTTCTTTACTTGAAATATATAATTTTATAACCTTTGTTTCAAAGCCTTTTATAGTAGTTTCAAATCTTCCACATAATAACAAATCTTCTGTATATATTTCTTTTGTGCAATCTTCATTTATATATTCATGTTTTACATTAGTTAAATTTTGAGGTTCTTTTATCCATTCCATTTCAGTAGATTTTAATACTATGCTTTCTTGGTCTAATACACTAAGACTTATTACCACACCATCATCAATATCTCTTTGATTAAACTTTAACATAGAAGAATTTTTCATATTATAAAAATCTCTATATGTTATCATTGGTATTATTTGAAATTTAGCTGGATTTTCCTCTTTATTTTTTATATTATATTCAATACACAATAAATCGGATTTATTTTCAAATGCCATCTTTTTTGAATAAGATACACTTCCTATATCATATTCAAAAAAATTCTTTTCCAAATCTATACCTGTTATGTATTCGTCACAAGATAAATTCTGAACAGATGTAGTAAGCTCTGTCATTTTATATACTTTATCATTTACCTCAATTTTTTCAACTAGTTGTGCAAGCATTACTTTTCCATTTTTTATATATATACCATTATATGGTTTTTTAAACTCTAAACAACCAGACATAGAAAAACAAGTTGATGCATTATCTGAAAAAGCATATTCAATTTGTTTAGCTTTATCTAAACTATTAATTCCTCTTTTGTATCTATACATAAAATTATCTACTCCTTTGATATCTTTTTCTTTATTCTATCTATTGTGGCATCAGATTTCGCACTTATTTTTATCTCCTTATTTGTATTAGTTTTTTTAGATATTTTTCTTTCTACGTTTTTCATTTTTTCTTTTTCATTTTTTAAACTTTTATATTTTTCTTTAAAACTAGCCTTCTCAGCAATATTTTTTTCATTTTTTAAGTGTTTCTTTTTTATTTTTACTATATTTAAGTCACCAATTTTTTTAGTTTTTGTAATTGCCATAATTATTTCTGCAACTCTTTCACTATCATGTATTATAGCGTTCTTAGCTGTAAGTACCAAATCTTCTTGAACAACTGATATTGCCCTATTTTGTATATTTTCCAAATCAATCTTTACAGGTGTTGAGTCTTCTTGGTTAAAGTCTTTTATCATCTCATCAGTTATTTCACCATTGTTTACAATAGCATAATCTAAAATGTGTTTTCCAATATATCTTTCTATTTCATTTATATATCTTGCAAGAGTATATCCATCTGTTTGTCCTGGCTGATTCATAATATTTGCTATATATACTTTCTTTGCTTTTGACTTTATAATCGCTTTTGATACATCTTCAAATAAAAAGTTTGATGCAACAGATGTATAAAGTGAACCTGGTCCTAATACAATAACATTTGCGTTTTTTATGCATTCAACAACATCAGGTAATGTTTTTATACTACCATTTTTTAAGAAAATTTGTTTAATAGGACTTTTTGTCTCTTTTACTCTATCAATTATATTATCTTTTCCTACTACAACTTCTCCATCTTCTAAACCAGCACAAAGAATTAAATCATCAGTTGTAACAGGATATATTTTTCCTTGCATATTAAATATTTCTGATAATTTTTCTATTGCTTTTGGAAAACTTCCTGTTATATCAATTAAAGCTGTAATTATTGAGTTACCTATTGAATAGTTATTATTTATTAAATCTTCTCTACTTTGATATGTCAATAATCTTCCTATTTCTGATTCAGAAGTAGATAAGGCTGCTATACATTTCCTTATATCACCAGGTGTTACTTCTTCTACACCTGAAATTGCAGAAGTAAGTGTATAATCATCTGTTGAAACATTAACTACTGCTGTAATATTTGATGTATATTCTTTTAGACCTTTAAGTAAATTTGGAAGTCCACTGCCTCCTCCTATTACTACTATTTTTGGTCCTTTCTTTAATTCTGGATCACCATACAATAATTTCTTTACACGTATACTTTTATTCTTTTTTGATATATTTTTCAAAGATACAAATAATATATTTCTTTGTGCTAATATAAATGAAAATATTATACCAAAAATAGATATTGTTGTAAGTGCAATGTATGCAACAAGCATTTTTAATGACAAATCATATGTAGATTTTAAAGTAACAATGCAAAATATAAATAATGCTATTGATACAATTTGCATAACTATATATCTTTTTACTCTAGCTCCTGGCTTTAACCACTCTAATATTGCTCTCATTTCATTTTTCCTCCAATTATTTCAACTTCTGGTACTAAATTTACTCCAAATTTTTCATACACCGTATCTTGAATAAGTTTTATTAAATCTAATACATCTTTACAAGTTGCTCCGCCTTTATTTACAATAAATCCTGTATGCTTTTCTGATACTTGTGCACCACCTATTTGTTTTCCTTTAAGTCCACTATCTTGAACTAGTTTTCCAACAAAATATCCTTCTGGTCTTTTAAATACACTACCAAAATTTGGATATTCAAGTGGTTGTTTTGAAATTCTTGCCTGAGAATTTTCATTCATAATTTTTTCTATTTCATCTATATTTCCTTTTTTTAAATTAAATGTAACAGATAAAATTACCCATTTAGGATTATCAGTAAATATACTGTGTCTATATGAAAATTCCATATCTTTTGATAAAATTGTTTTAATATTACAATTTTCATCAATATACCTTACTGACTCCACAATTTCTTTCATTTCACCACCATAAGCTCCTGCATTCATACGAACACAACCGCCAACAGTACCTGGTATACCACACGCAAATTCTAGGCCTGATAATTCATTCTTTTTAGCTATTTGTGCAAGTTTTGGTACACTTAAACCAGAATCTACTATTATTTTTTGTCCATCAATTTTTACATTTCCATACTTATTTGAAATTTTAATTATTAGACCTTTATATCCTTCATCTAATACAAGTAAATTACTTCCATTTCCTACTACATAATAGTTTATACCTTTATCATCTGCATACTTAATTACCTTTCTTATTTCTTCTTCGCTTTCTGGTAAAACTAAACAATCACAAGGTCCTCCAACTTTCATAGTTGTATAATTTTTCATACTTTCATTATATTTTATATTTTCTTTTTGTATAATATTTTCTAATTCACTATATATATTCAATATCTTTTCACCTCTACAAACATTATATGCTACATAATTATACAATTGCTTCTACAAAAGATTTAGCATCAAAAATTTCTATATCATCAATTTGTTCACCAACACCAACATATTTTATAGGGATTTTAAGCTCATCTACAATGCTAAATACTACACCACCTTTTGATGTTGAATCTAACTTTGTTAAAATAATTCCATTTACATTTGTTCTCTCAAAGAAACTTTTTGCCTGTATTGCACCATTTTGTCCTGTTGTACTATCAAGTACCATTAAAACTTCATGTCTTGCATTTGGTACATTTTTATCTATTATTCTTTTCATTTTTTCAAGCTCGTCCATCAGATTTTTTTTATTATGAAGCCTTCCTGCTGTATCACATATCAATACATCATAATCTCCTTCTTGAAATTTTTTTGTGGCATCATATATTACTGATGCAGGCTCTTGCATTTCTTTTCCTAAACATATATCTACATTTGAACGTTTTGCCCATATATCAAGTTGGTCAATTGCTCCAGCTCTGAAAGTATCTGCTGCTGCAAGTAATACTTTTTTACCATTTTTTTGATAAAGTTTAGTAAGCTTTCCTATTGATGTTGTTTTTCCAACACCATTTACACCAACAATAAGTAAGACTTGTTTTTCATTTGAATTTAAACTGTTATATTCCTCAATATTTGCTGTATTTAATATATTTTCCATTTCTTTTTTTAATAATTCTTTTATTGCATTCTCACTTTTATCTACTTGCTTTTTTAAATCTTCTCTTAATTTATCACAAATTTTTGTACTTGTATTAAATCCAACATCAGATAATATAAGAGTTTCTTCAATATCATCAATTATTTGATTAATATCTTTATTACTAGCAAACACATTACTAATTTTTATATCTAATGCCTCTTTTGTTTTCTTTAAGTTTTCTTTTAATTTTGAAAATATCATTATATCCTCCAAATTTCTACGATTTTATTATATCATATTTTTAAATATTTTCAATAAAAGTATTTTATATTTTAGTAGTATTAAAAAGAAAAAAAGCAAGAATTTTCATCTTGCCTTAAATACCTTAATATTCTATTTTTTTGATTTATATACCTTGCCTTTTTCTAGTTTTACACTATCTCTTAATTTTCTGTGATAAGTTATAGTAAATCTATGAATTTCATCTTGAAGAAAAGTTAAAAAGTTTAAAACTGCTTTGTGTTCTGTTAAATCATATTCTTGTCCTTTTTCATCTATTAATCCTCTTGTTCTATGTTTATCATTTTTAACCATACCATAAAAATTTGTATATTCATCTGTATCTTGCATAGCTTTTTTTACCATAGAAAGTTGCGTTTTTCCACCATCTATTAAAAATATATCTGGAAGTGGCCAATCAGATGCGTGTTTTAATCTTCTTGTAAGCACTTCATACATACATTTTGGATCATCTTGTGTAAGTGTACTTTTTATTCTGAATTTTCTATACATTTTTTTATTTAGTTTTCCATTTTCAAATCTAATCATACATCCAACAATATATTCATTTCTTAAATTTGAAATATCAAAACACTCTATTGAATCTATTTGATTTTCAAAACCTATTATATCAGATAATTCATCTACTACGTTATTTTTCTTATCCTCTATATTAATATGTATATTATTTTCAACCATTTCTATTAGTTTTAATTTTTCACCCTTTTTTGGTGATAATACTTGTAATTTTATATCTTTTGCCACAAAAAAGCCATTTAAAACTTCTGCTTTTTCTTCATCAATTTTTACATATACTTTTTTTGGGGTATCGTTATTTTCAATATAATATGCTGAAATAACTTGACTTAGTGTCTCCTCTACATCTTCTTTTACTACATCTTTTATTTCAATATTATCGTGTAATACTACTTTGTAATCTCTTATCTTAAATACCTGTATATGTAATATATTCTCATATAAAACATAACCAAAAATATCCGTGCTATTTTCGTTTAAATTTGCAACTGTTTGTTTATCACTTATTTTATCAATATTATCAAGCCTTTGTTTTAATATAGCTGCTTTTTCAAATTCTAATTTTTCAATTGCCTCATCAATTTGCCCTTTTAGTACCTCTTTTATCTGTTTTGTCTTTCCCTGTAAAAATAGTGATACTTGTTCAATCATATCGTGATATTGCACAAGGTTTATATCATTTATACAAGGTCCTAAACATCTTCCTATATGATAATAAAGACAAGGGGAAGTTACTTTCTTTTTTTCTAGATTATACTTACATCTTTTTATTGGGAATATTTGTTTAATTGTCCTTAGGACTTCTCGCATTGCACCAACATTGGTATATGGTCCAAAATATAATGAACCATCTTTTTTCATAGTCCTAGTTACATATATAATTGGATACTTATCTTTTATTGTAATTTTTATATACGGATAAGTTTTATCATCTTTTAACATTACATTAAATTTTGGATTGTGTTCTTTTATATAATTACATTCTAAAACTAATGCTTCTACTTCATTTTTAGTTACTATATATGATATATCTCGTACAAGAGATGCCATTTTTTCAATTCTTGCAGATTTATTTGTTTTTTGAAAATATTGTCTTACCCTTTTTCTCAAAGAAATTGCTTTTCCGACATATATAATAGTACCATTTTCATCCTTCATCATATAGATTCCTGGTTCAAATGGTATCTTTGATACTATTTCTTTTACATGTTCATTATAATACATAATATACCCCCAAGTAATATTTATTATATCATAAAAAGAAAAAAATAGGTATATATAAATACCTATTCTATTACATTTACAT
>CANQPW010000041.1 GCA_947625855.1 uncultured Clostridia bacterium | reverse complement strand
AAAGTCATCATAAATCTAGTCATATCTGGATTTGTTATTGTTAATGGTTTTCCTTCAGCTATTTGCTCACAAAATAGAGGTATTACACTTCCACGAGAAGCCATAACGTTTCCATATCTTGTCCTACAAATAACTGTTTGATCTGGTCTTAAATCTCTTCCTTTAGCTACAGCAACTTTCTCCATCATAGCTTTACTCATACCCATAGCATTGATTGGATAAGCAGCCTTATCTGTTGATAATACAATAACTTTCTTTACATTATGATTTATAGCTGCCTCTAAAACATTTTCAGTTCCTAAAATATTAGTTTTAACAGCTTGTACAGGATAAAATTCGCAACTAGGTACTTGCTTTAAAGCTGCAGCATGAAAGATATAGTCAACTCCGTCCATAGCATCATCAATGCTTCTGTAATCTCTAACATCTCCTATATAGAATTTAATTTTGTCATTCTTATATTTAATTCTCATATCTTCTTGCTTTTTCTCATCACGAGAGAATATCCTAATTTCACCAATATCCGTATTTAAAAATTTTTTTAAAACTGCATTTCCAAAAGAACCAGTCCCTCCTGTTATTAATAATGTCTTATCTTTAAAAACGCTCATTTACTTTTCCTCCCTTGTTTTTTCTAACTCTTCAACTAATTTATTTAAAAATTTTTCTTTAGAGTAATTTTTTTCATAGTACTTATATGAATTGATTGCTAATTCTTCTTTATTTTCACAATTTATAAATTTAAGTATATTTTCTGCTAATTCATCTGCATTATCTGCACTTCCACAGAAACCACATTTTGCTTCTTCAATTACGATTTTAGTTTCTCCATTAGCAGCCCCAATTATTGGTTTACCTGCTGCCATATATGTTTGAATTTTACCAGGTAATGTTTCTGAAACGAAAGAGTCTCCACTTAATGTGACAAGCATTGCATCTGCCATTTTGTAGAAAACAGGCATTTCACTTATATCTTTTCTTCCATATACTTTTACATTATCTAAATGTAATTCATTGATTTTTTCTTTTAAAAATTGATATTTTACTCCATCGCCAACTATATGAAAATATAATTTTTCAACATTCTTTAATTTTTCTGCTGTATTTACTATTGTGTCTATACTTTGTGCTTTTCCTACATTTCCAGCAAAGACTATATTTACTTTATCATCTGGCATTTTTTTACAAGTTTCTGGAGTAAAAATAGATTCTGCATATTGAGGCAATAATTCAATTTTATTGTCATCAATATCAAATTCTTTTTTCATATAGTCTTTAAAAAATCTTGATGAAATCAAGATTTTATCACATTTTTTATAAATTTTTTTTGAAATCATATGGAAAAATTTATATACAATTGAATCTTTCTTAATACCACCTATAAGTAAGCTTTCTGGCCATAAATCTAAACAATACAGTACTAATTTCTTATTTCTCTTTTGTTTATATTTAATTCCTGCGTTTGCCATCATAACAGGTGATAGTTGATTAACAAATACTATATCATAGTCTTTTTTTATTTTTCTTGCATAAATAGAAGATGATATAGAAAAACTATAATAATTTAAAATTCTCATTATAGTTCCTTTTTTTCTCGGTATAGTAAAACATCTTTTTATATTAACACCATTTCTCTGTATATCTTTATTGTTAAATAATGAATATCCATTATATATTTTCCCCATAGGATAATTTGGAACATCAGTTATTATATCTACCTTATGTCCCATTTTTACTAATTCTTCACATATATCTGTTATTCTCATAGGTTCTGGAAAGTAGTGCTGACATACAACTAGTATCTTAATAATACTCACCTCTATCTTTATTTTTAAATTTATTTAATGTCAACAATATTTTTGTTATCATAATTTTCTATTATATTTTGATTCCTTAGCTCATCCATATCATTTTGTACTGTTCCTTTTCCGCCATCTTCGCCTTCTTTACAAAGCAATACTGAAAAAGTCTTAAATACTATATCTACGTCTGATTTAAAGCTATAATTATTCACATATTCCAAATCATAGTTTATTCTATCTATTACACTTGCACAATTTCTTCCATTTATTTGAGCAAGTCCTGTTATACCAGGTAGTACATCATATCTATGTTTTTGTTCCTCTGTCATATTTTCATAATACATTGGTGTCCATGGTCTTGGTCCAATAATTGACATATCTCCTTTTAGTATGTTTACTAATTGTGGTAATTCATCTATACTTGTCTTTCTAATAAATTTTCCTATTCCTGTATATTTATCTGGTACACTTAAATCTGATGCGTTATTATTTGCTGACATACTTCTAAATTTATATATGTTAAATAACTTTCCATCTTTTCCAATTCTTTTTTGTTTAAATATTACAGGTCCTTCTGAGTCTATTTTTATAGCAATGCTTGTTATAAAAAAAACAGGTGATAAAACTACTAAAGCAAGAGAAGATATAACAATGTCTGCCATCCTTTTAAATAGATTGTATTTTTTGTTAGTTTTACCTATACTTTCCTTAGGATATTCAAACTTTATTATATTGTCTTTTTGTGTATCCAATGGTTGTTTAACATCTGTGAAATCTAAATCTGTTTCCTCATTTGTTATACTACTCATTTTAACTCCCCCTAATTTATATTTTTTATGTAATTTAGGCTTTTAAATTTATGCGTAAAATGTGTATTTTACGCATATACTACTATACAATGTTTGTAGTATTTGTATAAACTAGGGAAGAGTATAAACAGACAAAAAAATAGGGTAAAAATATTACCCTAAAAATTATAAATATTTTTTTAAATCTTCAACATTTTTTTCTTGAAGTCTTACAAAATCAGCTAGTATATTTTTTATTTGAATATCATCAAATTGCATATTGTTTAGTAATTTTCTTCCTTTAATAATTCCCATATTATTTCCCTGTATAAGTATTTCTGCAATTTGAGAGTTACTTTTGTTAATAAGTGTATTCATTTCAATACCCATCCAAGACATCATCTTTTGCATAGGTGTTGTTTCCTCAGATTTATGATTTTTTTGTTCAAGTAACTCTTTAGTCCTATCATAGATATTTTGGTATTCATCTTTCTCGTTATAAAGGAGAGACTTTAAATCTTCATTTTTAACTTTATCAAGAGTAAAATTTAGACCATCAATACCTGTTTGAGAATTTTTATTAATCTCTTTTAATAAATCAATTTCATCCATATAATCACCTAAAAATATTATTTACTATTTTTTATTTAATATACAAAAAAGTGTATGAAAAATAATATTTATGATATAATGTACGTAGACAAATGGAGGAGATTATGGAACCAATTTTTTTAAAAGCAATATATAAACATAATGTATGGGGCGGTTACAATATTAGTGAAAAATTAAAAAATATACCAAAAATACAAATTGGAGAATCATGGGAGGTATCAGCAAATCAAAATGGAGATACTGTTATATTAAATAAAGAATATGAAGGAAAAACTTTATCAAAATTATTTCAAGAAAAAGAAAATAGGGTAAAAATATTTGGAACAAAGACAAAAGACTTAGATAGATTTCCACTTCTTGTAAAATATATAGATGCAAATGAGAATTTATCTGTTCAAGTACATCCAAATGATTTTTATGCAAAAAAATTAGAAAATGGTGTAGGTAAAACAGAATTATGGCATATATTAGATTGCAAAAAAGATGCAAAAATAATATGTGGATTAAAAGAGGATATAACTACAAAAGAAGAATTTTCTAATTTAACTGAAAATGAAATAATAAATCATTTAAAATATCTTAGTATAAATAAAGGAGATACAATATGTATAAAAGCAGGAACAATACATGCAATAATGAAAAATACACTACTTTGTGAAATACAACAAAATAGTGATATAACATATAGAGTATATGATTGGAATAGAAATGATGAAAATAGACCACTGCATTTAAAACAAGCAAAAGAAGTTGTAGATATAAAAAGTAGGGGAGAGACAGTAAAAGATAAAGAGTGCAAAAATAAAATATATAATCTATGTCATAATGAATATTTCTATGTAGATAAAGTAAAAATAGATGGAAAATTTTTTTATTCTTCAAATAAAGATAGTTTTCAAATATTAAATATAGTTAAAGGAAACGGAATTTTAAAGAAAAATCAAAAAGAATATGAGTTAAAACTTGGAGAAAGTATTTTAATACCTGCAATGTTAGGAGAATATGAAATAGAAGGAAATATAGATATATTAATATCATATATATAAAAGAATACCCAGCAGTTAAAAGGCTGGGTTTTTGTTAAACAAACATTTCTTGAATTTCATTTTCAGTTAATGAAAATAGAAAACTTGCTTCTTGCATTTTATCTTTAAAATTATTTTTTATAAAATTAATACAATCAGTTTTTTTAAATGTAGGATAATATTGCAAATCCCAAAAACTCTGGCACATTCCTAAACTTTTTTGAAAGGTTTTAAAACATGCCTCTCCATTAACTAAATATTCCCGAATAAAAGAATCACTTGCAATAACAATATCGTCAATTATATAATAGGAAAAGTTGAAATTTTTTATTTTTATATTTTTTCTTGCATAAATTTCAATAACCTTGTTTAAATCGGACAAATCAATATTATTATGTAAAAATGCGGCAAAACAAATATCTATTAATGTTCCAGATCTTTCTTTATCAATTACATAAGTAAGGTCTATATCTGATTGTAATAAAAAATCTATCAAGTTATAATATTTTAGAACAATAGCATAAAGCAAAACTAAATTAAAATCTCTTTTTGTAGCTTTTACTTTCTTAAATAATAATATTATAGCATCCTCAGAAAAAAGTCCCAATCCACTTAATAAAAATACGCTTCTTTCTTTTGTTGTAAGTGTTAAAAAATCATTATCGTCGATATAATTATTTTGTAAAAGTTGAGATGGAACTATAAACAAATCTTTTATTTCGTGAATTTCTTTTAGATATTCAAGTGTAAACATTTTGTCCTCCTTAAAATTATTTAAGAAATAAAAGTTTTAATGAAAAAATTATACCATATTAAAATATTTGTGTCAATTCACAGATTTAGATGAAAATGGGCATAAAAAACCAACAAGCATATAGCCTGTTGGAAAAAATCAAATTATATAGTTACTTTTACAAATGTCTTTTTACCTTTTTTTACAATAATATAATTATCTTTAAATAAATCTTTTGTAACAACATATCTAATGTCAGTTATCTTTTCATCATTTATTGAAATTCCACCTTGTTCAATTAGAATTTTAGCTTGTCCTTTAGATGGTGCAATCTTTATTCTTACTAATAAATCTAAAATTTGCATATCAAGTTCATCAGAGGATAAATTTTCTGATGGCATATTATCGCTACTGTTTAAATTTTCAAATAAATTTTCAGAAGTTTTCTTAGCAGAAAGAGCAGCCTCTTCACCATGTATAAGTTTTGTTATTTCAAAAGCAGCTATTTTCTTTGCTTCATTTATTTTTTCACCTTCAAGAGAAGAAAGTCTATTTACTTCATCCATAGGTAGAAAAGTTAACATTTTTAAAACATCTCTTACTTCTGAATCTTGGATATTTCTCCAATATTGATAGAACTCATAAGGAGAAGTCTTTTTAGCATCTAACCATAGAGCACCACTAACAGTTTTACCCATTTTTTTACCTTCAGCATTTAGAAGTAGAGGACAAGTAACACAAAAACTACCATTTTTATGAATTTTACGTATAAGCTCAACACCACTTAGCATATTAGACCACTGGTCATCTCCACCAATTTGAACTTTACAGTTTTCATTTTCAAATAATTTAAGGAAATCATAACTTTGCATTAGCATATAATTTAATTCAAAGAAAGTAAGTCCTTTTTCCATACGTTGTTTATAACATTCAGCAGAAAGCATCCTATTAACATTAAAATGTACACCATATGTACGAATAAAATCCATATAGTTTAAATTTAAAATCCATTCGGAATTATTTACAATTATAGCCTTGTTTTCACCTTCAAATGATACAAATCTACTTACTTGTTTAATAATATTTTGAACATTTCTTGAAACATCCTCTGGTGTAAGCATTTTTCTCATATCTGTTTTACCACTAGGATCTCCAATAAGTGCAGTACCACCACCAATAAGTATTATAGGTGTATGACCACATTTTTGAAAATATGACATCATCATAAGAGGTATAAAATGACCTATATGTATACTATCAGCAGTTGGATCTATACCAAGGTATACATGAGTTTTTTCAGTTTTAACCATTTCTTTGAATTCATCTTCAAAAGCTATTTGTTTAATTAATTCTCTTTCTTTTAGTACATCATATATATTCATGTTTTTTTCACTCATAATCATACATCCTTTCAAAAAAACTAAATAAATTATAACATAAAAAAATACAAAATAAAAGCAAAAACTAAAAATATATTGCAATTTATAGAGTTCTTTCTACATAATTTATATGCTTGAATTTTTTATTTTTTGTAGTATAATTATTTTGACACATTTGATTACCTCCGATACTTTTTCTCAATTAACATTGTATCATAAGTAATCTTATGTGTCTTTTTTTTATCTTTTTCGTTCAATTAATTTTACCATTTTTAAAATATATTCAAAAGAAAATCTATTACTAAAAATAAATATAAAATATTGCAAAACAGATATAAATATAGTAATATATAAGAGTAAAGGAGTAAAAAATGAAGAATAAAGATAAATCACAAAGTAAAATCTCTTTATTTTTTAAAAAATTTTATCCTACATATACATTTGATAGAGTTGAGAATATTCCCTATGAATTATTAGAGGAAAATAATATAAAATTAATACTTATTGATATGGACAATACATTAATAGATAATAAAGGAAGATATAGTAAAGAACTAAAAAAATGGGTTAAAGAAGTTAAGGCAAAAAAAATAAAAGTATATATTATAAGTAATTCTATATCTGAAACAATGGTAAAGAAAGTATCAAAAGAATTAGGTATGAGGTATTATTATAAAGCACGTAAACCTGCTCTTAAGGGATACAAATATATAATTGATGAAATGAAAGTAGACAAAGAAAACATACTCATGGTAGGAGATCAATTATTTACAGATATATGTGGTGGTAATAGATTTGGAATAAAGACAATACTTGTAAAACCAATAAATAAAAAAGAAATAATTTTAAGTAAAATAAAAAGACCTTTTGAAAAGATTATATTAAGTCATTATTATAAGAAAAAAGGAGAAACTAAAAAATGAATATAGTTTTTCATATTATTTTAACAATAATTGCAATAATATGTGGACAATGTGCAAAACATATAGAAAAAAATTTAATTCCTTTGTGTTTAGAAAAAATAAACTACAAGGAATTTTTTAAAAATTTAAAAAAAGATTTTAAAATGGATATAAAATATTCATTAATAAATATTTTACTTTTTAATTTAATATATTTTTTAAATGGTAATCAAATATTAACATATATATACATTAGTATAATACCTATTTTATTAATTGTATTTAGCATAGATTATAAAATTACATTAATACCTGATGAAGCACATTTATATATAATAATTATTAGTATAATAAATATATTATTTAATATTCAAAATATATTTGATTTTATACTTGGAGCAATTGTTGGTGGAGGAATATTTTTTTTAATTGCGTATTTATCACGCCTGTTATTAAAAAAAGAGGGAATGGGATTTGGAGATGTAAAATTAATGGCATCTTTAGGATTACTTCTTGGTGTAAAAAATATACTTGTTGTAAGCTTACTTTCTTTTTTTATTGGTGCAGTAGTAGGAATTATTTTATTGCTTACTAAAAAAATGAAAAAAGATTCATATATACCATTTGGACCTTTTATAGTAATATCAGTATTTATAATAATGTTTGTAAAATCTGACAGTATAATAGAATACTATATTGCTTTTTGTAGTTTTTTAGGTACAAAAGTTACAGATTTAATTTATTATTTTATAAAATAAAGGGACTTTTTAAGTCCCTTTAAATTGTATGATTTTTCTATTTTATTTTTTATTTTTTATTTTTTATTTTTTTATTTAATTTAATTTTAATTTATTTCATTTTATTCTTTTATTTATATAAGTTCTATTGGAATATAATAATTGTTATCATCAATAGGAAATAGTGAAGATTTCATACAAATTATACCACCATTTCCTATATTTACACCAAATTTTTCTGTAATATTGAAATTTTTAATAGCTTCAGTTGGTGGATTAGCACTTTTCTTTATTTCTAAAGGATGTACCACATTGTTATAGAAAATTAGTAAGTCTATTTCTTTTCCATTATTATCTCTATAATAATATAAATATTTTTTTGCATCAAGTCCATTATTTGTATATGATTTTATTATTTCAGATATAACATATGTTTCAAAAATAGGACCATTATAAGCACTATTTTCTAAAGTTTTAGCATCCAAATAACCTGTTAAATAACATGCTAGCCCAGTATCCATAAAATAAATTTTAGGCTTTTTAACAATTCTTGATATGTTGTTATTAGAATATGGTTGTAATAAATATACAAGTCCTGTATTTACTAGTATAGAAAGCCAACTATCGCCTGTCATATTTGATATACCTATACTATTACAAATATCTGTCATATTTAATTCTTGAGCTGTTCTTGCAGCAACATTACTTACAAATTTTAAAAATTTAAGTTCATCTTGTACATTTATTAATTGTCTTATATCCCTTTCAATATATGTAGCAATATATGTTTCAAAAAATTTTCTAATATCAATATCGTGGTTTCTATATATTTCAGGATAACTTCCTTTTATAATTTTTTCATATAAATCTAGTGTATTAAGCATATTTGTATGTTCCTTTTTCTCAAGTAAATTAATATTTGGAACAAATATGTCTTCTTTTTTCCCCTCAAGTTCTCTATTAGAAAGTCCAAATAATTCAAGTATTGCAACACGTCCAGCAAGTGAATCTGAAATGTTATTCATAGAATTAAAGTTTTGAGAACCTGTTAAATAGAATAATCCATTACATTTTACTTTATTATCTTTTAGGTTTTCAAACCTTTTATTATCTACAATAATTTTTATATATGATAATAGATTTGGGGCATATTGAAATTCATCTATAATAAGAGGAAAGTTATATGTTCTAAAAAACAACTCTGGGTCTTGAATTGCTAAAGCCCTTATACTTAAATCATCTAATGTTACATAATTAATATTTTCTTTTAGTTCTTCTTTTAATATTCTTAGTAATGTAGTCTTTCCAACTTGTCTAGGTCCTGTAATTGTTATAACAGGAAAAGAATTGGAAATTTCTATAATAGATTTTTTTAATGTTCTGTTTATAAAATTTGACATAAACACACCTTCTAAATATATTATAATATTATTTTTTAAAAAAATCAATACATTTTTATAATTCAACTATAAAAATGTATAAAAATTATTTTTTCTCCTAAATATTACAAAATTGTATATTTAAAAAATTTATTATATACCTACAAAAAAATTCAAAAGAAAAAATCTCTCAAAGCAAGTTATACTCTGAATTTAAGAGCTGTTAATAGATGCATAAAGTGGCAAACTCGGGTAAATTTAATTTAAAGTGCAATCTTTATAATTTAAAGTGCAAAAATTGCACTTTAAACATTGATATTACATTTAATATTTGATATAATATATATAGGAGGCATTTCTAATGGATAAAAAAGAAGATTGGAATTTAGAATTATCAGAATATATAAAGCAAGGTGAACCTAATAGAGTAGAAAAAACAAAAACATGGGAAACAGCAATAGGGTTACAGGATGTAGATGGATTAAAACCTTCAAAATATTTGATAAAAACTGCTAAAGAGCACATAGAAGGTAATATAGATATTGAAGAAGTAAAAACAAGAATTGATGAGTATTATGAAGCTCAAGAAAGTAGAAAAAAATCTGAGAAAGAAAGTGAAGAAGCAGATAAAGTTGCAGTAAGAATTGCAGAAATATTAAGTGAAAAGGCTTTCAATTTTTCTCCAACAGAATTGTTAAATATCCATAAAAGATTATTTAGCGGTGTTTTTGATGGTGCAGGAATATATAGAAATTATAACTTTACTAAAAAAGAATGGGTATTAAATGGAGATACTGTAACATATGCATCATATGAAACAATAAAAGATACACTAGAATATGATTTTGAACAGGAAAGGAAATTTTCATATAAAGGATTAGGTATGGAAGAGGCCATAAAACATCTATGCAGATTTACATCAAATATATGGCAAATACATCCATTTTGTGAAGGAAATACAAGAACAACAGCAGTATTTATAATTAAATATTTAACAACTTTTGGATTTGAAATTAATGATGAAGTATTTGCTGATAACTCATGGTATTTTAGAAATTCATTAGTAAGAGCAAATTATACAAATTTTAGTAAGAATATATTTGAAGATACTTCATTCTTAGAAAAATTCTTTTATAATTTGCTAACAAATAGTAATTATGAATTAAAGAATAGATATACACATATAGATAATATTCAAAGTGTAAATGAAGATGATTTAAAGCGTAAAAATTGCACTTTAGAAGAACAAGCAATAATAAATATAATAAAAGCAAACCCAGAAATTACACAAGATGAAATAGCAAATCAGATTAATAAATCTGTAAGAACAGTAAAAACTTATATGGTAAAAATGCAAGAAAAAGGATTGATTGAAAGAAAAAATAGTAAGAAAAATGGAAAATGGCTAGTAAATGAATAACATTATAATATAAATTATTCTCAAAAAAAGTGTGAAAAATGACTTTTAAGTTAAGAAGTTTATTTTCACATTTTTTATTTTAAAAAATTAAAAATCATCTTTACAAAATTACTCTTATGATGGAGCTATTTTTGTTTACAAAAGTAAGTTAATGTTGTATAATATATATACATTTATTAGTATAATAAATATATACTTACAAAAAATAAAAAAAGAAAGAGAGGGTTTTTTATGAAACTTGAAATGATAGGAACAGGCTCTATATGGTCTTCTTCAAATAGTGCTTGTACTTTAATAAATGAGAGCATTCTTGTTGATATACCAAATGGTGTATGTAAAGCATTGATAAAATCAGGACATGATTTAAACAAAATAAATTGTTGCATTATAACTCATTTACATGGTGATCATTATTTTGATATTCCATTTTTATTAAAATTTTTAGAAAATCAAGGAAGAGAAACACCATTTAAAATAATAGGTGTAAGTGGAATAGAAGATACAATTAAAAACATAGTAGAACTAGCTTTTAAGGATAATTATGAGAAAATTAAGGAAAATTTAAAGCTTGAGTATATAAATGCTGAAGATTTAAAACTATATAAATTATATGAAGATATAGTAATAACATCTTATGTTGTAGAACATAGTGATAAGTATAAATCTTATGGGTATCTAATCGAAAATGATGGCTTAAGTGTTGGATTTACAGGAGATGCTAGAATGTGTGATGGTGTAAGAGAATTATTTGAAAAATCAGATATATTAGTTGCTGATACATCTTTAGAAAAAGGTAGCGATTCTCATATGGGAATTGATAATATTGTTGAACTTGCAGAAAAGAAAGCAAATAAAACAATAGTTGCAACACATAT
>CANQPW010000040.1 GCA_947625855.1 uncultured Clostridia bacterium | reverse complement strand
TCAAAATATCAATTATACTTACCAACTGAAGAAGAACTAGCAAGAGAAATAGAAAAACAAAAAGAAGAATTTGAAGAGAAGAAGTAGAGTGGTTCCAAATTACAAAACTAATAAAACATAGTGTTAAAAGAAAGGAGAAATTTATGGACTACATAGATATAACACCATATGTAAAACCTAGAGCTGTATTAAATTTTAACTTTTCTACAATATTATTATTCAGATGTACAAGAAGAAAATATGCAGAATTGTTTGTAAAAGGGAAGATTTTCTTTAATCAGCCAAAGAATTGGATTCAAATTGCAAAAAATGGCAATAAAGGACAAGGAGATACTTTAGAAGGGACATTTCTTTCGGCAAAAGAGAATGATAACTCTAATTTCATAGAGAATTTGAAGAAAGATAGAAATTTAACACATTTTTATGAAAATGGATTTATATATTTTAGAAGGAAAAAGATAGAAGAATTATATTCTATATGTTTTTACGGATTAAAAGATAATAGTTTTACACAAAAAAATATTGAAGAAGATGGAAAAGCACATTACATATCTATGGTAGAAAATAGTTATTTTACGGATTTTTCTAGTAATATCACAGAATCAGATTATGAATCAATGGAAGATAGTGAAAAACCTGTTGTTATGTTTATTAATAATCCTCATAAGTTTTTTGAAAGAGTAAAAAATGCTTTAAAAAAAATAGGACTAAAAGAAGATGAAATAATCATTTCACCAGTTGATTATATTGATAAAAAAGTTATTTCAATTTCTACTATACCATATCCAAAAGAACTACTTTTAAAAGATAATTATTTTTCTAAGCAGAGTGAAATAAGAATTATAATTAATAGTTCTAATGATAAATTTATTAAATATATGAAGGATAATAATAATACAATAGACATTGGAAATAATGAAGATATTATAGAAATATATGATTATTACTTTAAAGATTTATTAATAGAGAGAACAGGAAAAAATAGTATTATTTTTACTTTACCAAAACCTGTGCTAGAATCTTTTGAAGAAATGAATTTAGAACGATTATTGAATATATTAATACAAATTTCTTCTAATACAATACCTCAAACATTAAGCAATGATGAAAGAGAAGATTTGTTAACACAGATAAAAAGATGCATAAAAGATAAATATAATATAGATGTAGTATATAATAATGGAAATGTAGAAATATATAATGCTAATGAAGAAATTTTTAAATATCTTGAAAACATAGAAAAACCATATAAAAAGGTATTAGATTTTGAAAATAGGATATGTTCACTTATTGAAAAAAGAAAATATATAGAAGCTATTAAAGAAATAGATAGCGAATTGGATGATGACAAATTAAATATTATAGGGATATATTATAAAGGAAAAATACAGGAACTTCAAAAAAAATATTCTGAAGCTATAGAAAAATATACATATTGCATTAATAATGAAATAAAAGAATGTGATTCATTATCTTCAAGATCAAATTGTTATTGTAGAATCGGAAAATACGATTTAGCATTACAAGATTTAGAAATTTTACAGGATAAAATAGGATATAATTCACAAATTTATGCAAATAAAGGTATAAACTATGTTTGTTTAAATAAATTAAATGAGGCAATAAAAGAGTTTGATAAATCAATATCTATGAATGAAAATAATCCTTTTGCATATTATAATAGAAGTGTAGCATATTATAGATTATCAAACTTTAAACAAGCAAAAGAAGATATTGAAAAAGCTTTAAAATATGATTCTAAAAATGTAAAATATAATGAAGAATATAACAGATTTTACAAGGATATTAGCTAATTAGAAAATATTAATTTTAAACTTGAAAAATTTAAAAAATTATGTTAAATTAAAACATAGTTAATAGCAAAAAATTACATTTGTATATACAAATCTTGTAATCTATTGCTATAACTAATTTTGAAACGGATAATAAGGTGATTTTGCAAGTGATGTTTTTCGCATACGTCCCTTGCTCAGGCACCAAAACTTATCTGTTCGAATTTCATAGAACAGATATATAAATATCATTCTACCAAAAAGAATGGTATTTTTTCTTTCAAAAGTTATAATACTTTATTTAACTTCTAGACAATTCTATTTTTATTTATATTTTATGTTTTATATTGATATTTAAAATATAATTTTGTTATTTTCATTGTGACATAGATACTTTTGTACATATAATTGGTTATGAAGTTGATGAGTAAAAATTAAAAGTAATATATCAATAAAAATATAGGAGATTTAGATGATAGATATTATTTTAAACATTGTAAATAAATATTTAGAGCTTTTTCCAGAGGAATTTAAAAGACAAGAAAAATTGCTTGATTATTTAAAAAATCATAATGATAAAGAGATTACTGACTGGAATAATTTTGATGGGCATATTGTAGCAACAGGATTTATTTATGCATTGAAAGAAGAAAAATTTTTGGTATTACATCATAAAGATTTAGATATGCTTTTATGTCCGGGAGGGCATATGGATAGTAATGATGCAAATCCATTTGTAACTGCTAAAAGAGAAGCAAAAGAGGAAACAGGAATAGATGATTTAAAATTGTTAAAAATTGCAAATGATGAAAAACTTGTACCTTTTGATATTGATACTCATATTGTAAAATTTAATCAAAGGTTAAATCTTCCAGAACATTATCATTTTGATTTACGATATATATTTATTATTGATAAAATAAAAAATGTTAAAATAGATGAGGACGAAACATCAAGTTATAAATGGGTTGATATAGACCAATTTGAAGCTGAAACAAGTTATGGAAAAATTTTATCCAAAATAAAACAAATGTTATCTAAAAATAAACTATAAAGATTACTCGGACTTTTTAAGTTCGAGTTTTTAAAAACCTTTAAAATATAATATCTATATTTTGTTATTAAATAAAAAGATTAACATATAATTTATTATAATACTTAGGGGTGAAATATGTCTAAAATATGGTGCTTTATAATAATAATTGCAGTAACTATTGCAACTATTAGTGGAAATGTTGATACGGTTATAAGTAGTATAATGAAGGGAAGTACAGCAAGTGTGGAAAATGTGATTAACTTGATAGGTATGATGTGCTTTTGGGGAGGAATGTTTAAAATATTTTCAGAAACAAAATTTCTAAAAGTATTTGCAAAGAAATTTTCTAGCTTGCTATATTTATTGTTTGATAAAAAAGAGTTAAATGATAAAAGTATTGAATATATAAGTTTAAATATAACTTCCAATTTACTTGGTGTGGGAAATGCAGCAACTATAAATGGAATAAATGCAGTAAAAGAATTACAAAAAATAAATAAAAATCAAGATAGACCAAATAATAATATGACAACATTAATATTACTTAATACAGCTTCACTTCAAATAATTCCAACAAATATGATTGCATTAAGAGCACTATATAATTCAACAAATCCATCAGCAATAATTATACCAATTTGGATAGTTACAATTTGTTCATTAGTTGTAGGAATAATTGCAATAAAAATATTAAATAATAGGGTGATATAATGTTAAATAAAATTGTATCATATATTATACCTTTAATGATTATATTTATTATAATTTGTGCAATAAAAGATAAAAAAGATGTGTTTAAATTATTTATTGAAGGAGCACTAGATGGATTAAAAGTAGTATATTCTATATTCCCATATATACTTGCTATAACAGTTGCAATGTATGTTTTAAGAGATACAGGAGCATTAAATATTTTACTAAAACCATTAAAACCAATACTTACTTTTTTTAACATACCACAAGATATTATACCATTACTAATTATGAGACCATTGTCTGGTGGTGCTTCTACTTCAATTGTTATGGATATATTTAAAAATAGTGGACCTGACACTATTTCTGGTAAAATGGCATCTGTTATTATGGGAGCAACAGAAACTACATTTTATACGGTTACAATTTTACTTGGAGCAGTTGGACTAAAAAAATCAAGAGGAATATTAATTGCAGGAATACTTGCTGATATAACTGCAATGATTATTGGAATTTTGTTAGTAAATCTTGGAAAAATATAAAAACTAGAGCAACATTTGTTACTCTAGTTCTTCTTCATATATTTTGAAAAAACTTGTAAACTGTGATTTTTCAAGAGTTTGAAGCTTTATATATCTATCATCAAAATGAAATTTTACAAATACTTGAACTCTATCAATATCTTTGTTTATAATTGCATAAAAATCTGATATATCAGATATGCTATTAAAAAATGAAGTATAAAGTGGAATATTTACTGGTTCTACCTTTGTGTAATTTTCACATGATAAGTTATCATCAACAATTTTAATACTTACTTGTTTCTTTTCAAAAGAATTATACATTAGAATGTTTGTTATAAAAACAATTATATATGCTATTATAAACTTTGATACCCATGATAAAATAGCAGTTGAAATTTTTGTGTAAATACCAAGATTTATGATTAAAAAAAGAATAGTAGCTATAATAATAGAAGTAATTAGTGAATTAATAAGAGACTTTTTAATTATACTTTTATTAATGGTTTTCATTTATTCCTCCTTATATTTCCTTTATTTTTTTCCTACATAAATAATTATTTTAGAATTTATTAAATTATGTCACATATTATACCATAAAGCCTTTAAGAAATCAATAAATGAAACTCGAATTTGTAAAATGAGGTGCGTAATGATGTTTACTCTTGTTTTTTTTGGCAATTTTTAGTATAATTAGGTCGTAAAAAATTAATATAAGGGGGAAAAATAGATGTCAGTTACACCTATGATGCAGATGTACTTAGATACAAAGGAAAAGTACAATGATTGTATCTTGTTATATAGACTAGGAGATTTTTATGAAATGTTTTTTGATGATGCAAAAACATGTAGTAAAGAATTAGAATTAACTTTAACTGGAAAAGATTGTGGGCTTGAAGAAAGAGCACCAATGTGTGGAATACCTTATCATGCAGTAAACACATATATTCCAAAGTTAGTTGAAAAAGGATATAAAGTAGCAATTTGTGAACAATTAGAAGATCCAAAGGAAGCAAAAGGAATTGTAAAACGTGATGTAGTAAAAATAATAACACCTGGAACAATTACAGAGCTTACAATGTTAGATGAAAAAAAGAACAATTATATTGCTTCTATAATATATGAAAAAAGAGAATGTGCAATTGCATTTTGTGATGTATCTACTGGAGAATTTTTTGTATCTAGTTTAAGTGGTTTTGATATAAATATTAAGATTATAAATGAAATATCAAGAATATCACCATCTGAGATTATAATACCTGAAACAATTATTTCAAATAGTTTCTTTTTTAATGATTTAAAAAAATATGTTGATGTATATATAAGTTCATATGGAAATATGAATGAAAATGTTTTTTTAGATAATATGTTAAAAAAATCACAAGAAAAATTTTCTGATTTAGAAATAAATGCTTCGAAATTATTGTTAAACTATGTTGAAGAAACTCAGAAATCTAGTATAGATCAATTAAATTGTATTAATAGATATCAAATAGAAAAATATATGCAACTTGATAGCTCTACAAGAAAAAATCTTGAAATATTAGAAGCAAATAGAGAAAAAACAAAAAGAGGAAGTCTTTTATGGGTATTAGATGAAACAGTTACCGCAATGGGTGGTAGAGCATTAAGACATTGGATTGAAGCACCATTACTAGATAAAGAAGAAATAATTAAAAGACAAAATGCAGTAGAAGTGTTAACAAAAAATAATATGATAAAAGATGACTTACAAGATGCTTTAAAAACAGTATATGATATTGAAAGGCTTATAGCAAAAATTGTTGGTGGAAGTGCTAATGCAAGAGAAATGATATCACTAAAAAATTCTTTACAAAAATTACCACAATTAAAAAATATAATTGCAAGTATAGTAGAGCAAAGTGGTGATAGATATTTTACAGAATTATATAATAATTTAGATGAATTATCTGATGTGTATGATTTAATTGATGAATCAATAATAGAAGATGCTGGTATAACAATCAAAGAAGGTGGCATAATTAAGTCTGGATATAACAAAGAAGTTGATGAATATAGAAGTGCCTCAACTGATGGACAAACTTGGCTTATGGAACTTGAGGCAAAAGAAAAAGAAAGAACAGGAATAAAAGGAAAATGGCTTAGAGTAGGGTATAATAGAGTATTTGGATATTATATTGAAGTAACTAATTCATATAGAAATTTAATTCCTGAGGATAGATATATAAGGAAGCAAACACTTGCTGGTGCAGAAAGATATGTTACAGAAGAATTAAAAGAAATTGAAGATAAAATTTTAGGCGCTAAAGAAAAGTTAATAGACTTAGAATATAATATTTTTTGTAATATAAGAAAGCAAGTAGCAGATCAGGTTATAAGAATTCAAAAGACTGCAAGTGTAATTTCAATACTTGATGTTTTAACTTCATTTGCAACAGTTGCTGTAAACAACAACTATGTAAAACCAGAAATGGTCGATACAGGAGAAATAACAATAGTAAATGGTAGACATGCAGTAGTTGAAAAAGCATTAAAAAATGAGGACTTTATTCCAAATGATACTATTTTAAATAACGATTCGGATAGATTTTTAATAATAACTGGACCAAATATGGCAGGTAAATCTACATATATGAGGCAAGTTGCAATAATTACATATATGGCACAATTAGGAAGCTTTGTACCAGCAGACAGTGCAAAACTTTCAATAGTTGATAGAATTTTCACAAGAATTGGTGCTTCAGATGATTTAGCTATGGGACAATCAACATTTATGGTTGAAATGCAAGAGTTATCAAATATTTTAGAAAATGCAACAAAAAATAGCTTAATAATTCTTGATGAAATAGGTAGAGGAACTTCTACATATGATGGACTTGCAATAGCATGGGCAACAGTAGAATATGTAGCAAATAAAGAAAAAATAGGCGCAAAAACATTATTTGCAACACATTATCATGAATTAATAGAACTTGATAAAAAAATAGATGGAGTAAAAAATTATTCTGTTGAAGTAAAAGAAAAAGGTGATGATGTAATATTTTTAAGAAAAATAATACCTGGTGGTGCAGATGAGTCATATGGAATTTATGTTGCAAAACTTGCAGGTGTTGCAAAACCTGTTATTACTAGAGCTAAGGAAATATTAAAATATCTAGAAAATGTTGATTTAGCAAAGAAAACAATTGAAGAGAAAAAGAAAAAAATAACAACTGATGAAATACAGGTAGATATGTTTAATTATAAAATGGCAGAAATATCAAAAATAATCGAAAAAACAAATCTTGATGATTTAACACCAAAGGATGCTTTAGAAGTATTGTATAAACTTAAAGAAAAATTAAACTAGTAATAAAATACACGTTATTGAGAAATAATGTGTATTTTGTTTGATAATTTCGATAAATAATAGTATAATCTAGGTGATATAATTATTTTGTTCTTGGAGGGAAATATGGGAAGTATAGTATTATTAGATGAACAAACAATAAATAAAATAGCTGCTGGTGAGGTTGTAGATAGACCAGCATCAATTGTAAAAGAATTAGTAGAAAATTCAATAGATGCAAAAGCTACTGCAATTACTGTTGAAATAAAAAAAGGTGGAATAAACTATATAAAAATAGTGGATAATGGTATAGGTTTTGCTTCAGACGATGTAGAAATGGCATTTGAAAGACATGCAACTAGTAAAATTAGAAAAGAAGAAGATTTATCACATATAACATCTATGGGGTTTAGAGGTGAGGCTTTAGCATCAATAGCTGCTATTTCAAAAGTTACTCTTACATCAAAAAATATAAATGAAAATGTTGGGGTAAAAGTAAAAGTAGAAGCAGGAAATATATTATCAAGAGAAAGTGCACCTGCTGTTACTGGTACAAAAATTGAAATACAAGATGTATTTTATAACGTTCCTGCAAGATTTAAGTTCTTAAAAAAAGATTTCACAGAAGCAGGTTATATAGAGGATGTTATGACAAGAATATCTCTTGCAAATCCACAAATTAGTTTCAAATATATAAATAATGGAAAAACTATTTTACAGACATCTGGAAGTAATAATTTAAAATCTACTATATATGATGTGTTTGGAAAAGATATATATCAAAATGTAATACCAATAGAGTATGAAAAAAATGATATAAAAGTTAGTGGAATGATAGGACTTCCTTCTATATCTAGGTCTACAAGAATGCATCAATTCACATATATAAACTCAAGATATGTAAAAGATAAAACTATAAACACTGCTATTGATAAGGCTTGTGAACAAAAGTATGCTATAAATAAATTTCCTTTTATAGTATTAAATATGCAAATTGATCCATCACATATAGATGTAAATGTTCATCCAGCAAAATTAGAAGTAAAATTTGATGATGAATCAAGAGTTTTTGATAGTATATATTATGCTGTTAGAACTTCAATAGAAAGAAATAATAAAGAATTAAGTCCTTTTAGTAATATAAAAGTTGAAGAAATCAATCATAATATTGAACAAATTTCAAAAGATTTATTAAATAATGGAATTATAAAAAATAGTTATATAGAGCCAAGAAAAAAATATGATTTTGATCAGGCTAATGCAAAAATATTTAATAATAATAGTAATAATGGTAATAATAATGTTATCGAAAAAGAAGAAAATGTTTTAGAAAAAGTCGTAGAAAATGATTCTAATACAATTGAACAAGTAGTGGAAAAAAATGAAGAAAAAATTGAGATACCCGATATAGAACCAACTGTAATTGCAGAAGAAGGAAAAAATGAATATAATGTTTCAACAAATAGTGAAAAGCAAGTTGAAGAATATACTTCAAAAGATAATGTAACAATAGAAGAAGAACCAAAGGAAGAATTATTATACAAATATATTGGACAAGTTTTTGATACATATATAATAATACAAATTAAGGATAAAATGTATATTATCGATCAACATGCAGCACATGAAAGACTACTTTATGAACAAATAAAAACTGCTTATTATTCAAAAGATAAACAAAGTCAATTACTTTTAATCCCTATTTTAGTAGAGCTTTCTAGTAAAGAAAAAGATGTAGTTGATTCAAATCTTGAAATGTTTGAAAAAAGTGGGTTTATATTAGAAGAATTTGGAGAGAATATGATAAAAATATCAGGAGTTCCAAATATAGGATATGACATTGAGTATAAATCTATGTTTAAAGATATAATTGATGAGTTATTAGGTGCATATAAAACTGAAAAATCAGAAAAAGAATTTAGATTTATTGCAACACTTGCTTGTAAAGCAGCAGTAAAAGGAAATATGAAACTAAATAGAGAAGAACAGATAGCACTTATAGATGATATGGTAAAACTTGATAATCCTTTTACTTGCCCACATGGTAGACCAACAGCATATGAAATATCAAAATATGAAATTGAACGTAGATTTTTGAGAAAGTAGGAAATATATGAAAAATAAAATTATATGTATAGTTGGACCAACAGCATCTGGAAAAACAGGACTTGCAGTAGAACTTGCTAAAAAAATTAATGCAGAAATTATATCAGCAGACTCTATGCAGATATATAGAGGGATTGATATAGGTACTGCAAAAGTTACAAAAGAAGAAATGCAAGGAATAAAGCATCATATGATAGATATATGTGATGTTTCTGATAAATTTAGTGTTGCAGATTTTAAAAGGATATGCTATGATAAAATAGATGATATTATATCAAGAAATAAGAATGTTATAATTTGTGGTGGAACAGGGCTATATATAAGTGCTGTTGTTGATGATATGAATTTTAATGAAGAAAATGTAGATTATGAGTATAGAGATTATCTTGAAAAATTAGCAAAAGAAAAATCTAATGAATATGTATATAATTTACTTAAAGAAGTTGATCCAAAATCTGCTGAAGTAATACATAAAAATAATTTAAAAAGAGTAATTAGAGCACTTGAAATAATTAAAAATTCAGGAGAAAGTAAATCAATACATATGGAAAAAGAACAGGAAAGATTAAAAAATAAAAATTTAAAATATGATTTCTTGATATACTATATAGATCATGATAGAGAAAAATTGTATGAAAGAATAAATGAACGAGTAGATGTTATGGTAAAAGATGGATTAGTAGATGAAGCTTTAAAAATATATAATATGAATCTTAGTAATGATAATACATGTATGCAAGCAATAGGATATAAAGAGTTTTTTCCGTATTTTAAAGGTGAAGATACTTTACAAAATTGTATATTAAAACTAAAACAGGAAACAAGAAGATATGCTAAAAGACAAGAAACATGGTTTAAAAATAAATTGGATATTATATATTTAGATGGAAAAAAGAAGAAAGAAGAATTAGTAAATGATATCATTGAGTCTATGAATAATAATTAGGAGAAGACTTATGAAAAATGAAAATAACAAAAAAGAAAATAAAATATTAAAATATTTTTCAAGAAATAAGCATAACATTTTAGTTATTATAATGATACTTGTTATTATTTTAAGCGTTGTAACATATAAAAAATATTTAAACGAAAAGGTTACTTATACTGTTGTAAATGGCTATGTTGAAAAAACAACGGAATCTTTGGCTGCTATTTTAAAAAATGAGACAATAGTTGATATTAATACAAATGAAGTAGCAATGCCAATAGTTGAAGAAAATAAAAGAGTATCAAAAGGGCAAACAATAGCTGTATATAAAAATGCTCAATACGATGAATATTTAAAATCTTTAGATGAAATAGATAAACAAATACAAACATTGATAGTTGATTTACCTAATACATATTCAACTGATGTATCAGCAATTGATCTTGAAATTGCAAAATTATCTAAACAAGCTTTAAAAGAAACATCATATATAAAAATGCAAGAATATAAATCTAAAATAGATGAATTAGCATATAGAAAAATAATTATACTAGGTGAACATAGTCCAGATGGTTCAAAAGTTAGAGAATTAATTGAACAAAGAGAACAAATAGAAAAAAATGGAAATATAACAAGTGATACAAGTAATATCCTGGCAACTGTGTCTGGAATTGCTACATATAAAATTGATGGGCTAGAAAAAGAAATTAATATAAATGATGTGTTAGGATATGATGCAAAAAAACTTGATAATATAATTTCTAAATATCAAAGTAATAGCACTAGTAATTTTGGTATAAAAGTAGTAGATAATTTTCATGCGTATATTTTAATAAAAGAAAAAATAAGTGAAAATGATAAATATATAAAAATAGGAAATAAATATGAAATAAGATTTAATGAAAAAAATAAAAATAATATAGTTGCAGAGCTTGTAAAAATAGAAAAAGATGAAGAGTATAATTATACGATATTTGAATTAAATAATGAAATTGAAGATTTAATTGATTTTAGAATTTCTAATGCAGAAGTTGTATGGGAAAAGGTAGAAGGAATGGCTGTCCCAAAAGTTGCTATAAAAACAGATGAAATAGGTGGATATAGCTATGTTACACTAGTTTATGGTACACAATATGTAAATGTCCCTATAAAAATTGTATTAGAAAGTGACAATATATGTATAGTTGAGAATTTAACAAATGAAGAAAAAGAAAAAATCGGTGTAGATACTTCATTTATATTAGAAATGTATGATAAATTAGTAATAGAATAAAAGGGGCTGTAAAAAAAGTCCTTAAGAAAAATGAGTGAAGAAAATTCACTCATTTTTCATATAAAAAAAGCTATC
>CANQPW010000039.1 GCA_947625855.1 uncultured Clostridia bacterium | reverse complement strand
TCCAAATATTAACCAAATTTAAAAAAATTTAATATATATAAGTAAGCAAATATTATTTTTTTATGCGGTTGCCCTAGCTAAAAAAATGAAAAAATTTTTAAATTTGGAATAAATTTCCTAAAAAAATAAAAAAAAAGTATAAAATGATTGCTTTTGAAAAAAAATATAGTTATAATATAATTAAGGGTATAGAAAAGGAGGAATTATTATGAAAAATTCAAGGAAATGGATATTAAGACTTGTACCTGTATTTTTACTTTTAACTTTTATATCTGTATCAAATAGTAGTCTATTTGCTATAAGTGTAGTTACACCAAGTGGCGGTAGCACAATTTCTGGAATTACAAATATGGCAGGTAATATATGGTCAACAGTTGCTACAATAATCCAAATACTTGCTATAGCTGCTATAATATTAGCTGGTGTAAGATATATGTTTTCATCTGCAGATGAAAAAGCAGATATAAAGAGACAAACAGTTATATTAGTTGTTGGTGCTTTACTTGTATTTGCAGCTGTTCCAATAGCAAAATTCATTGCAAATATAGGAAATCAAATGTTTAATTAAAAAAAAAATAATACAAGTTATACTTGTATTATTTTTTATACAATACAACGAAATTTTAATATTTAATCAATACTTAAAGTAGGAGGTGATACTATATGAAAAATAAAGTATTTGCTATATTAATGCTTTTTGTACTAATGGTAATGTTCAATACATCGTTTGTAAGTGCTGAAAAAGTAGGAGTGCCAGCAAGTGGAGATGGATGGAATCATACCAAACCAGTAACTAGTAATAATAGCTTTTTAGATGGAATATTTAATAGTGCAGGACAATTTTTTAATCAAGCTGCACAAAATGGTGATGCTTTTGGTAATGAATTAAATAATCAAATTTTTAAAGGTGGAATAAATTTAATTCAAATAGCTCAAATTGCAGGTAACTTTATAATAATTGTAGTTACTATAATATTAGGTATAAAATATATCTTTTCTGGAATTGAAGGAAAAAGTATAGTTAAAGAGTCATTACCATCTTTAATTATTGGTGTAATATTCTTTTATTTAGCACAAAATATAGTAGATTTTATACAAACTATTATGATTGGTAGTTCTAATAATGGAATGTTGCAAAGCACAACTAATTTTAATGGATTTTTATCCGACTTTTGGGCTACTTTTACAGTAATAGTTCAAATGTTAAGTATAGCAGGCCTTATATTTGTGGGATTAAAATATATGTGGTCACCAGCCTATAAGAAAGCTGAATTAAAAAATCAGGCGATTATGATAGTATTTGGTTTATTACTTGTTTTTTCAACAGTACCATTTTTAAAATTGGTTGTACAGATTGGTAATGAAGCATTAAAATAAAAAAATTACACAAATGTTACATTTAGATAACATTTGTGTTTTTTTTTTATATTATAGTAATTATTTTCTATTTATTATTGATTTAAAATTTGTCATGTGATAAAATCCATTATAAGTGTTAGTATGCTTGTATGGAGGTATATATGGGAAGAACTTATGGTGTACCAAGAAGTGCAAAAGGTGAATCTAGATTTTTATACATATTTACAATTAAATCAACTATAACTACTATTGCAGGCTTAGTAGTTGGATTTTTTCTTTTTCAACTATTTTCTATGATTGGGTTAAGAACTGTGGGATTTATTGTTATGGCAATTATGGCTCTTATAGGATATGGAATAGGTAGTTTAACAATTCCTGATAGTCCAATAGTTGGTAATTTGAGAAAAGCAGGTGGAGAAAAAGTAAGTGAAATATTATTAAGAACAATCTCATTTAGAAAAAGGAAAAAAATATATGTATATAGATATAGGGAGGTTGACAAGAAGTTATGAGTACAACGTTTATAATTTTAATTATTGGGCTTTTAGCAGGTGGAATAACTTTCTTGCTAATGAGTAAAGGAAAAAATAAAGTAGAAAAAAATAATAAAGATAATGGGAAAAAAGATGGAGAGGGTAGTAATATACCTGAGGGAACAATTGTAAGAAAAAATGGTAAAGAAATTCCTAGAAAAGATGTAACAGACTTTATGGAGTTTGATAGAATTATTGATGGTATGATTTTACAAGAAAATGAAACTAAATTTACAATGGTTCTACAATGTAAAGGTATAAATTATGACCTTATGTCTGATGTTGAGCAACTTGCTATTGAAGAAGGATTTATAGTATTTTTAAATACTTTAAAGTTTCCAGTTCAATTATATGTTCAAGCAAGAGCAATTGATTTGAAAAAAAGTATGGATATTTATCAGGAAAGTGTTGATGATTTGTTAAGAAAATATAATCAGGCTGATGATAATTACAAAGCACTTTCAAATGAAATTGATGTTGATTTTACAAAAGTTGCAAATGCAAAAGAAGAAAGAGATAGATATGCTAATATTTTGGAATATGCTCAAGATATAACAAGATATGTTGAAAGAATTAGTTTGAATAAAAATATATTACAAAGAAAATTTTATATTGTTTTTTCATATTATAAATCTGAGGTAACATCAGTTAGTGAATTCTCAAATGATGAAATATATGAAATTTGTCATAGAGAATTATATACAAGAGCACAGTCTATTATAAGTGCATTAACATCTTGTTCTGTAACATCAAAAATTCTAAATTCAAATGAACTTGCTGAATTATTGTTTATATCATATAACAGAGACGATGAAAAGTTAATAAATATTAGCACTTCACTAGAATCAGGATTTTATAGACTTTATTCTACATCTCAAGATGTATATGAGAAAAAAGAAGAACTAATACAGCAAGAAATTCAAGAAGAGGCAACAAAGAGAGTGCAAGAGGCTATACGTCAAACTTTAAGAAGTGCTATTGTTAAATCTGATGATGAGATTGAGGAAGAATTTGAGGAAAATACAGATAGGCAGGCATTGGAGATTATTAGAAATGCTGATATTGATGATGCTTCAAAACAAAATTTGACTAAAATTATAGCAGAAAATCATGTAAGAGGAGTAGAAGAAAGAAAAAGAGCAAGAAGAATGAAAAATACTCTGATAGAAAACGAAAATAAAACTGAAGAGAATAATAATGAGGAAAAAGAAGAAGAAATTGTAGATGAAAAAAAAGAGGAAGAAAATAATGACATATCAACTCAGACAGATAGAAATTATGTTGATGTAGAAGTTGATTCAAATACTAATGATGAAAATGAAAGTACAAATCCAGGAACTGTTGATTCTTCAGAAGATGATATTATTGTTTAAGGAGGAGAAATAATGAACGACGAAGAGAAAAAGGCGATGAAAGAAAAACAAAAACTAGAAAGACTAAAAGCAAGAGAGGAAAGAAGAATGCGTAGGAAGAAAAACTATGTACCTGACGAGCAGTTAATAAAATCCTCTAATGAAGATGCTAGCTTTTTAGAGATAAATAAAACTACAATAAAAGATTTAATGGCACCATCTGGTATAGATGCAAGTCATTATGATTATCTTGAGATATTTTCTAAAATTTCTAGATTCGTTAGAACATTTTATGTTACAGCTCTTCCTAGACAAGCAACTTTTCCTTATTTCTTGTCTGGAATATACGAATTTGGTGATGTTAATACTTCTGTTTATATAAACCCAATATCTGAGACTGTTTCACAAAAAGATTTGAATAAAACAATAGTTGAATTACAATCTGAAAGATATGTTGCTTCTGATAGAGGTGATATAAATAGGGCATCAGTATTGGCTCAAAAACAATCTGAAGCAGAAGAACTAAGAGACCAAATTGCAGCAGGATATAACAAACTTTTTGAAGCAACAATAATTGCTACATTGTTTGCATATAGTAAGGCAGAGCTTGATAAAGCTTCTGAATTACTTGCTATGGAAGCTTCAAAAAATATGATAGGTATTAAAGCAACATGGGCTATGCAAGAGGAGGCTTTTCAAAGTAATTTACCACTTAATAAAAACAAACTAAACAGGAAACATACTTTTGATAGAGGATCTATGTCAACTGTATTTCCATTTTTATCTTCTGATATTGGTCATGAAGTTGGTGTACCAATAGGTATAAATAAACAGACTGGATTACCAGTATTATTTGATAATTTCCATTCTTCACTTACAAACTATAATATGATTATATTTGGTAAGTCTGGTTCTGGAAAATCAGTTACTATAAAAACAATTATGGCAAGATCATCAATACTTATGGGAGTAGAAAATCTTGTAATAGATGCTGAAGGTGAGTATGTTGTTGTTGCAGATTCTTTAAATGGTATTAATATTAATATTAGTCCAAATAGTGATACTGTAATAAATATATTTGATATAGAGCCTGAGGTAACACGTGATGAAATAACAGGAAAAGATAGAATAGTTTTAAATGTTGAAAATAAAGTAGAAGACGTTACACAAGCACTTCTTACTATGGCACGTGGTGCTACAAGAAGTGCAGAAGTAAATGAGCTTACAAAACAGATAATTGCAGAAATTGTATCTGAACTTTATTCAAGAAGTGGAATTACAAATGATATAAATTCTATATATTTGGATAGTAAAACAGATGCAGATGTATTAGATGGTGATGCTTCAAATGTTATAGGTACTGCTAAAAAGCCTATGCCTACAATAAGTGATTGGTATGACTTACTTGTTGAAAAATCACGTGAAGATTCAAATGAGACATATGCATATCACTATAATTATCTATTAAAAGTAATGAGACAATATTGTAGAAAGTTTGATGGTCAGATGGCATATTTTGATGGACAGTCTACTTTTGAACTTATGGATGGAAATCCATTTATAAATATAAACTTATCACAACTAGAAGAAAAATTTGCAAGACCATTAGCACAGCAGATTTTGCTTTCTTGGGTGTGGGAGAAATATGTTAAAAGAAATAGTGAAAATAAAACAAAAGCTAGAAAGAAAAGAGTACTTATTGATGAGGCTTGGATGTTGCTTGATTATCCTGAGGCTGTTCAATTCTTAAATACAATGGCAAGACGTGCTAGAAAAAGAAATGTATCTCTTGCAGTTGTATCACAGAAATTCCAAGACTTCTATGAGAAAAAAGAAGCACAGGCAGTTTTAACTTCATCAGAAATAAAATTATTCTTAGCACAAGATAAATCTGAAATTGAATATTTAAAAGAAGTATTTAAGTTAAGTGATGGTGAAACAGATTTCTTACTTACTTGTGCAAGAGGTGAAGGCTTAATAAAAATAGGTCAAGAATCTGCAGTAATTGCAATTCAACCTACACAAAAAGAATTTGAATTTGTTGAAACTAACTTATCTAAGATAATAGAACTTAGAAATCAGAAAGAGGAATAATAAAGATAGGTGATAAAAATCATGAAAAAATTTAAGAAATGGTTTAAAGAAAATAAAAAAATAATATGCTTAGTTTTAATCTTGTTAGTTGTCATATCACTAGTATCATCTAGTTGTAATAATAGTGTATTTGCAAGATTAACAGATGAAAATACAGGAGCTCCAGTAAGTATTGGAGAACAGGCACAAGGATTACTTAATAATTTGCTTGGCGGTATATTAAATACTGCATCAGGTACTGTACTTGGTGCATTTTCTACTTTACTATTTGGCTTAGCACTTATTGTATTTTTGGTAATGTGGTTTATTTTTGCGGCAGTTGGAGTTGGTGATGGATGGCTTTCATTTCCTTTTCCAGATCAAATTATATTTAATAAAATGGCATTTTTTGATCCAAACTTTATAAATCCTACAAGACAACTTAGTGGTCAAGCACCTGTTGCAATATTACAAGATATCATTTCAAGTATGTATTATACTTTCTTTACTGTTGCGTTAACAATATTTGTTATTGCTGCTATGGTAATAGGAATAAAACTTGCTTTAACTTCTATTGCAAGTGAAAAAGCTCAATACAAACAAGCACTTAATAACTGGGTATTTGGAATTGTATTACTATTTTCTGTGCATTTGCTTATGGCAGGAATATTTGCTATAAATGAAGCAGTAGTTGAAGTCGCATATCACATGTCTGGAAATATCAAGTTTTCGGTATCGGCATTTGAGTTAGTTCCAGGAGTAGGTAATACTATAAAAAATATATTTGGTACTGTTATGTCAGGCATAAATGGTATTCTTGATATTTTAAATGTTGGTTTTGATCTTCCTGAAGATGCTTTAGTTGAGCTTCCTTGGGGTGGCTATGCTGGAATGATAATAATGTTTTTGGTTAATGCATGGGGTGGAGATTTTATATCTGCACTAACATTATTTGTTGTATTAGGACAAACATTTGCTTTAGTTGTAAGTTATGTAAAACGTTTGTTTTTCTGTATCTTTTTAGGAATGCTTGCTCCAATAGTTATAGCAGTAGACGTTATAAAGAAATCATTATCGTGATGTAGGAGGTAAAAAAATGGGAGGAAATAAATCTGAAGGTATATTTTCATCTTGGCTAAAGAATTTTGTAAGTTTGGTATTTATGCAATCTTTTCACGCAATATTTTTAATGATGATATTACGATTTATATCAGCACTTGTTGGTGGTAATATTGTAGGTAGTAAAGATGGTTCACTAGTAGAAGGAGCAGATATAACAAATTATTCAAAAAAACAAGGCTTATTATCAATTCTTGCAATTGGTGGATTAATGGCATTACTAAAGTTTGAAAAAATGATTAAAAATATGTTTGGAATACAAGATTCTAAATTTGTTGGAGGATTGGGTGAAAACTTAACTCGTGGTATGGCTGGTATAAAATCTGCTATGGCTATGGGTTCTAGAACTATGGAGCCATTTAAAAAATCTAAAGAAGCACAAGGTAATCTTGCAGCAGCAAGAAGAAATACTGCGACTGCACAAAGAAGACTTGATGCAATTAAGGCAGCAGGTAATGCTCCAGTTCCTGCACAAACACAGGGTACTTTAACAAATGCTACTAATAGTACAATAAATGAGGCTGGTTCACAAACATATAATTTAGGTGGTAATAATAATACTGGTCTTCCAGCAGGAGAAGGTGCTACTACACAATTGTCTGCTGATGCTATTAATAGATTAATTATGGCTTTGGAAAATAACGCAAATGCCATTAGACAAGGTGGCGGAAGTAGTAGTAGTGGCGGTGGAAGTAATGCAGCTACACTATTTGATGCACAAGAAGCTTTGAATAAGGCAAAAGAAGATGAAGCAAAAGCAGAACGTGATGCAGAAGCTTGGAGAAAAAAGAGAGTTACAAGACTTGCTACAACTGTTGCAGCATCTGCTATGGGTGTTGGTGCAACTGAAAATTTAAGTGATGCAGTTACTTTTGCAAACTTAGCAGATAAGCCTATGGACTGGTATACAGATAGGGTTATTGATAAAGATGCTAATATAAATGTTGCAAAAAGGCTAAAAAGTAATGTAAATGAAAATTATATAGAAGCTGTGGGAACTAAGGGAAGAGAAGAAAAGAGATTAGCAGAAGCAATGTCTAAGTTAGAAGAAGTTGAAACTAAGCATAGAACTGCTATTCAAAATGAGAATTTGACAGATGAGTTGGAAGCAAATTACAAAAGAGAGAAAAACCATTTAAATAAAGTAATTGAAAATAGTAGAAGAACTATTGCTGAAAAGCAATCTGTTATAGACAATGCAAGTGATGATCAAAAAGCTCAATTAAAAATTGCTCAAGATTTCTTAAATGAAATACCAGAAAGTTTAGTATCAAGTTTTGCTAAAACTTGGACTGAAATGACAAATGATAGTAGACTTGTAAAAGTTGGAAAAAGAAATGATGGCAGAAAAATACCATTATCTTTAAATACATCATTTGGTAATATAGTAAAAAGAGAAGTAAGAGATGCAACTTCTAGGATTACAGGTCGTCGTGGTACACCAAGATCTATTGATGATGAATTCTAATGGAGGGTTGGTATATGATAAATGAGGATAGAGACAAATTAATAAGATATGGAATAATTTTTATATTTATTTTTGCTATTATATCGTTAATTGCAATGTTTATAAATAACATTATTGATAATTATAAAGATACACATACAAATATTGTTGAAGGTATTGAAAATATAGATGATTATATAATAAAAGATGATATTGATACTGAAGATGGGCAAATACAGTCAAATCTAGTTACAAATTATAATACATTTTATACAGTACAAAGTGCTTTTAACAATTATATTGCTACATTAATTCAAGGAAAATATGATGAAAGTTATTCACTTTTAACACAAGACATTAGATCAAAATATGATAAGAATACATATTCTGAGAAGATAGGACAATATACACAAGAAAACTTTATGTCAAATGATGCAAACAATGTATATACTAATTCTGATAATCTAAAATATTTATACTTAGTTAAAGAAAATGTATATATCGGTGAAATTGAAAATGTTAAAGGAGATTTAATAAAAATTGGAGTTGTTTTAGATACAGAAGACGAAAAATATAGAGTCTTTTATGTAGAAATATAAAATAATTTTAGGAGGGAATGAAAATGGAAGGCTTTTTTGATGATAAAAGAGTTCTTGTAGCATGTATTGTTGGAATAATAATTGTTGTTACTTTAGCTTTGATTGCAATAGTTTTTATTTGGAATACTAATGTCTTTAATAATGCAAATGCTGAAAATGAAATAATAGATACAACGGAAATTACAAAAAACTCAGATATCGGTATTTATAAAACTGTGAGTTTATCACAAGAAGATATAATAAATAGATATGCTTCAAAAATTGCATATGTTCTACAATATGGTACTATATCTGATATATATGATATATTAGATCCTAGTTATGCACAGTATTATAATCTAACTGAAAGTGATTTAGAAAATAAAATTCGTGGTAAAGATATTATGGGAAAAGCTTTAGATATGAAAAAGTATAGTTTAACTTCTCTTACTGATAGAAAAGTTTATACAATTACATATTCTACTGATAATGGAAAAAATACAGGAACATTTAATGTAATAGAATTATCACCTAATAGATATGGTATAGCTTTTGATGATTTTAAAGCATATTATAAAGAAGAAAAAGAAATTATAAATGATGGATTAAAAGTTACATTATATGATCAAGTAATTTTTAATGATAAATATTCACTTAAAGCTACATTAAAAAATTTGAATGATGAAGAGTATATAATAAATACAAATGGAGCTTATGAGAATTGTTATATCAGACTTAACAATTCAAATGATATTAGAACTAATACTACTGTTTTATCAGGTAATAGTGTAACTTTAGGAAAGAATGATGAATTAAATTATAACCTTGAGTTTGGAATTCTTAACTTTTCATATTCAACTGCAAAATCAATAGTATTTAAAGATATTTCATCAAGTAATAATGGAATAGTAAAAGAATATGAATTTGATATTTAATTTACTAAACATATAATAGCTTAATATTTGAATAAATAAAGAGTTAACATAGGAGAGAGCAAAATGAACAAAGTAAAAAAGAGTAAAAAAAATAATTATACAGTTGAAGAATTAGAAAACATGAAAAATTCTCAACAAGTAATTGATATGTATATTGAAAATATTGACGAAAACTTAAATATGCTTGGAGTAATAGGAAGTAATATAAAAGCATATATTCCTAGAAATGAAGCTTCAAGTATAGTTGGAGATGACGGACTGGTTGAAGAAAAACATATTATAAACAAAAAGAATAAAGTAATACCAGTATGTATAAAAGAAATAATAAAAAATGATGATGGAAGCATAGAGTTAGTTATGTCAAAAAGAGTATTAGAACTTAAGGTTAGAAAATGGATGTATATGCATTTAAAACCTGGTATGAAACTTAGAGGTGTTGTTGTATCAACCACAGAATATGCAGCATTTGTAGATGTTGGTGGTGGAGTTACAGGTATATTAAAACTTCAAGATATGTCTGACTCTATGTTACAGAATGCAAGTGATATGTTTAAAGTAAGTCAAAGAATAGAAGTAGTTGTAAAAAAATATGATAGAGATACAGGAAGAATTGAATTATCATATAAAGAATTACTTGGAAGTTTTGAAGAAAATATAAAAAAATATCATGAAGGTGATATTGTTGATGGAATTATTAGAAATAGAATAAAATCTGGTGTTTTTGTTGAATTACAACCAAATTTAGTAGGTCTTGCTGAGCATGTAAATGGTATAGAATATGGTCAAAAGGTACTTGTTAGTATTAAAAAAATAATTCCTGAAAAGAAAAAAATTAAATTAGTTATAATCGGATAAATTTAAGTTATGTTATGTTTTGTTTTTATATAACTTGAAAAAGCAATGAATATGTTATATAATTATATTGTAATGTAACATAATATGTTCATTATATCTTATCAAAATGTATTTATACATTTTGTTTAAATATTAAAATTTAAAATTAAATTTAAGGAGAGAGAATTTTATGATAAATGATAAAGAAGTAAAAACATTAATATCACCTTTTGCTGTAAGAGAAGACGAAAAAAAAGTTTATGATGGAAAAGATGGATTTGCATCTGTAAATCAAGTTGTATTTAAAATGGATATGGGCTATATAAACGAAGACCATATAAAAGCTTTGGAAGTAGTTAATGAATTTGGATTTGTTACATCAAGACAGGTTACTCAAATACTTGATATAAGGGGAAAACTTGATGATATTGAAGAAGACAAAAAACAAAATAAAGTTGCAAAATGGTTAGAAGATTTAACAAAATCTAAAGTAATTGCAAGATATTATTTTCAAAGTGAAGCTGGTAAAAGTTCATATAGAGCATATTGTATTGATAAAATTGCTACATATATTTTAAAACAAAGAAACATTCCAACACTTTGGCAACCAACAGATAATACAAAACCTGCTTATGCTGTTAAAAGAAAACTAGCTGGAAATCAAATAATTATAGCATATATGCAAAAAGTTGCTGCATTTTCAAGTTCTAATCCAAATGTATTGTTGTTTTCAAAAAAATATAATGTAAAATTTAAACCAACAGGTGGATTAATAACTTTAAAAGATGGAGCAGATGAAGTAAATTTTGTTTTTGAAGTTGTAAGAAGAAATGATGATTGGCAAAATATGTTTGCTGAAAAAGTACAGTTATATTCTGACTTTTATGAAAACTTTACAAAAAATGATGCAGGTTTTTATGATAAACCACAAATAGTTTTTGTAGGTGAAGATATACAACATATTGCTGAAATGTTTAGAATAATTAAAAAAGTAGGTATGGTTTTAGAAGATAGCCAAATGTATTTTACAACAGAATTAAAACATTTGGATGATAGTTTGGAAAATACAATAAGTGTTTTTGAGCTAGATCCTGAAACAAAAAAATATAAAGTTGTAATAAAGCCACTTGAAATATTAAAACTTGGAAAGAATAATTCTAATAAATCATCAGGACTTAATGCTGATATGAAATTTAACTCTAATATGATAATTGAGTAAAATAATGAAAATATAAGTGAATCTAACTATTAGACAGAGTGTCTAATAAGAAAGGTTCATTTTTTTGATTTAAAAATGATATAAGTATGTTGTTTTTTTTTTCATAGTGATATAATGAAAAAAAATATTTATCCATTAAATAATTTTAAGGAGGTTAAGATGGGAAGAAAATATATTTATCCTTCTGATGAAAAATTTTTAAAAGATGTACACCTCCTAAAAATATTAAAAAACAAAAATAGGAGTAATGAGGAATATGAAAATATTGCTAATATTAGAAGAAGAATTTTACATAGTATAAAACATATAATGTACATTTTAGAAAATATATCAGAAGATGATTTAGGCGTTTATGATGAAAATGGCTGTATTGATTTTTTTAAGTGGAATATTTATTTTGACTTAGCAGTAGAAATAAAAGCAAAAGTACTTATTCCACAAGATATAACAATTGAAGAATTTATTTCACTATTATAGTTGTTAGCTTATGCTAAAATATATGTTATTTTAGCATAAGTTTTTTTCTTTCTCTTGAAAAAAGTTGATATATATCATAAAATATTATTAAATG
>CANQPW010000038.1 GCA_947625855.1 uncultured Clostridia bacterium | reverse complement strand
AAAAATTACTATTAATTATCCACAGAAAACATAAATATGTCATGAAAATTTTATGTTTTTTTATGCGGTTGCCCTAAAAAAACATTTTTTTCCATTGACATTATTTTGGATGTTTGTTAAAATTACTATGATAGCATAAATGAATATTTATTTTGTGAAAAGGCTTTTTATTTATGTGTGAAAGGAGAAAATATATGAAAAAGAAACTTATTTTAGGAATTACGCTCTTAGTTTTTGCAATGTTTGTGACCTTTATAGCTACAAATGTTTATGCAGATGCAATAACTATTAATGTAAATCCTTCAAACTTTGCTGAGAAATTAAAAGAAGCAAAGGGTGGAGAAACTTTTATCTTATCTGGTGGTGAGTATAGTGGAGAGTATGTTATAGATAAAGATGTAACTATAAAAGGCGATTATGGTCAAAAACCATTTAGTAATACTAAATTTAGTGGCAAAATGAGGATTGCTGAAGGTGCAAAAAATGTAACAATAGAGGGCATACAATTTGGTATTTATATGGTTAATAAAAGTAGAATTTTATTTGACGTTCAAACACCAGTTAATTTGACACTAAAAAACTTTACTAGCTATACACTTACAAGAGAGTATGCAAAATTAGATATTGTATGTGTAAATGTTAATGAAAATGCAGGTGGCTCTACTATAAATATGGATAATTTCTATGGAGAATCTTTTTATGATGTTATAAGGGTTCAATCTGGAAATAATGTTATAAATATAAACGATTCATATTTAAGTGGACAAGTATGTCTTGATATTGATGCTGCAAAATCTAGCTCAAAAGCATCAAATAATAAAATAACAGTTACAAATACTGAAATAAAAGGTCGTGCATGGTCACGTAGTAGTGATGGTAGTGCAGAGGATGTAGAAGGTAGAACAGATGGAAGAGATGATGAAATCATCTCATATAGAAATCAAAGTGGCTTAGAGATGATTTTTGAAAATTGTAATATATCAGATGTAGATACAATATTTTCAAACTTACCAACACATCTACTTGATTTTAATGGCGATACAAACGAGAATGTAAAGACATATTTTAGAGGAAATACTAAACTTGTAGATACTGATAAAGCAAATAGCACATTCTTTAATTTTAGTACAGATAAACCAAGCAATAATAACTATATATACATTGCTCCAACAGTTACATTTGAACCTGAAATAAAATCTGAGGGAAGTTTTGCTGATAAATATAATGAAAGCGAAGCATATAAAGTAGTTGGAATTTATGATATGTATGGTGCTCAAACAATAAGACTTTATGATGATAGTATAAATAATCGTAAAGTATTAGAGTCTGATTTACCTCAAAAACCAACAGAGGATGAAGGGTATAGATTAAAGAGTTGGGGATATTTAGCAGAAGATGGTACACATACAAGTTTTGATGTAAAAAATGATACTTTAGACCAAAATATGGATTTAATTCCAAAATACGTAAAATTATATAAAGTAGTAATTGGAGGACAAACTTTTAAATTAGAAGAAAATCAAACATTACAAAATTTCTTTGATACTGATACTGAAAATGGTACAAATGCACAGACTGCATTAAATAATTTAAAAGAAGAAGGAAATGGAACAAAACAGTTTAAAGAATATGTTAATGGTGATGGTGAAGTAGTAGATGTTAATACACCAATAAACAAAGATATGGAAATAACTGCAAAATTTACAGTAACAGTATCTTTTAAAGGTAAAACATATACTTTAGACCAAGGACAAAACTTAACTAATTTACAATCAAATGAAAAAGAAGAAATAGATAGTGGAAAAGTAGTAGAAAATAAAGTCTTTTCACATTTTATAGATGATGATGGAACAGAAATAGATGATGATACAGCAATTGAAAAAAATACTAATTTAACAGCAAAATATAATGTTTTAATAACTATTGATGATGGTGTAGTAATTACACTTGCAGAAGGTGGAAAAATAAGTGAAGCATCAGCTGAGGACCTTGAAAAAATAAACAGTGTAAAAAATAAACCAGGAAAAGATTTTGCACATTTTGATCAGGAAGGTGCACCAGTTGTTGAATCTGTTACAGCATTTTATGTAAATACTACATTAACACCAAAATATACAGTAACTGTAACAGTAGATAATGTAGAGTTTACACTTGATGAGAATCAAACATTACAGCAATATATTGATGCTGCAAAACATGATTCAAATACTTTAAATGAAAAATTAGAAAAAATTAAAGAAAGTTCAAATGGTACAAAACAATTTAATTGTTATGTTGATGAAACAGGTACAAAAATAGAATTAAATACACCTATTACAAAACATACAACTATAACAGCTAAATTTGATGTAACAGTAACAATTACAATTTCTGGTCATGAATATACAATAGAACAAAATCAAACATTAAATGATTTAGAGCAGACTGCAAAAGAAGAATTACAAAAATTAGAACAAGTAACAGAAAAAGAATTTTCACATTATGAAAATGAAGATGGAGAAAAAATAGACTATACTACACAAATTACAAAGAATACTAAATTAACTCCAAAATATAACGTAAAAGTTACAATAAATGGTGAAGAATACACTATTAAAGAAGGACAAAACTTAACTAATTTAGATGAAAATGGACTTGCGGCACTTACTACTTTAAAAGATGAAGAAAATGCTACAAAGAAATTTAAAGAATTAAGAGATGAACTAGGTGCTACTATAACAGAAGAACAAGCACTTTCAAAAAATTTAACTTTGACTGCAATTTTTGAAGTAGATGTAGTGATAGAAGGTCAAAAATTTACTGTGGAACAAGGAACAAAATTAAGCGAAATCGAATCAGCACAAAGCTTATTAAATGAATTAAAAGGAAAATCAGATAAGAAATTCTTAAAATTTGTTGATGATGAAGAAAATACAGTAGATGAAAATACAGAATTTTTAAAACATACAAATGTGTCTACAAAATATGAAGTAACAGTAACTTTCAAAGGTGAGGAATTCAAACTTGCAGAAGGAGATACTTTAGCTGATTTATCTTCTGAAGATACAGAAAAGTTAAACGGATTAAAAGAAGAAGCAAATAGAACTTTTGCATATTTTGAAGATGAAGGACATGAGAAGGTAACTGATGAAACTCCTATAACTAAAAATACTACATTAACTGCTGTATATGGTATAACAGTAACATTTAAGGATAAAACATTTGGTTTGAAAAATGATCAAACTTTAGGTGATTTAACTGTTGAAGAAAAAGCAGAGCTTGAAGAATTGAAAAAAGAGGCAAATAAACAATTTAAAGAATTTGTTTCTAAAGGAACAAGTGATGTAATTTCTGATGAAACACCAATTACACATAATATTGAACTAGAAGCAAAATATACAGTAAACGTAAAAATTAGTGGAACTGATTATACAATAGATGAAAATCAAACATTAAATGACTTAGATGGTGCAGGAAAAGAAGCTTTAAATGCCTTAAAAGGAACAGATGGTACAAAAACATTTGCATATTTTAAAGGAAATGGTACAAGAATTGAAGAAGGTACAGCACTTTCAGAAAATACAGAGATTACAGCTGTATATGAAGTAACTGTAACATATGGAGAAAAAACATTTACCCTTGAAGAAGGACAAAGTTTAGGAGAAGAAAAATTAAATGAATTAAATGAACTTGCAAAATTAGAAAATAAAGTATTTTCATATTTTGTAAATGAAGAAGGAACAACTATTACTTCTGAGACAACATTTTCAAAAAATACTACATTAACACCAAAATATAATGTAAAAATTACAATTGGTGGAAAAGATTATACTCTTGAAGAAGGACAAAATTTAACTAATTTAGATGAGGGTGGAAAAGAAGCATTAAATGCCTTAAAAGAAACAGATGGAACAAAACAGTTTGCATATTTTAAAGGAAATGGAACAAAAATAGAAGAAAATGCAGAAATTACTGAAAATACAGAAATTACAGCTGTATATAATGTAACAGTAACATTTAATGGTGATGTATATACTCTTGAAGAAGGACAAAAACTAAGTAATTTATCACCAGAAGAAAAAGGAAAATTAGATAGTGCAAAAGAAATTGAAGGAAAACACTTCTCACATTTTGTAGATCAAGATGATAACAAAATAGAGGATGAAACACCAATAAATAAAAATGTAACTTTAACTGCAAAATATAATATAAAAATTACAATTAGTGGAGAAGACTACTATATTGTAGATGGTGAAAGTCTTGAGAACTTAAATGAAGATGGAAAAGCAAAATTAAATTCATTAAAAGAAACAAATGGAACAAAACATTTTATATATTTTAAAGGAAATGGAGTAAGAATAGAAGAAAATACACCGATTTCAGAAAATACAGAAATTACAGCTGTATATGGTGTAACAGTAACATATGATGGACACTCACAAGAAGTAGAAGAAGGACAAAGCTTAGGAGAAGAAAGACTAGGTGAGTTAGAAGAATTTGCAAATGTAGAAAACAAAATATTTACACAATTTGTAGATGAAGAAGGAACAAATGTTACTTCTGATACAACATTTACAAAAGATACAACATTAACTGCAAAATATAATATAAAAGTTACAATTAGTGGAAATGAATATATAATAGAAGAAGGACAAAACTTAACTAATTTAGATGGTAATGGAAAGAGTGCTTTAGAAGCATTAAAAGAAACAGATGATACAAAATCATTTGGATATTTTAAAGGAAATGGAACAAAAATAGATGAGAGTACAGCACTTTCAGAAAACACAGAAATAACACCTGTATATATGGTAACAGTAACATTTAAAGATGAAGAGTTTGTTCTTGAAGAAGGACAAAGTTTACAAAATCTAGATGAGACAAATAAAGGAAAATTAGATGGATTAAAAGAAGAAGCAAATAGAACTTTTGCATATTTTGAAAATGAAGAACATGAAAAGGTAACAGATGAAACACCTATAACTAAAAATACAACATTAACTGCTGTATATGGTGTAATAGTAAAATTCAAAGATAAAGAATTTGGCTTAAAAAATAATCAAACTTTAGATAATTTGACAGATGATGAAAAAGCAGAACTTGAAGAATTAAAAACTGAAGCAAATAAACAATTTAAAGAGTTTGTTGTTAAAGGAACAGATGAAACTGTAACAAATGATACACCAATTACTCATAATATTGAATTAGAAGCAAAATATACAATAAATGTAAATATTAATGGCGTAGATTATGTATTGGATGAAGGTAAAACTTTAGCAGATTTAGATGGTGAAGCAAAGAATGCATTAGAAGCATTAAAAACTTCAAAAGCAAAAGAATTTGCATATTTTGTAGATCAAGATGGAAATGTAGTAGAAGATATTACAAAGATTAATACTAATATGACAATAACTCCAAAATTCTATATTACAGTATCTTGTGGAGATGGTACATTTACATTAATAGAAGGGCAATCTTTAAGTAATTTAAGTGCTGAAGAAATGTCAAGATTAAATTCTATAATATTAGTTGATGATAAAGAATTTTCACATTTTGAAAATTTAGATGGTGAAGTTATAGAAAATACTACTACATTAGATGATGATATAACATTAATTGCAAAATATAATGTAAAAATTACAATTGATGGTGAAGTATTTATAATAAAAGAAGGCGAAAGCTTAGAAAGTTTAAGTCTTGAAGATAAAGAAAGATTTGAAAAAATCAAAAATCCAGACGATAAGACATTTTTAAAATTTGTAGACGAAGAAGGAAATGAAGTAACTGAGAGTACAACATTTAACAAAAATACAGCTTTAAATGTTAAATATAGTATAAAAGTAAATATTGATGGTGAAGAATATATATTAGAGCAATATCAAACATTATCTGATTTAGATGAAGATGCAAAATTAGCATTAGAAGAATTAAAAGCATTAAAAGATAAAGAATTTGCATATTTTGTAGATCAAAATGGAAATGTATTGTTAGATGATACACAAATTGAAAAGGATATAACATTAACACCTAAATATTATATAACAGTAACTATTAATGATGAAGAATTCACATTAGTGGAAGGTCAAACTTTAAACGATTTAAGCACTGAAGATAGAGAAAGACTAAATTCAATGATTAAACCAGGTGATAAGGAACAATTTGCAGGATATATAAATGTAGAAACACAAGAAAAGTTAACTGATGAAACAGTTATAGAAGATGACATTAAGTTAGAAATAGCCTACGAAGAAAAAACTGTTGAAGATGGACCAAATACATCAGATAATATATTATACTTTGTATTAATTGGAATGATTGCATTAGCTGGAACAACTTTTGCTATAAATCGTATAAGAAAAAATAAAGTATATGAGAAATAGTTAAAATATTAAAAAAGTAGTAAAAATAAAAATAAAAAATAACCTAAGAATAAAAACTTAGGTTATTTTTCTTATATAACATAAAAAAATACTGAAATAAAATGGCAAACTGTACCAAGTAGAACGAATATATGCCATATTGAATGAAAATATTTAACTTTTTTTATAGCATAAAATATTATACCAATTGTATAAAGTATTCCACCAGCAAGTAGCCAATAAACTCCTTTTATTGCATTTTGTTCACTCATAATTTTTAGTAAGTCACCAAAAGCAAAAATTATAACCCATCCCATTATAGCATAAGATGCTATATTAAAAATTTTAAATCTTCTAGGAAATATTGAGTAAATTGTAATCCCAATAATTGCCATAGCCCATATAACACCAAAAACAAGCCATCCTTTATATGAATCTTGTCTTAATATTACTAGTGAAAATGGTGTATAAGTTCCTGCAATTAAAAGATATACGGATGAATGGTCAAATATTTGAAAAACTTTTTTTGCTTTTTTGTTTGTTAGTGAATGATAAAGTGTAGACATAGTGTAAAGAATAATTAAAGTAGAGCCATATATTGAAACACTAACAACTTGCCAAACATTTCCATATATTGCTGCAAACACTACTAGTAATGTGAGTGCAACAATAGAAAATACAGCACCAATACCATGAGTTATTGAATTTGCAATTTCTTCACCTTTTGTATATTCCAAAATCTTTCCTCCTATCAATGATAATATTATAACATAGAAAAATGTAAAAAAATATAACTTTTTTGTAAATAAAATAAAAAAATAATATTAGTAAAAAATAATGTTCTAAATGATTTGGATAAAAATATACTGAAACTATGGGGGAATGTATATGAATAATTATGATGTTATTTACAAAAAGTTATTGCAAGAAATAAAACTTGAAGTTAATAAAAATTTATTTGAAAAAAATGAAATACCAGAGGAAATATATAAAAAGGCAAAAGAAAAGATTATAAATTGTGGAGGATAAAATATGGTAGTAGATTTGTATGATATAAGAAAAAAATTACTTGATGGAAAAACGTTATATGATATTGAACTAAATGTTACTTGGTATTCTCGTGTATCAACAGATAAAGAAGAACAGCTACATAGTTTGCAAAATCAAATAACTTATTATACACAATTTATAAACAAAGTACCAAAATGGCATTATGTAGAAGGATATTATGATGAAGGAATATCTGGTAAAAGTGCTGAAAAAAGAGAAGGATTTTTAAAAATGATAAATGATGGTATAAATGGTAAATTTAATTTAATAATTACAAAAGAATTATCAAGATTTGCAAGAAATACAGTAGAAAGTATTAAATATACAAGAGAGTTACTAAAAAATAACGTTGGTGTTCTTTTTGAAACTGATGCAATAAATACATTTTTACCTGATATGGATTTTAAACTTACCATAATGTCTGGAATGGCACAAGATGAATTAAGGAAAATATCAGAAAGAGTAAAATTTGGCTTTAAAAGATCTATTGATAAGGGTGTTGTTCTTGGAAATGATTTAATATGGGGCTATAAAAAAGATAAAGGAAAACTTGTAGTAGTTGAAGAAGAGGCAGAAATTATTAGAAAAATATTTGATATGTATGCAAATAAAAATTTAGGATTTAGAGCTATTGGAAGAAAACTTGCAGAGGAGGGAATATTAAATAACAATTTTAATAATTTTAGCTATTCTACTTTATCAAAAATAATAACAAATTATAAATATAAAGGATATTATTGTGGTCATAAAACAGAAAAGGTAGATTATATGCTAGAGAAAATAAAAAAGATAGATAAAAAAGATTGGGTAATATATCAAGATTTTGAAAATGTACCACCTATTGTATCAGAAAGTTTATGGAACAAAGCAAATTACATATATAATATTAAAAGTAAAAAAAATAAGATGCCAAATTTAGTCTATACAGGTAGATATTCATATAGTAGTAAAATAATATGTGGTGTTCATAATACATTTTATCAAAGGACTGTGTATAAATACAAAAATAATGAAAAAGAATTATGGGAGTGTAGAGAGTATAAAAATAATGGGATAAAGGGATGTAATACAGTACATCTTTATACATATGAACTTAATCAAATTATTAAAAAGTTATATGATATGATAATTACAAATAAAAAAGGTATAGTACAAGATATAATAGATATGTATAAAAAGTTATATAACGAAAATGAATATGATAAAGTAATTTTAAAATACAAAAATATAAATTCTGATATTTTGAAAAAGAAAGATTTGCTTTTAGATTTGTTATTAAAAGAAAAATTATCAGAAAGTGAATTTGAGAGTAGAAATAATAAATTTAATAATCAATATATGGAGTATGATGAAAAAATAAAAAAACTAGAGCTTGAAAAAAGTAAACTTAAAAATGAGTTTGATTATGATAAATTAAGTTTATGTATATCAAATGAAATTAATTTTAATGATGGTTTTAGTAATTATATTTTAGATAATTTAATTGAAAAAATAATTGTAAATAGAGTAGATGATAAAATAATACTTGATATTTATCTTAAAATTATAAGCAAAAAATATACATGTATAGTATTCAAGGATAAAAGAAAATTTAGCTTTGAATTTTTAATTGATTAGTAAAAACTTCCGTGTGTCTTGTATTACACATATGATTAGGGCAGATATAGAAACTGAGGTATCTCCAATTGTTGGAAGTGAAAAACAATCAGAAGATTTAGTAAAATATTTGCTTAGTGAGTTTGAAACTGATCCTACTAAAATATGGGAGTCTAATATATTTGGAAAATCTTTACATGAGCTTGTAAATGAAGGACTACATAATAAACTTTATAGAATGCCTGATGAGGCACAAATGAAACTTCAAGAAACACTAGAAAAAATAATAAATGAAGGTAGTGGAGGACTTATTTGTATAATTTTATAAAAAAAAAAGCGGCTATGCCGTTTTTTTATTTAAATATTGGAATATTTGTTAGTAATATGAAGATGAAAAAACATCCTATTATTAGAATAAGTGAAGATATTAGAAGTTTTATTAAAAGTGCTATGGCATTGTTATAAAATCTTTGTTTATAAACATTATTGTTATTTTCTGTTTCATATTCTTCTTGATTGTTATAATTATCATAGTAGTAGTTATCACTATTAGTATTAATATTGTTGTTAATATTATTGTTATTTTCTTCTTTTAAAGTATCATATATTATTTTTTTATAAGTTTCACTTGAAGGATTAATTAGGTTTGATATAATTAGATTTCTTTTTTCAATATCCTTTTTTAACATTTCATTTTCTTGTCTTAAATTTTCAATTTCATAATTTGTAGTTAAATTTTGTTGTGAAAGCTCAGTATCATATTCTTTTCTTTTATTTTCATCTGATAGAATGTTATATGCTTCACTAAGTTCTTTAGTTTTGTTTTCAGCTACAATTTTTTCTTCTCCTTGATATAAATCTGGATGCCATTTTTTCATATGCATCTTAAATACTTTACTTATTGTATCTTGTGATGCTTTTTCATTTACTTCTAATATTTCATAATAATTTTTCATAGTTAACTCCTTGAAATAATTTTACTTTATATATTATTTTTTGTCAATTAAAAAGAAAAACCAAATGAAAAAAATATTGTAGAAACAATAGATATTTTTTAGAAAAAAAGAATACATAACACAGTATATAAGCCATTTTTTGAAAAAATCTTATTGAATAATATTTTTTTATATAATATAATTTTTACGTAGTTATTATATAATAGTAAACGTAGAAAGAGGAGTGATAAATTATGGATACTAAGTATATTTTCGTAACAGGTGGTGTTGTATCAGGACTAGGAAAAGGTATTACAGCAGCTTCAATAGGTAGAATCTTAAAGTCAAGAGGCGTTAAGGTTACTATCCAAAAATTTGACCCTTATTTAAACATAGATCCAGGCACTATGAACCCTTGTCAGCATGGCGAAGTTTTCGTTACTGATGATGGACTTGAATGTGACCTGGATCTTGGGCATTATGAGAGGTTTATTGATGAAAGTCTTAATAGATATAGTAATATTACAACTGGAAGAATTTATATGCAAGTGCTAAATAAAGAAAGAAAAGGAGAATATTTAGGTAAGACTATACAGGTAATACCACATATTACTAATGAAATAAAAGATACTGTGTATAAAGCAGGAGAAATATCAGATAGTGAGGTAGTTATAACTGAAATTGGTGGAACAGTTGGTGATATAGAGTCACAGCCATTTTTGGAAGCAATAAGACAAGTTAGAGCAGAAAAAGGTGTAGAAAATGTATTATTTGTTCATGTAACTTTAATTCCATATCTTCCTAAATCAGAGGAATTAAAGACAAAACCTACACAACATAGTTGTAAAGAGCTTATGGGAATTGGAATTATTCCTGATTTAATTGTTGCAAGGACTTCTTTTGCATTAAATGAGGATATTAAAAGAAAGATATCACTATTTTGTAATATATCACCAGAAAATGTTATTGAAAATTTGGATGCTGATTCTATATATGATGTACCAATAATGTTTGAAAAACAAAATGTTGCAAATATTATTATGAATAGATTAAATCTTAAGGAAACAAAAAATGATTTAGATGAGTGGAATAAATTATGTAAGAAGAAAGATAATATAACTGATACAGTAGAGGTCGCATTAGTTGGTAAATATGTATCTTTACATGATGCATATATATCTATTTATGAATCTTTAAATCATGCTGGTAATGTAAATAATGTAAATGTAAATATAAGATGGGTTGATTCAGAAATATTAGAAAAAGAAGATGCTTCAAAAGTTCTTGCTGGAGTTGATGGGATTATAGTACCTGGAGGCTTTGGAAATAGAGGAATAGAGGGTATGATTAATGCTATAACCTATGCAAGAGAAAATAATATACCACTTTTTGGAATATGTCTTGGAATGCAACTTATGGTTATTGAGTTTATGAGAAATGTTGTAGGACTTAAGGATGCAAATAGTTTAGAGTTTGATGAAAATACTCAAAATCCAGTTATAAACATTATGGAAGAACAAGTAAATATTGATAAAAAAGGTGGTACAATGAGACTTGGAAAATATCCTTGCACACTTGATGTTAATACAAAGGCATATGAAGCATACAAAGAGAATTTAATTTATGAAAGACATAGACATAGATATGAATTTAATAATAATTATAGAGATATTGCAATTAAAAATGGGCTTGTTATAGCAGGTGTGTCTCCTGATAACAAACTTGTAGAGATTTCTGAATTAAAGGATCATATTTGGGCTGTTGGTTCTCAATTTCATCCAGAGCTTAAATCAAGACCAAATAGACCACATCCTTTATTTAGAGAATTTGTAAGACATATGAAAATAAAAGCAAATTTATAGTTACTATTCACAGCCGTTTTTTATAATAGAACTCAGTATTTACAATAGTTACAAGAATTTATAAAATTGTTTATTGAAAAAATAATATCTCAAACATGCTATTATTCGTTTAGCTTTTATATAAGCTAAATTCATGTAATGCTTACAATTAAAGGGAATTTATAAGCTGTGAATAGTAACAATTTATAATTAAATTTATGTATATTTTTTTAGAATTTATTGAAAAATGTAATAACAAATGATATTATATAATTGTAATTTTAGAAATTACAGAGAGGAATATGAAAATTATGGTAACAAATACACGCAAAAGTATGAATATACTACACACACACACACACAC
>CANQPW010000037.1 GCA_947625855.1 uncultured Clostridia bacterium | reverse complement strand
ATATTATATAGACTATTACAATATTCATTGTTTGAGGAAAGTTTAACAGATTTAAACGAAATGAATTCTGAAGCTATATTTGAATATAAATGGTTTGATAGTTATTTTGAAGCTAAAAATAGAGAGGCATATTTCATTAAAGAACAAGATTCTAATAAATTGCTTGGATTTGCTATGGTTAATCAATATATGCAAAAAAGTAAAGATGGACATAGTATCGCGGAATTTATGGTTATACCAAAATACAGAAGATTAAAGATAGGAAAAAGAGTAGCAATAGATTTGTTTAATTTGCATAAAGGAATTTGGGAAGTTAAACCGTCATATAACAATAAATCTGCATTTTTGTTTTGGAAAAATGTTATAGATGAATATACAAATAGTGATAATAGATTTGAGGATGACTTATTTATTTTTCAAATTGAATAAGTTAAGTTATATAATTATTTTTGCTCAACACTTTGATACTAACGATAAAATCCTTGTAATGCTTGAAATACGACATTACAAGGATTATTTATTGTTAAATTATGTTCATATTAAACTACTATTATTTTGTTAAATTCTCATAGTTCTTTAATTTTTCACTTATCATTTTTGCAATAAATGATGAAATTCCTCAGATGTATATTTACAATTTTCGTAATTTAGTATATCATATTAATATATGTGATAAGGAGAGAATATTATGCAATTAAGTTTAATTATGCAAAAGGATGGACAAAACACTTTATTTGATAAAATAAAAAGTTGTTTTGCTAAGAAGCCTAAAAAGGCATATTTTTTCTTTGGTAATTTTAAAGAAAATGGATTTAAAGTTTTAGAAGAGGAAATGATAGATACAACAACAAAATATTATATTGTTATAGGGGTAGATAAAAAAAATACTACAAGAATAATGCTTGATAGTATTTTAGATTATACAAAAGATGTATATTATTATTCAAATAATGGATTAAATGAATATACAAGTAATATTTGTATATTTGAATATACAAATGAAGTATATATGTATGTTGGTTCATCAAATGTATCTGAAAGTGGCTTAATGGAAGATATATCTATTTATACAGAAATAGTATATGATTTAAGCAATAAAGATGAGAAAGCAAGTTATAAAGCAGAAGTTAAAGAGTTAGTAAAAAAAGTTGAAACAGAAGGATTTAATAAACTAACTAAAGCTGAAATTGATAGATTAGTTGAAGAAAAAGAAATATTTACTACAAGACAGTACAATCATAATGTTAAGAGCATATCAGAATTACTTGGAAGTAGTGCAAAAGAGCAGAAGAAAGAAGCTTCAAAAGAAGAAATAGATGAAGTATATGTTCAAGATAAAGAAATACCAAAAGTTGATTTATCAGATTTATCTTTAGACATAGATTTATCTGACTTAGAAGCACAAGAAGAAAAGAAAATAGAAAATCTAAAAAATAATGAAAAATCAGATGATGATATACAGGTATCATATAACGAGGAAGAATATAACAATATTTCAAATAATAAAGAAGTAAAAGAGTTTATTGAAAATAATAAAGTTGAAAAAGAAGATGATGAAATAAAATTAGATGTTAATAATGAGTTATATGATGCATCAATGGCAAATGATGTAATAGATACAAGTGAAACTATTGATATAAGTGATATATTATTTTCAAAATCAGATGTTAAATTAGATTTAGATAATATTAAAAAAGAAAAAAAACAAGCAAAGAAAAAAGTAAATGAAGATGAGATGGTTCAAGTAAAGAAAGTAAATCTAAATAATATTTCAAATTTTATATTTGAGCTTCCATCAAGACCTTTAAAAGAGCAAGATCAAAATGTTATAAAAATACCTAATTATATACGTATGATGATACCAGAATTTTTTGGATTTAATGAAAAATTAAAAAATGTTGAAATAAGTGGAGTAATGTATAAAGTTAGAGATATAAAATTAGAAGTTGTTGATGTTGGAACAGGTGTAAAATATACTGATAGAAATGCAAAAATTACATATAAAACAGGACAATCATATATAACTATATCATCAGATACTTTTAAAAATATAATATATAATGAGGAAGATATAGCAAGAATGATAAAATTATCAGGAGATATTTATCATATTGAAATTATACCAAAAAGTATGCAAGAATATAAACTATGGAGTAAGATTTGCAATCAGACTTTTAAATCTACTACAAGAAAATATGGAATGATGTAAAAATAACCAGCTACAAAATAAGTAGCTGGCTTTATATGTTAAGATCCTATATTTTCAAAATCTTTTCGAACATCATCACTGTCTAAGAGTGTGAAGATGTCGTGAGCTCTAAGTCCAATAACTTCGCTTGGCTGAATGTAATCAAGAAGTCTTGTTATTTTAATTAAAAATTCGTCAGGTCTGTACTTGAATTTAAAAGGTGAAGAAGACTCACAATACAGATTCCTACTAAAGCATAAAAAATCTTCAAGATAATCATCTTCATAATACAGCCTGTTTACAAGGTTGTCTAAAACCACGGCGTAAGTGTCATCGGGTATTTTTACAGTAGTTTCTAAGTTTTCGGAATAAATTTCCATATAAATACCTCCTAATTTAGAGATGCTATTAAATAAATCTGAACATATTATATCATTGATTTTATGTAAAGTCAAATACTTTGTGTTTAAAATAAAATATTTTTGGAAATTTCTTGAATAATTGTGCTTTTTGTAATATAATCAAGAAGAAAAAGGAGAATTGATATGCAATTAAAAAAGTTAGAAATACAAGGTTTTAAATCTTTTGCAGATAAAACAGAAATAATATTTTTAGATGGTATAACTACAATTGTAGGTCCTAATGGAAGTGGAAAAAGTAATATTTCAGATGCAGTAAGATGGGTACTAGGTGAACAAAGTGTAAAAAATCTTCGTGGTGCTAAAATGGAAGATGTTATATTTGCTGGTACAGAGGCTAGAAAAAAAGTAGGATTTGCTGAAGTATCAATGTATATAGATAATAGTGATGGTGAGCTACCAGTAGAATTCAAAGAAGTTGTTGTAACAAGAAGGATGTATAGAACTGGTGAGAGTAATTATCTTATAAACGGTGCAGAATGTAGACTAAAAGATGTTCAAGAATTGTTTATGGATACAGGTCTTGGAAAAGATGGTTATAGTATTGTATCACAAGGAAAAATTGATGAAATATTATCATCTAAATCAGAAGAAAGAAGACATATATTTGAAGAAGCATCTGGAATAGTAAAATATAGAACAAGAAAAGAAGAAGCAACAAGAAAACTTGAAAATACAGAGGCAACACTTGTACGTGTATCAGATGTTATAGCAGAAATAGAAAATAACTTAGAACCTTTAGAAAAAAAGGCAGAAACAGCAAAAGAATATTTAAAATTACGAGATGAATTAAAAAATTTAGATATAAAATTATTTATAAAAAATGTTGATAAAAATACAGAAAGTTTAAAAAAGTTAGATGATGCAATTGAAACTTTAAAAAATGATATAAAATTACAAGAAGATGATAATAAAAAGATAGATGAATCAAAATTAAAGTTAAAAGAAGACATACAAAAAATAACAGAAGAAATAGAGGCGGCAAAAGAAAAATATTATTCAACTGAAAATGAAACGGAAAAACTTAATTCAAAAATAGAAATATTAAATGCAAATATTGATACTTCAAATCAAAATGTAGAAAGACTAAAAGGTGAATTATCAGAAGATGCAGAAAAGATAGAACTATTAAAGCAGGAAATAGAAAAAAGAATAAAAAAGCGTGATATGATGTCTGAAAGTAAAGTAAAATTTGAAACTGAACTTTCTGAAAAGCAGTTACAACTTGAAACTATGATTGCAAGTTTAGATGAAAAAGGTTTGCAAATTGAAGGACTAAAAAAAGATATTGAAACTCAAATGGAAGAAAAATATGAATTAAAATCACAAATTAGTAGTATGAGGGCAACAATTGATGCAAATCAAAAGCAAGTAGAAGAAAAAAGTAAACAAGATGAAAAAAATTTAACTCAAAAGGATAGTTTAAATGCCACATTAAATGATGTATATTTGGAGCTTACCAAAAAATCAAATGAGCTTAAAGATGTAATATCAAATTATGATATCTCTGTAAAAAAACTAGAAGAAATAAACAAGGAAATAGAAGATATTGTGGCTAGCTCTTCTAAGTTAAATCAAGACATTATGACTATGAAGGCAAAATATAACTATATGCTAAATGTAGATTTAGAAAATGAAGGATATAGTAAGAGTGTAAAGTCTATATTAGATTATTCAAAAAATAATAATGATTCAAATGTATATGGAACAATTGCAAGTTTAATTTCTACTGATGAAAAGTATGAATATGCAATTGAAATAGCACTTGGTGGTTATTTGCAAAACATAGTAGTTGAAAATGATGATAAAGCAAAAGAAATGATATCATATTTGAATCAAAATCTACTTGGTAGAGCTACATTTTTACCATTAGATAGTATATCATCATCAGAACTTGGCATAAAAAATAAAATTAATAAATTTGATGGAGTAATAGGTATTGCTTCTGAACTTGTAAAGTATGATAAAAAGTATAAAAAAGCAATTGAACTTGCTCTTGGAAATACAATTATTGTAGATACAGTAGATACTGCAATATATATATCAAAAAAATTAAAAAATTCTGTAAGAATTGTCTCACTTGATGGAGAATTAATTTCCCCAACAGGAAGTATAACAGGTGGTAAAGTAAAAAATAAAGTACAGGGATTAATAGGTAGACAAGAGAAAATATTAAATTTAAGAGATGAAATAAAAGTAAAAGAAGAAGAATATTCAAAATATAAAGGAAAAATTTCTAATTTGCAAAAAGAAAAAGAAAAAATAGAATCTTCTTTAAATGAGATTAATTCTAAAAAAGAAGAATTAAATATAGAAGTTGCAACATATACTGAAAAACATGAGAATGTAAAAAGAGAAATAGCAAAAGTAGAAGCACAAAAAGAAAATAGTAAAAAAGTTTTAGAAAACCTTATAGAAGAAAATGAAAAACTAAAAGATGATATAGTATCAAAAGAAGAAAGAGTAGGAAAAATTGATGAAGATAATGCTTCAAAGCAACATGTAATTGATGAATATGCAAGATTTAATAAAGAAAAGCAAAAAGAAATAGACTTTTTAAATGAAGATGTAGTAAATTTAAAAATATCATTATCATCATTTGATGAAAGTGTAGCTTCAATTGATGAAATGAAAGAAAAAATAGAACAAGATATACAAAATTTTGAAAATGGCATAGGTAAGAAAAAAGAACAAATAGAAGAATTATCAAATTTAGTTGTATCTAATTTAAAAGAGATAGATGAAACTAAAGAAGAAATAAAAAATAAATCTAAATTTAAAATGGAATATTTGGAAAATACAGATAATTTAAAATCTCAAAAAGAAAAAATGGAAAATGAGCTTGAAGAATATAATTCATCAACACTTGAAAGTGTAAAGAAACAAGAAAAATTAAAGCAAGAAATAGAGAAAGTAGAAGCTAAAAAAATAAAATTTGATATAGAAATTGAAAATTTAAAAAATAAAATGTGGGAAGATTATGAAATTACTATCTCAAATGCTAGAGCTTTATCTGAAAATATTATAATAGAAGAAAAAGATATGAATAAAAAAGCAGATAAATTAAGACAAGCAATAAAAGATTTAGGAGAAGTAAATATAAGCGCAATTGAAGAGTATAAAAACACTAAAGAAAGATATGATTTTATATCAAAGCAAAAATTAGATTTAGAGGAAACAAAACAAAAATTAAACAGTTTAATAAATAATATGACTAGTATTATGAAACAACAATTTGTAAAACAATTTAAACTAATAAATGAAAACTTTAATGAAACATTTAAAGAATTATTTGGTGGTGGAAAAGCAGAACTTAAATTATCAGATGAAAATGATGTCCTTACAAGTGGCATAGAAATAGAAGTTCAACCACCAGGAAAAAAACTTCAAAATATGATGCTATTATCTGGTGGAGAAAGAGCACTTACAGCAACAGCATTGTTATTTGCAATATTAAAATTAAAATCACCACCATTTTGCATATTAGATGAGATTGAAGCGGCTCTAGATGATGTTAATGTTCATCGTTTTGCTGAATATATTAAAAAATATTCTAAGAAAAATCAGTTTATCGTTATAACACATAGAAAAGGTACAATGGAGGTCGCATCTTCTGTATATGGTGTTACAATGCAAGAGTATGGTATATCAAAAGTTGTTTCAATGAAACTTGCATAAAAATATATAAAATCTTGGCTTAATCACCAAGATTTTTAATTATTAGGAGGAAGTAAATGAAAGTAATACATCCTTTTTGTCCAATATATGATAAAAATAGTAAAATATTGATACTTGGAAGTTTTCCATCTGTAAAATCAAGAGAGGATAATTTTTATTATGCACATAAGCAAAATAGATTTTGGCAAGTATTGAAAAGTATATATGGATATAATAAAGAGCTTGTAACTAAAGAAGATAAAATAGAATTTTTATTAAATGTAAATGTTGCAATATGGGATATAATAAAAGAATGTGATATAGTAAATTCAGATGATTCTAGTATTAAAAATGTTATACCAAACGATATTGAAAGCATTATAAAAAAGAGTAATATAAAAAGTATATTTTGTAATGGGAAAAAATCATATAATATATTTAAGAAATACTTTAAACTAGAGGCTAAAGTCTTACCATCTACAAGTCCTGCTAATGCTAGTTATAGTTTGGATAAATTAATTGAAATTTGGGGTGAAAATTTAACAAAATAAAGCAAAAAGTTGAATTTAGAACTAATGTTTGATATAATGTCTTTGGGGGTATTATGAGAAGTATATTACACTGTGACTTAAATGGATTTTTTGCTTCAGTTGAATGTTTAAAAAATCCTAAACTAAAAAATGTACCAATGGCTGTATCAGGTGATCCCAAACTTAGGCATGGAATAATACTTGCAAAAAATGAGCTTGCAAAAAAGTATGGAATATATACACCAGAAACTGTATATTCTGCTAAAAAAAAGTGCCCAAATTTGGTACTAGTTAGACCACATTTTGAAGATTATCATAAATATTCTAAACTAGTACAACAAATATATTTAAAATATACTGATAGAGTAGAGCCTTTTAGTATAGATGAATGTTTTTTAGACATTACTGAAAGTTTAGAACTTTTTGGAACTCCAGTAGAAATTGCATATAAAATAAAAGAGGAAGTAAAAAATACACTTGGACTAACTATATCTGTTGGTGTATCTTTTAATAAAATATTTGCTAAAATGGGAAGTGATATGAAAAAGCCTGATGCAGTTACAGTAATAGATTATGAACATTTTAAAGAAATAATACATCCACTTTCTGTTGATAAAATGCTATTTGTAGGAAAATCAACAACAGCAACTTTAAAAAAGATGAGGATAGATACTATTGGAGATATTGCAAATTATGATGTAAATAAACTAGTTAAAAAACTTGGAAAAATGGGAATTGAACTATATAGATATGCTAATGGTATTGATAATTCTGAGGTAGCTTTTTTTGATACAAAAAGAAATCCAAAAAGTATAAGTAAGGGAATTACATTTCCAGAAGATATTTCAGATGTTAAGAAGCTTATTGATGTTATAATAAAACTTTGTGAAGATGTATCAAAATCTTTAAGAAAAGATAAAATGAAATGCTCAAGTGTTGGAATTAACATAAAATATAACGACTTTAGTGTTATATCAAGGCAAAGAAAAATATTTAAAACAGATATTTTTCAAGATATTGTAAATGTATGCATAGAATTATTTAAAGAAAATTATAACAATAATCCTGTAAGAAAAATTACAATAGGACTTTCACAACTTGAGTCACAAGATGATGAAGTGCAACTTGATTTATTTACTTTACAAACAGAAAATGAAATAAAAAGTAAAAATGGTAAGCTTGAAAATATAAATAGGCTAGTAGATGATATGCAAGAAAAATTTGGAGTAGATAAAGTAAGCTTTGGAAATGTTATTGATAAAAATATAAATTAAAGGTGGGAAAGTATGAAAGTAGGAATAATATCAGATATTCATAGTAATATAGAAGCATTAAGGACTGTATTATATGAGTTTGAAAAGTTAAAAGTTGATAAAATTATATGTTGTGGTGATATGATAGGAATAGGAGCAAATCCTGAAGAAGTAATAAACTTATTAATTGAGAATAAAGATAAGTTAATTTGCGTTATAGGAAATCATGAAGGTTATTTATTAAATGGACTTCCTAAACATGTGCATGAAGATAAAAGAGAAATGAGTGCAGATGAAATAAATAATCATTTATGGAATCATAGTAATTTAAGTGAAAAATCAAAGCAGTTTATAGCTACTTTGCCTATATGTAAAAATATAATGTTAGAAAATAAAAAATGCTACATAACTCATTATCCAGTAAATGTAGATGGCTCATATAAAAAGATTATAAAAGCACCAAATGATGCAGAATGTGAATATTTATTTGAAAATATTGATGCTGATATATTTTTATATGGTCACAATCATACAGTAAGCGTGAATAATGTTAATAATAAATACTATATTAATCCTGGTTCATTAGGTTGCCCTATAAATTGTGACTGTGGAAGTGCATGTTTACTAGAAATAGAAAATAATGTAGTACATTATAGTGCTTTAAAAATAAAATATGATATAGACTCTGTTATAAATAAAATTAAAGAAATGAATTATCCTTTTAGTAATGAGGTAATAAAGATATTTTATAGAAGATAAAAGAAAAAGTGAAGAACAAACTCAATTCTTCACTTTATTTTATTATTTATTTGTTATTTCTTCCATAAATAGAAGATAATTCCATTTTTTATCTATTTCTTCTTGTAATTCTTTTATCATCCATTCGTTGCCTTCTTTAAACATATGCTTAAATCTTTTTTGAGTTTTTAAAAATTCTTCAACAGGAAGTTTATTTGTTGGTTTGTAAGTTATTTTGTATTTTCCGTTTTCAACTTCATAAAGAGGCCAAAAGCAAGTGTTTACAGCAAGTTTTTCTATTTCCATTAAATCATCTGTTGGATATCCCCAACCTCTAGGACAAGGTGAAAAAACTGTAAGATAAGTTGGACCTTCTGTATAAATTGCTTTTTCACTTTTTTCATATAAATCTTTTAAATTTCCAAATAATGCTGTTTGTGCTACATATGAAATATTATGTTTTATCATTATTTCAGTTAAGTCTTTTCTTGGCTGAGTTTTTCCAGGAATATATTTTCCAGCAGGTGTAGTTGTAGTATCAGCAAAATGTGGAGTAGATGATGAACGTTGAGTACCAGTATTCATATATGCACCATTATCATAACATACATAAGTAATATCATGTCCTCTTTCCATGGCACCAGATAATGATTGAAGACCAATATCAAGAGTACCACCATCGCCACCAAAAGCTATAAATTTTGTAGTTTTATCTTGAGATAATTTACCTGATTTTTTTAATGATTTATATGTTGTTTCAATACCAGCTAAAGTTGCTGCTGCACATTCAAATGCTGTATGTATAAAAGATACATTATTCCAAGAAGTATATGGATATATACAAGTAGATACTTCTAAACATCCAGTAGCACAAGCAACTACGGCGTTATCTTCTCCTTTTAATGCTCTTAGTACACCACGTACAGCAGGAGGAGCTCCACATCCAGCACACATCCTATGACCTGAAACTAGTCTTGATTCTTTTTTAACTACTTCTTTTAAATTATATGCCATATTGTTTACCTCCTAATCTAATCCTAGATAATAAGTTACATTATCTATCTTTTTATTTTTAGCTATATTTTGTAAATTTTCAAAAACTTCTTCGATATCAGTAGATTTAACATCACTTCCACCTAGACCATAAATATAATTTACAGTTGGTACATTAAGAGATGCTGTATACATTGCAGATGTGATTTCTGAGAATAGTGGAGCAGAGTATCCGTTTACACTATCACATTTATCCATGATTGCTAGTGCTTTTAAATTAGTTAATTCTTTAGGTAATTCTTCAAAAGGAAGTGGTCTAAATGTTCTAAGTTTTAAAACTCCTGCTTTTATTCCTTTTTTTCTTAGATTATCTACTGTATCTTTTACAGTACCTGCTGTTGAGTTAAGTACTATTATTCCATATTCTGCATCATCCATCATATATTTTTCATATAATCCATAATTTCTTCCTGTAATTTTTTCAAATTCTTTTGATACCTTTAAAATTATGTCTTTTGAATTTCTCATAGCATTTGCTAAATCTACTCTAAATTTATAATAATCTTTTTGTAATGCAAGAGGTCCCATTGAAATATTCCTTTTTTCATCTAATAAATATTCAGTAGGTTTGTATTCTCCAACAAAATTTTTAACTTCTTCATTTTCCATTAATGTTATATTTTCAACAGAATGTGAAGTTATAAACCCATCAAAACATACCATAACTGGTATTTTAGTAAGTTCTGTTATTTTTACTGCCATAATAGTATTATCATATGCTTCTTGGTTATTTTCACAGTAAAGTTGTATAAATCCTGCATCTCTAACTCCCATTGCATCAGAATGGTCGTTATGAATGTTTAGTGGAGCAGATAATGCTCTATTTCCACATATTAATGTTAATGGTATTCTCATACCAGAAGCAATGTATAACATTTCAAACATAAGAGCAAGTCCTTGAGATGAGGTAGCACTCATAACTCTACCACCAGCAGCTGCTGCACCAATACATGCTGACATTGCACTATGTTCACTTTCAACTGGTATAAATTCAGTTGTAACAGTACCATTTGAAACAAAGTTTGAAAAATATTGTGGTATTTCAGTAGATGGGGTAATAGGGTAGGCAGCAACAGTATCTGGATTTATTTGTTTCATTGCAGTTGCTACTGCTTCATTACCACTTAATCTTTCTCTAATTGCCATTTTAATCATCCTTTCTTTAATCATTATCTTTTGATTTCATTTCTATTGCTTTAAAAGGACATACTTTAGCACAAACGCCACATCCTTTGCAATATTCTAAATCTATTTTGTCAAATATTCCATCTTTTTGCTTTATACAATCTTCAGGACAGTAAGGAATACATAGCATACAAGATTTGCATAATTCTTTACTGTGTGAAGGATATCTATTTTTCCAACTACCTGTTTTAAATTTTAAAGAATTACCATCCTCTAAGATACTTGCACCAAGTCCAAATTCATTTTTCATTTTATTTACCTCCAACAATTTCATCATATCCTCTTGTTACAGCTTGCATATTAGGTTCAATTACTTCTGGTTTTCTTGCAAATTTATGTTTAAAAGATTCAATCATATTATTTAATAATTCATCTTTTGTCATAATATTTGTTATTCTAACTATTGCAGCAAGCATTGCAGTATTTGGATAGTTTGCTTTTAAACATTCTTTACTTATTTTAGAAGCATCAATTGTATAAATTTTTCCTTTATAATTTTTAAGTGATTTTGCTATTTCACTAATTTTTTTTGAAGTATTTATAATGATTGCACCTTGCTCTTTTAATCCTTGTGTAACATCTACTGTATCAATTAATGAATCATCTACAACTACAACATAATCTGGTTCATATATATTTGAGTGTATCCTTATAACTTCATCACTTATACGATTGTATGCTGTTATTGGTGCTCCCATTCTTTCTGGTCCGTATTCAGGGAAGCCTTGTATATACTTTCCTGTGTTAAAAGCTGCGTCAGCAAGAAGTAATGATGCAGTTTTAGCACCTTGACCACCACGTCCATGCCATCTTATTTCAATCATAAATTAGTTCCTCCTATCTATAAATTATATTAAGTTTTACATATGAATAGTATATAATTTTTTTCGAGTATAGTCAAGAAAATAGAGTGTTTAAAGTAATTAAAAAAAGAAAAAATAAAAAAGAAAAAAGGAAAACAAAAATAAAATCACTGCAACATTGTTGCAGTGAATAGAATATTATTCTGCTATTTTAGTTATAGTAATTGAAGAATTAGTATAACTAATTTCATCATTTGCATTTACAAGAGTTAATACTTGCCCATCTGCTATATTTACTATTACACTTGTAGCAAGTGGTATAGTAACATCTTCAGCACTAAGTGTTGCAGTAGCTGATGAACCAGTTACTTCACTTCCATCTAATTGAAGACTAAGTGAAGCAGTAACAGGTACACTAGCACCAGCTTCAGCCGTTGTATTTGAATTATATGTTACAAGGTAAGTTCCAGCATCATTAATAGTAAAGCTTGAATCTCCAGTTGTATGAGTAATACCAGTACCAAGTTCTGTTTCATTTGTTGAAAAAGCAAGAGCTGTATTTGCACCTGGTGTTTGAGCAGCTGTATTATTTGAGAATAGTGCAGAACTTACAGTTGTAGCACCAGTAGCACCGGCAGGACCAGTAGCACCGGCAGGACCAGTAGCACCGGCAGGACCAGTAGCACCAGTAGGACCAGTAGCACCGGCAGGACCAGTAGCACCAGTAGGACCAGTAGCACCAGTAGGACCAATATCACCAGTAGGACCAGTAGCACCAGTAGGACCAGTAGCACC
>CANQPW010000036.1 GCA_947625855.1 uncultured Clostridia bacterium | reverse complement strand
TAGTAAGTGAAGAAAATGGATGGAAATATGAATTTGATTTGAAAAAATATGATGAACTAGGAAATGAGATATCATATAAAATAGTAGAAAAACCACTTGAAAATAAATTTTATCAAGAAGTAGAAAGTAGTGATCAAAATACAGTAGTAAATAAGTTTGTAGTACCAGATGAAGAAGTAGAATTATGGGTAATAAAAAAATGGGAAGATGATGAAAACAAATATGATATAAGACCAGTAAGTATAATACTACAAGTATTATCAGGAGATAAAGTAGTAGAAGAATATGAAGTAAATGAGCTTGATGAGTGGAAACACAAATTTGTATTACCAAAATATGATGAACTAGGAAATGAAATAGAGTATAAAGTATCAGAAAGAGAGAAATATACAGATGAATTAAAATACTATGAAAGCAAAATAGAAGAAAATGTTATAACAAATGTAGCAAAATATGAACCACCAAATGTAAATACATCAGATATAAATATAATAATGTATGTAATAATATTCCTTGTAGCAGTTATTGGAATAGTTGTTGGAATTATCTTTGTAAATAAGAATAAAAAATAGCTATAAAAAATATACCTAATGGATTTTTCCATTGGGTATATTACTTTTTTTATAAAAAAATTTAAAAAAAATTTACAATACTACAAATTTTGTATTGTATTTTTTTTTTTTATGTGATATTATAACTATATAATTTATTAAGGGGATGGTATGAAAAAGTAGGTAAATAGTGTATTATGGGGTAGATAAGATGAAAACAGGATGTATAATCCATTAGGCTTTTGTATTAATTACAAAAAATATTGGGAGAAACTTAACTAGAGAATAACTAATTAATTAAGAATTGTAATATTAGTTAATAGTGTGTGGTTAATGTAATATTATAAAAACTTAATAAACTTAGTGTATTACTTGCCTAAGTAATTGAAATGTTATTATCTTATCTAATGTAAAATATGTTTCAGCTAGTTAAGTAGTGATTCCAAAGATATTCTAACAATTAATTTTAATAATTTTTATAAGGGATATGTGTATTTTTATGCATTCCCTTTTTTTTGATAAAAAATTACACAAACTATAATCTGTTTGTGTAATCCATATTTATTCTTTCATTATTTAGAATGCTATAAATATTTGATGAATATATATCAATATTTATCATTTTTCTTTGTATAGGTGGTAAATTTGTTAAAGTATTTTCATTAAGTGATGTAATTAAATTAATGTTTGAATTTTTTGATATTTGAGATAACAAAGCTTTACCATTTTCAGAAATTGATAAAATATGTGCATATAGCTTGCCAGATGATGTAATTTCATCAAAGTCAGATTTTGTTATTTTGAGCACTATATTGTTTAACATTCTTTTTATTTTACTCATTTGATATCTTTTACTTTTTATATTTTCTAGTAAGTTATTGTAACTAATAGAATTAGAAATCTCATAATATATTTTATTTTCTAAACCTTCAGTAATATCATTAATTTTTGAAAGTCCTTCTTTTCCTAAAGTTATAACATTATATTTTATAATTTCAAATAATTTATCATTAAATGTTGGAGAAGTATCTTTTATCATATCAAAACAGTCTTTGGGTACAACATTTTTTAAGCCTAAAATATTATTTTTATCATAGATATATTGTCTAATGCTTTTTGCACTAGTTATTGATGAATCTTTTTTTATAATATCTTCATCAAAATTACTTGAATTTCTTAATATAGTATATGGCGTTATATTGCTTTGTAGATTTAAAAGCTCATATAAATAGTCAATGCCAAGAATATTATTTGGTTTTGAAAATTCATTAATCTCATTTGGTGATAAATATTTAGATATGCTATTTTGCCTTGCTTTTGCAAAAGAAATTCCTTTTTTTAAATTTACTGAAATATCTTTCCAAATTTCATCTTCATTATTTTTTATTTTTGATGCAATACTATTTAATACTTCTATATTTCCTGCTTCTGACCCAAAGCATAAACAATTTACAATATTTAGTGAATCAAGTAAAGAAATAGCACCTTTTGAGAAAAAATTACTACTTGAGTTTGCATATATTGTAGGTAATTCAATTACTATATCTATACCATGATTTGTTGCAAGTTTTGCTCTTTTGAATTTATCATATATAGAAATATTACCTTGTTGTGTAAAATTACCACTCATTATTGCTATTACCATATCTGAATTAGTAATTTCTTTTGCCTTTTCTATATGATAAATATGCCCATTATGAAATGGATTATATTCTGTTATGACACCTAAAATTTTCAAAAAATATACTTCCTTTCTTGTTTTTTTAATATATGTATATTATAATAAATATACATAGAGAGTTTAACATAAATTAGAGATAAAATCAAGTAAGGAGACAATATATGAAAAATGTAAAAGATGTAACTATATATACAGATGGAGCGTGTAGTGGAAATCCGGGACCAGGTGGTTATGCAGCAATTCTTATATATAATGGAATAGAAAAAGAAATATCTGGTGGTGAAAAAAGCACTACTAATAATAGAATGGAGATTCTTGCAGTTTTGGAAGCATTAAAACTTTTAAAAGAACCTTGTAATGTAACAATATATAGTGATAGTGCCTATGTTGTAAATGCAATACAAAAAAATTGGCTTATGTCATGGAAGAATAATAATTGGATAAAGTCAGATAAAAAAGAAGTTAAAAATATTGAGTTATGGGAAGAAATGTTAAAATATTTAGATATACACAATATAACATTTATAAAAGTTAAGGGACATTCTGATAATGAATATAATAATAGATGTGATAAAATGGCTGTATCTGAAAGAGAAAAAGTTGTAAAACAATAATAATATACCATCATATAACATAAAATGTTGTATGGTGGTTTTAATGAAGGAGTATTTAAAAGGATATTTAGATAATAATTATAAATTGCTAAAAATAACATTAATGTGTTTTTTTATTGGAATTGGTGTAGGAATAGCTATTTATTTTTTCTTAGATGATGGAATAAAAAATGAATTTATAACTTCACTAAAAAATACATTAGAGCTTTCTAAAAAAAGTAATTTTGAAGATATAAACATAATAAGGAATGGTGTAATATCAAATGGTCTATTGTTATTTTTTATTTATTTCTGTTCAATAACTTTATTTGCACCACTATTTATTTGCTTTATAGACTTTTTTAAAGGATTTGCAATTGGACTATATATTCCAATTGTTTTTGTAGTGTTTAATTCAACTAATCCTTTTTTAGCACTTTTGTTTTTGAGTATCATACCTAATTTGTTATTTATACCAGCTTTTATATTTTCTGCAACTAATGCTATAAACTTCCATTATTGTTTATTTGACAAGGAAAAAAGTGGCTATGTAGTGACAATATTTAAAGAAATAGCATTAATTTTAATAGCTTATTCTATTATTATTCTTTCTGTTGTTTTGGAGCAAATACTTACTAGTAATATAATTAATATGTATATTGGAGTATAAACAATATTAAAAATAAAAAACAACAAAACATTACATAATTTAATGGTAAACTATTGCAAATTTGTCATAAATAGTGTAAAATAGGTATATCAGAACGGGAGGACTTATAATGAAGATAATAATAGATGAGTTTATTGAAAGTTTAAAAGCTAGACAAGCATCTCCAAATACTCTAGCATCTTATGAAAGAGATATTGTACAATTTAGCAATTATTTTGAATCACAAGATAAAAAAATATTTAACTTGACAAAAGACGATATGCAAGAGTATATTAATCATTTAATTGCTGAAGGAAAATCTAATTCTACAATATCTAGAAGCACCGCTTCTATAAAAGCATTATATAGATATTTAGTAAATAAAAAATTAGCTGAGGAAAATATAGCAGAAAATGTAGAAGCCCCAAAAGTTAATAGAAAAGAGCCAATGATTCTTACTTCAGCCGAAATAGAAAAGCTACTTGAACAACCTGATTTATCTGAATTAAAAGGACAAAGAGATAAAGCAATGTTAGAAATATTATATGCAACAGGTATAAGGGTTACAGAACTTATTTCATTAAGAGTTGAAGATGTTAATTTGAATAATGGTTATATAAAAGTAAAGAAAAAAAATAGTGAAAGACATATTCCTTTAGGTAATTTAGCATTAAGATGTTTAAAAGATTATATGAATAAAGTTAGACCTTTACTTATAAGAACTGAGGATGAGAAAACTTTATTTATAAATACTAATGGTCAAAAAATGACTAGACAAGGATATTGGAAGATTTTAAAGCAATATAAAGAACAAGCTAAAATAGACAAAGATATTACTCCACATACTATTAGACATTCATTTGCAGTACATATGTTACAAAATGGTGCTGAAATAAAAACTGTTCAAGAATTACTTGGACATACTGATGTTGCATCAACTATGATGTATACACAAATGTTAAATTTAGATATAAAAGATGATTATATGAAAAATCATCCAAGAGCATAGATAAAAACCTTGAGATTAATCAAGGTTTTTCTATGCTTATTAGTCCTTTATTATTGTTATTAAAAATGGTTATTTCTATACAAGACATATAAGGATTTACCTCATAAAATTTTAAAGTTTTTTTAGTTTCTAATTTAAAACTAATATTTGTGCATAAAAATTCTTCTTCTCCCTTTTTTAATGCAATGTCTAAAATCAAAGGCTTGCTAGTTAAAAATTCCAATGAAAAACTTTGTAAAAAGAAAGCATTTATATAGATTTTTACAGTTGTATATTCTTTTATGTAATTAGAAAAATTATATTTAACAATTAATCTTCTTTCGTTTTTTTCAATATCAATAATATTTCTTTCATATTTTATATTGCAATCGTTAAAGTTTATTTTTTTCATTTTGTAACCTCCTCAAATAATTATTTAAGAATATAATATTAATTATTTAATTATATGTATTTAATTATTTTTTAGTTACATATGTTGATAATTTATGTCAATTATGCTATAATTACACTATAATGCATATGGAGGTCACATTATGTCATGGGAAAAAAATAAAAAGACAATAATTATTTTAATAATTATAGTTATAATAGCATTAATTGGACTTGTAGTATTTGGTTTAAATATGATGTTAAATAATCATAAACTTGAAGAACCAGGTGAGGAATTAGGTTATGATATTCCAATTGGAAATTTAGATGCAGAGGTAAGTTTTTCAAGTGCTTTAGGTAGAGATTTAGCAGGAGAAATAAGGGCAGTAAATGCAACTTATTCTGATGCAAAAATGTGGCTAAAAGTACCAGGAACAACAATAGATACACCAATTTTTCAATCAACTGATAATACAAGATATTATAGAAATGATAGAGATAATAACAAAACTAAATGGGGAGAAGCATATTTAGATTATAGATGTGATATAGAAGAAGATATAGGTAAACCATCAAATTTGGTTATTTATGGTCACAATACAGAAACTGATACACACTTTACACCACTTTTAAATTATAAAAAACAGGAATTTTATGATAAACATAAATATATAGAGCTTGCAACAGTAAATAAAACATATAGATTTGAAATATTTTCAGTATATGTTACAGATACATCATTTTATTATATAGATACAAACTTTAACAACACTAGTGAATATGCTAATTTCTTAAAATCTATAAAAAATAAAAGTAGATATGATACAACAGTTCAAGTAAATGAAAGTGATACAATACTTACTTTATCTACATGTGATTATTCTGTAAAAGATGGAAGATTTGTAGTACAAGCTAAATTAGTTAATGAAAAATAAAATGAAAGATCCGAAGAAATTTTCTTTGGATTTTTTCTGTTTAACATATTTCTACATATTTTGTACTTTATGTGTGTTATATATTTATATGAGGTGGTTGTAATGAATTATAGTTACAAAGAAGGAGAGTTAAATATAACACTAAGTGAAGATTTGGATATGAATTCATGTAAATACTTAAGAGCAATAATTGATGGATATATTATGCGATATCAGCCTAAAAATTTTATACTAGATTTAAGTAGTGTAAAATTTATGGATAGTAGTGGTATAGGGTTAATTATAGGAAGATATAATTTACTAAAACTTTTAGATTCTAGTATGACAATTATAAATCCTGCAAATAGCATAAAACGTGTATTAGAACTTTCAAATGTTTCAAAAGATATAGTTGTAAGGAGTGAATAAAATGAAGCAAAATAATATGACAATAGAAGTAAAAGCAATACTTGAAAATGTTGCTGTTGTGAGAGTAGCTGTTTCTTCGTTTATTTCTAGTTTAGATATAACATTAGATGAATTGATGGATATAAAAACTGCGGTATCTGAAGCTGTTACAAATTCAATAGAACATGGATATGATGGAATAATATCAGAAAACAATACAGTTTTAGTTAATGCATATATTGAAGATGAGGAAAATATAAAAATAGAAATAGTAGATGAGGGAATTGGAATAGAAGATATAGAACTTGCTACTACTCCTACATATACTTCAAAACCTGAACTTGAACATGCTGGTATGGGATTTACTATAATGGAGAGTTTTATGGATGAAATTGTCATAGATTCTATAAAAGATAGAGGAACAAAAATAACCTTAACTAAGAAAATTAAAAATAAAAAGTCTAAAGAATGTAATTTTATTGAAAATGAGATAAAAATCTGTTAGAATATTTATGGTGTTTAATTATGCAAAAAAATATATTAAAGAAATATTTGGCATATGATGGTCAAGTAAGTGTAATAGTATTAGATGCAACTGATATGGTAATTGAAGCAAGAAAAATACATAATTTGTCAAATGTTGCAACAGCAGCATTAGGAAGAACTTTAGTTGTATCAACAATAATGTGTAGTAATTTTAAAGATACAACTGCTAGATTAACAGTACAGATAAAAGGAAATGGACCTCTTGGTAATATTGTAGTTTGTGGTGATGGCACTATGAATATAAAAGGATATGTTACAAATCCTGATGTTGAATTACCATTAAATGATAAAGGAAAACTAGATGTAAAAAATGCAGTTGGAGATGGAAATTTAACTGTTATAAAAGATATAGGGTTAAAAGAGCCATATATTGGAAATTCAAAACTTGTTTCATCTGAGATAGCAGAAGATTTTGCATATTATTTTGTAACTTCTGAACAAACTCCATCAGTTGTTTCTTTGGGCGTAAATATTGGAAAAGATAATAAAGTGCAAAAGGCTTGTGGATATATTATTCAACCTCTTCCTGAGTGTGATGAAAAAGTTATTGATGTTATTGAGAGTATAAATCTAAATATTTCAAGTGTTACTTCACTTATGACAGATATTGAAAATATAGATGATGTAGCTAAAACTATTACAGGTGATAATAATATTGAATTAATTGATGAAAAGAAACCTGTATATAAATGTGATTGTTCAGATGATAGAATACAAAAAACTATAATAGCATTAGGGAAGAAGGAAACATTAAATACGCTTAATAAAAATAATGGTATACTTGAAATTACTTGTAATTTTTGTAATAAAATATATAGATATGATGAAAAACAGATAAATGATATATTTAATAATCAAAAATAGAAACTGGAAATAAAATATCCAGTTTTTTCTTTTGGTTATATTTGTTTATATTTTAACATTCTCTATTGAATTATGTAACATAATTTGGTAAAATATATTATAGGTGTAAATAATGAATTATATTATAGATAAAGAAAATATAAAGAAAAGATTAGATATATATCTGGCTGAAAAAAATGCTGATTTAACAAGAAGTTATATAAAAAAATTAATAGAAGAAGGAAATGTACTAGTAAATGGAAAAGTACAAAAAAGTGGATATAATCTTAAAGAAAATGATACTATACAAATTAATATACCAAAAAAGGAAACACTTAATGTTGTACCAGAAGATATAAAAATAAAAATTATTTATGAAGATGATGATATAATAGTTATTGATAAGGCTAAAGGAATGGTTGTTCATCCAGCAAATGGAAATTATACTGGTACTTTAGTAAATTCTCTTATGTATTCTCATAAAGATAGGCTTTCTACTATAAATGGCACTGTAAGGCCTGGAATAGTGCATAGAATTGATAAAGATACAAGTGGAGTGTTAGTTATAGCTAAAAATGATAATGCCCATAAAAAGCTATCTGAACAATTTAAAGTACATAGTATAAATAGAAAATATATAGCATTAGTAAAAGGAATAGTAAAAGAAGATGAGTTTACAATTGATTTGCCAATTGGTAGAAGTATAAAAGATAGAAAGAAGATGGCAGTAGTATATAAAAATAGTAGGCAGGCTATAACTCATATAAAGGTATTAAAAAGATTTTATACATCAAATGTTACTTTAATTGAGGCAACTTTAGAAACAGGTAGAACACATCAAATAAGAGTTCATATGGCATATATTCATCATCCACTTGTAGGTGATGAGGTATATGGAAAAAAAGATTCAAAATATAAAATAGAGGGGCATATGTTACATGCAAAACTACTTGGAATAATTCATCCAAGTACAAATGAATATATGGAATTTGTATCAGATATTCCAGATGAATTTAAAGAATTATTAGATAAACTAGAAAAGAAGGAAAAGGTAAATGATTAGATTAAATAAATATATAGCTAACTGTGGTATATGTTCAAGAAGAAAAGCAGATGAGTATATTGAAAGTGGAAAAGTAAAAATAAATGGTGAAACTGTTACAGAACTTGGTAGACAAATTGATGAAAATTTAGATGAAGTAACTGTTCAAGGGAAAAAAATATCTTTAAAAGTTGAAAATGTTTATATAATGCTTAATAAGCCTAAAGGATATATTACAACTAATAATGAACAATTTAATAGACCTAGTACAAAAGATTTGATAAAAGAAAAAGTTAGAGTTTTTCCAATAGGAAGACTTGATATGAATACAGAAGGATTACTAATTTTAACAGATGATGGAGAGTTTGCAAATAAGCTAATGCATCCAAAAAATAAAATTGAAAAGACATATATTGTAGATTTAAAAAACAAAATAAGTAGTGAACAAATTAAGATGCTTGAAAGTGGTGTTGATATAGGCGATTATATAACAAAGCCAGCTAAAGTAGAAATTTTGTCTGATTTACAAATAAAGATTATAATTAGTGAGGGGAAAAATAGACAGATTAGAAGAATGTGTGAGAGTGTTGGTGCAAAACTCAAAGGATTAAAGCGAATAAAAATTGGTAATTTAGAGTTAGGTGATTTAAAGTTAGGAAAATATAGATTTTTAACTTTAGATGAAGTAAAAAATATAATATAAAAATGAGGTTATGAATAACCTCATTTTTCGCTTTTAATCATCTATTTGAATATATTTTTTGTCTATTACTTTTTTCTTTTCTTCTTTTTTTGGTACTTCTATTTTTAACATTCCATTTTTAAAAGATGCTTTTATATCTTCGTCTTTTACATCTTCACCAACATAGAAACTTCTTGAACAAGAACCTACATATCTTTCTTTTCTTAAGAACTTTCCTTCCTCTTTTTCTTCTTTTTCAGAATTCATTTCAGCATGGACAGTCAAATATCCATCTTCTACTTCAATTTTAATGTTTTCTTTTTCATAGCCTGGTAACTCAACATCAATTAAGTATTTGTCTTTCTTTTCCTTAATATCAGTTTTCATTATTTTGCTTTCACGTTCATTAAAAAATGGATCAGAAAACATATCATCTAGAAAATCAAAATCATTTCTTCTTCTTGGTATCATCATCATATAAATCTACTTCCTTTCATTTTATGTGTTGACACCATAGCACATATATTTTATAAAAGAAAAATATCTTTTATATTTATATAATATCACTATTTTTAGCAATGTCAACATTAGAGTGCTAATTTCACAAAAATTTCACAATTTATTAATTTATAGTTATATTATTTACATATTTTTTTAATTTATGCATATAAAAATAAACTAAAAATAAATAAATAAAATAAAAAAAGAAAAAAATAAAAAATAAAAAAATAAAAAAGAGAGAATACACCCTGTGTATTCTCTATAATATATATAACCTCTTATAATCGCTCTATAACCTAGTATATTTAGGTGTAGAGAAATCATACCTTGCAATAGGCTCACCAGATGGTAAGCTAAGCTCTAATGTATTTGTTACTAAATCTGTATAACCATAAGAAAGTTTATTATCAGTGTCGCTTTCTCTAAAGACAAATAAGTTTGAATAAGTGCTGTCAATAACACCTTTTCTGTAAACACATTTATTTCTTCCAACATTTGCCTTTACAAAAATTTCTTGTCCAACATAATTTTCTACATCTTGCTTAATTTTAAGCAGTGAATCTTTTGAAACCATAATAATCACCTATAAGCCTCTCTTATGTGTCAGATTATATCACTTTTTATATGCCGTGTCAAAGTTGAAATATAGGTAGAAAGCCGATTATTACAATTATATGTAAACTTGAATGTTTAAAATTATTTAATAAAAATAAAAAATATAACATTTAAAAATTAAATGTTATATTTTTATTACAATTTATTTTTTACTATTAATATAATCTAAAGCTTCTTTTAATTGTGTATCTTTACTTTCAACTATTGTAAGATCATTTCTAACTTCTTCAGGTAGTTCAACTACTATATTAGGTTCAATACCTTTTTTGTGAATTTCAACACCACTTGAAGTATAATATTTTGATGTAGTTATAGATAAAGCTCCATTGTTTCCTAAAGATTCAACAGTTTGAACAATACCTTTACCATATGTCTTAGTTCCTACAACAACACCTTTACCAGAATCTTTTATAGCACCTGAGAGTATTTCTGATGCACTTGCACTTCTAGAATTAACTAAAATAGCAAGTGGTATATTAATTTCGTTTTTACCATCACATTTATAAACCTTTTCAGAGCCATCTTTATATACTAGTTTTAACAAATCACATTCTGGTAACATAAGCCTTGCTATATTTAATGTATCTTCTACTAATCCACCAGGGTTATTTCTTACATCAATTACTAATCCTTCAATGTTTTGTTTTTTTAGTTTATCATATTCTGTTTTAAATTGATTGTATACTCCATTATCAAATTGCCAAATTTTTATATATCCAATGTTTCCATCTAAAACTTTTGCTTCTATATTATTTGCAACTATATTTTCTCTTGTAACTTCCTTTTCTATAATCTCATCATTACGTTTTAATGCAAGCTTTACAGTTGTTCCTTCTTCACCTTTTATTGCATCTATACAAGATTGATATGTATCAAGGCTTACTACTATGTCATCAACTTGCATAATTATATCTCCTATATTTAAGCCCGCTTTTGTAGCTGGTGAATCAGGCATAATTCCAAGTATTTCTATACCAGAATTATCAACATCATATGTTATATACACACCTATTCCACTATATGGTTCTACACCTGTTGTCATCATTTCTGTATATTCTTCTTCAGATATATATCTTGTATATGGATCACCAGTTGCTTCAGCAATACCAGCTATTGCTCCATTTACTAAAGTTTCCATATCCACATCTTCAACATATTTTTCAGATATTTCATCTAAAACATATTGTATTCTTCTCATATATGCAGAATTATCTAATTCACTAGAATAGGCATGTTCATCGTTAAATATTGGCTTTACTATAATGACTAAAGCACCAATTAAAATTACAGTAAAAAAAATAGTAAATGATGCTATTAAGGATACAGTAAGTACTTTTACTTTATTTACTTTTAAATTTTCATTTTCGTTATCCAATTTCATTATCTCCTTTTTATTTTACAATTATATATTAATTTTTAGTTATAGTCAATAGGTATTTTATATAAACTAAAAATACAAATTTAGTTTATATTTTCGCTTTTTTTCTAGTTTTAAATCTGATTTGCTTGACTTATACTTTAAACTATTGTATAATTGAATAGTAAATTCAGAAATACTTATACAATAAAAAGTATTTTTCACTGGAGGGAGGGATAAGAAATGCCAGGTATAAAAATAAAAGATAATGAAAGCTTAGATAACGCTTTGGCTAGGTTTAAAAAACAATGTGCAAAATATGGCGTTCTTGCCGAAATTCGTAAAAGAGAACATTACGAAAAACCAAGTGTAAAGAGAAAAAAGAAATCAGAAGCTGCAAGGAAAAGAAAACATTAATAAATAGTTAATATATAAAGACTAAAGAAGTCTATAAAAATGAGGTTTATGTTATTAAATTAAATATAATCTCATTTTTTTGTATAAAAAATAGCACCCTAAAAAATAAACTTTAGGGCGCTTCTTGTGTTTATTCAAGGAGATTATATAGTATTATATATACTAGTATATTTATATAGTTTTAAAGATAAGTATCTAATGTTAAATATTTAACTAATATATAATATGTTAAAAAAAACTTAATGTTACAGTAATAAAATAAATAATTACACCATATACTGTAATATAAGTTAGGAGGATTTAAAATGTCTTTAAATATAGAAAGAAAGTCTTTAAATTTAAATAAATGTATAGTAAATAAAACTATTAGTACTTGGATAGAACAAGATATCATAGTACCAGATACAAAACCTGATGCTGTAAAGGTTGTATCAGTTATGGCAATGCCTTACATAAATAATGTAGAGAATTTGGACAATAAATTAAAAGTAACAGGGAAAATTAACTATTTTATAATATATAATGTAAACGATGAAAAGTTTATATCAAGGGGGCTAAGTGTTTCATATCCATATACTGAAGTTTTAGATGTAGAAGGAATTGAGAAAGATTTACAAGTATGTGTTGTTCCTTTATGTAAAAATGTAATATTTTCTTTACCAAACGAAAGAAAGATTGCTACAAAATGTGAGATTGCTTTTAAAATTACTGCAAAAAAACAAATTAATACGGAATTAATAAACAAATTTGCTGATGAAGATAAAATAGAGTGTAAAATGTGTAAAAGTAAGTTTAATAATATTAAGCAGGTAAAGAAAAGCATTATAACTTCTAAGGAAGATATAATGTTACCAAAAGACAATATGCCGCTTTTTGAAATTT
>CANQPW010000035.1 GCA_947625855.1 uncultured Clostridia bacterium | reverse complement strand
GCAAGACCAATTCTAAATTGATTTTGTAATAATTCACCAACACATCTAACACGTCTATTTCCTAAATGGTCAATATCATCTGTTGAACCTAAACCATGTCTAAGATTAACAAAATAGTTTATTGAAGCTATAATATCATCTAAAGTAGCACACTTTAATACTAATTTTTCTCTATTTAATCTAATTTGCTTTCTTAGTTCTTTTTCATCAGCATCTCCTACTTTTTCAAGTAATTCTTTTAAAGCTGGTAAATAAACTTCTTCTTTTATAACTTCTTTATCAATTTCAATACCTAAATATTTAGAAATATCAACTGTATTGTTACCTATTATTTTTACCTTTTTGTCATCTTTTGTTATATATACAACATTAATTCCTGCATTTTTAATTTCTTTTGCTTTTTCTTCTGAAATTACATCACCTGCATTTACTAATATTTCACCAGTTTCATTGTTTATAATATTTTCAGCTGCAATTTGTCCCTCTATTCTATTAGCAATGCTTAGTTTTTTGTTATACTTATATCTACCAACACGTGATAAATCATATCTTCTTGGCTCAAAAAGAAGTCCAAATAATAATGATTTTGCAGCATCAACATGTAATGGTTCACTTGGTCTTATTTTCTTATATATTTCAAGTAATGCATCATCTTGTGTTTTTATAGGATCTTTATATAAAACATTATTAATTAAATCATCTTCAAATAATTCTATAATTTGTTGATCAGTTTCAATTCCTAATGCTCTAACTAAAGTAGTGATTAAAACCTTTCTAGTTCTATCAACTCTTGCATATAACATATCAGATGAATCACTTTCATATTCAATCCAAGTACCACGAATAGGCATAACTGTTGCAGAATATAAAAATTTTCCTGTTTTATCCCTTTCTGAAGCATAGTAAACACCAGGTGAACGTACTAATTGTGATATAATAACTCTTTCAGCACCATTAATTAAAAATGTACCGTTATCTGTCATTATTGGAAGATCTCCTAAGAAAATTTCCTGCTCCTTTATCTCACCTGTTTCACGATTAATTAGACGTACCTGAACTTGTAATCTTGAAGAATAGCTTGTATTTCTTTCTTTTGCTTCTTCAATACTATATTTAGTTTCTTCTTCTAACCTATAATCTACAAATTCTAGTAACAAATTACCAGAAAAATCTGCAATAGGTGATGCATCAGATAATACATCTCTAAGTCCTGATTTCAAAAACCAATCATATGATTGCTTTTGAATATCAATTAGGTCTGGCATATCAACTACTTCTTTAATATTTGAAAAACTCATTCTTTTTGCTTTTCCATTAATAACTTCATGAACTCGACTCATTTTTATACCCCCAAATACTCACTTAAAAAAGGCGACAAAAAGTCAAACTAGTTTACATAATTAAACTAATTTGAAACTTTATCACTTTTTATCTTCCTATAACCTTTTCATTTTTTACCAACTATTTCAACCATCCTTCGTATTGTAGTTTACATAGTAATTTCAAAAAGAAACAACATTTTGCATATTATATCATACAGTAAAAAGATTGTCAATGATTATTCTATTAAAAATCTAAATTTTAATTTTTTTCAACCTATCTACTTCATTATTTAATTTATCATTCTTTTCTTTTAAATCTTTTATTTCATCTTTTAATACACATACTTCTTCATTATGTACTTTTTTTATTTCTCTAATTTCTTCTATATATTTTTTAGAAGTTTGTTTTTTTACACTTCTTACTTCTTGTGATAAATTATCACATTTCTTCATACATTCTTCTAATTGTTTATATATATCTTTCATATAACCTTTTTCTGTCATAATTTATCACCTTCCTTTACCTTTAAGTATATTATACAATACATTCAATGAATTTCAAATTAAATTTTTATTACAAAAATTAGCTAAAAAAAGGAAAATATGATAATGAAGATTACTTATCCACAAATACATAATTCTGTTACTAAAACTTTATTTTCTAGTCTGAATAGTAACAAATTAATTCAAGTTTATTTTTATATGTTACCTTCTTTTAACCTATCTGCTCTATCAGCAGCTATTAAAGAATCTATCATTTCATCAAGATTTCCATTTAAAAAACTTTCCAATTGATATATTGTATAATTTATTCTATGGTCTGTTACTCTACTTTGTGGATAATTATATGTTCTAATTTTTTCACTTCTTGCACCACTTCCTACTTGTAGTCTTCTTGTAGTAGCGACTTCATTATTTTGTTCTTCTTGCATCTTTTCATATAATTTTGATCTTAACATATTCATAGCAGCTTCTTTGTTTTGTAATTGTGATCTTTCATTTTGACAAGAAACTACAATACCCGTAGGAATATGTGTAATTCTAATTGCTGATGATGTTTTATTAACATGCTGTCCACCAGCTCCACTTGACCTATATGTATCAATCCTTAAATCATCTTGATTTATCTCTACTTCCACTTCTTGAACTTCAGGAAGTACAGCAACTGTTACTGTTGAAGTATGTATTCTACCGCTTGCTTCAGTTTCTGGAACACGTTGTACCCTATGCACACCACTTTCAAACTTTAATCTACTATATGCTCCTTTTCCTTTTATCATGAATGACACTTCTTTTATTCCACCTATACCAGTTTCATTCATATCTATTACTTCAACTTGCCATCTTTTAAGCTCTGCATACATAGTATACATCCTATACAAATTATATGCAAAAAGTGCAGCTTCTTCTCCACCAGCTCCACCACGTATTTCTATAATAACGTTTGCATCATCATTTACATCTTTTGGAAGTAAAAGTATTTTTAATTCTTCTTCTATTTCTCCTAATTTTTTCTTGCTTGAATAGTATTCTTCTTCTGCTACTTCTTTCATTTCAGGATCTTTTATAAGTTCTTCTGCTTCTTCCATATTTTTCTTAATATTTTTATATTCTACATACTTTTCAACAACATCTTTCATGTTAGTTTGTTCTTTAACAATTTTTTGCCAAGTTTCTTGATCTGATATAATATTTGGATCAGATATTTTTTCACTCAATTCATTGTATTTTCTCTCTAATTCTTCTAATTTATCAAACATATTTTTCTCCAATCTAAAAATTCCATTATATTTTACCACATTTTTACTTTTGTTTCAAGGTGTTTTAATTTTAAAGAAAAATAAGTTTTAGAATAAACTTCTAAAACTCATCTTAAATTATATATCTTTGTCCTCATTTAAAATCTTTAATTGTGCCTCTATCATTGATGTTACTCTTATTTTATATATTTGCATTTGTTTTTTCTTATCTTCAAGTTCTGCTTCTGCCTTTAAAATCTGTTTTTGTAAATCTTCAAGATTTCTTTTAGACTCTACTTCTGCTTCTTTTCTAATAGATTCAGCATCACGTTTTGCAGACTCTTTTATATCATCTGCACTAGCTTGTGCATTCTCTACTGTTTGCTTTAATCCTTCTTCTATTGATTTATAGTATGAAACAGATTCTTGCATTGCATTAACTTTATCCCTTAGTTCTGCATTTTCCTTATATAGTTTTTCATAATCTCCCATTACTATTAAAAGGAAATTTTCTACATCTTTTATATCATAACCGCCAATTTTTGCCTTTTTAAAAACTTTATTATCAATATCAATTGGTGTTAGCATAATATCACCCCTCTTTTAAAACAAAAGCAGACCATAAGGCCTGCATAACTTCCTATTTTAACCAAGAAAAAGATTGTTGTTTTTGTTGTTGTTTATACTGGCTTCTTTCTAAATCATTTTGAATTTCTACTGTTCTTGGAGCCATCAAATAAATTAAATTAGAAACTTTTTGGATTGTTCCCTCAATCATAAAAGTTGCTCCACTTAAAAAATCTAAAATTCTTCTAGCATCGTCTTTTCCAACATTTTCTAGATTTATGATTACAGATTTTTTAGCCTTTAAATATTCTCCAACTTCTTGTACATCATCATAACAAGTTGGTTGTGTAATAACCATTCTTGATCCTGATGCTCCATTATTCATAGGAATAACCTTTGTTTGGGCACTTCTACCAGAATATGAACTGATATCATCAGCTTCTTTATATGAAGCTCTCCTTTGTCTTCCTGTATATGTAGATGTATCTTCCTCATCATAATCTACATTTTCTTCGTCTTGTTCAACTTCCTCTATTTCTTCATCATCATCTTGAGAACCAAAGCCCATCATATCTTTAAATTTATTAATTATTGCTGCGCTCATATATTAACCCCCTAGTATCTTATAATTTTATTATGCAATAAAATAAAAAATAAGTCAATACTTTTTTTCTTTTTTTGCTAAGTATTATTTAATTTTTAATGAAAATAAGACATTGGATCTACACAAGTACCATTTTCTCTTATTTCAAAATGTAAATGTGCACCATATGAATTTCCTGTATTTCCACTATATCCTATAACTTGTCCTTTTACAACTATATCTCCATCAGAAACAGCTATACTAGATAAATGTGCATATCTAGTTGAATACTTTATGCCATTTTCACCTGTTCCATGATCAATTAAAATAAAGTTTCCATATCCATACCCAGTAGATTCAACAAATCTATGATCCTTTACAGTTTGTCCATATGAATTAGTATAATATGGTCCATTAGGATCACTAGTTACAAAGTTTGCTAAAACTACCTTACCATCTTCTGCTGCAAGTACAGGTGTTCCCATACCGCATCCAATATCAGTACCTGAGTGCCAAGATTGATATCCATTTGGTGAATACCATCCAAAATCACCTGTTATTCTTGTAATTCCAGGAGTTGGCCATTGAAAGATTCCACTAAAAGTTCCACCATAGCTATTTCCAGAACTATAATATTTTCTTAATTCTTCCTGTAAGTTGTTTTCTGCTTCTTCTTGCTTTTCAAGTAAAAGTTTACTTGCTGCTAAAAGATTTGTTTTTGATACTCCTAATTCATCAACTTTATCTTGTTTTTGACTTTTTATATCTTCTAATTCTTTTGTAGATTTTTCAACATCATATTCTAATTGTTCTAACTGTATTTTTTGATTACTGATATCTTTTTTTATACCATCAACATATTCTTTTTGATTTTTCATATTGTTAATTAAAGATTGATCATACTCCAAAATACTTGTATATACATTTAATTTTGAAAAGAAATCTGAAATTCCTTCTGAATTTAGTAATATACTTACAATGTTAGGCATTCCATTTTCATATATTGCTCTAAGTCTTGTTGTATACATATCTTCTGCACTATTATATAATTGTGCAGAATTTTGTAAATTATTCTCTAATGTTTTTATTTTTTCCATAGTTTCATCTTTTTTGCCTTGTAAAGTTTCTAATTCTGAAGTATGAACTGAAATATCTTCATTTAATACATCTATTTCTGCTAACTTACGCTCTACCTCTTTTTCAACCTTTTCTATTTGTGAATCGTTTTCTTCAATTTGTGATTTTATTTCATTTAGTTTATCTCTTGCCTCAGATATAGCATCAGCAAATACATATAATTTAGAAAACATCAAAATATTGATTAGTAACATTGAAAAAAATAATTTAGTTTTTTTGCTCAATATATTAACCTCCTTTCTTTTGTATACTATTCATATATATGATTAAAATTAATTGCAGGATATTGTAATAAAGGATCTGTAAGTACACCATTTATCCTAATTTCTAAATGTAAATGTGGTCCTGTTGAATTTCCAGTTGAACCAACAAATCCAATTACTTGACCTTTTTCAACCATATCACCAGGTTTTACTGTAAGTGAACTGCAATGTCCATATAATGATATATAATTATTATTATCTGTTGTACATCTACCATGATTTATTATAACATAATTACCATAACCATAATTACTGTATGTGGCTGTTGTTACTTTACCAGTTTCAATTGCTCTTATTGGTTTTCCTAAAATTGTAGCACCTGCTATATCAACACCTGTATGTGCACTTCCTTTAGGATCAATTAAGTCATAAATTTGATTGAACCTAGTAGTTATTGTTGCATAGCCCTCAACTGGCCATAGAAAATCTCCACCTGTAAAAGTAGTTGAAGTACCATTTTCCATATCTATTCTAGCTTGTTCTATTACTTTTGCTACTTCTTCATCAATTTTTTCCATAGCATCTTTTCTTTTTTGAACTAAAGATTGTGAATTTGCTACAAGCTCTGTTTGTGTTTTTTCTAATTCTTCCATTTTTGATTTTTTATTTTCAATTATTAAACTAAGAGATTCAATTGATTTTTCATTTTGTTCTTTTAAATTTTCAAGTTGTAATTTTTGTACTTCTATATCTTTTATTATATAGTCAACATAGTCTTTTTTACTTTTAAATCTTCCTATTGTTTTTTTATCATATTCTAAGATTTGATTATATATTTCAAGTTTTAAGAAAAAATCAGATAATTTTTCAGATTTTAAATACATATCTAAAATTGATGGTAAACCATTTTCATATAATGTTCTTAATCTTTTTGCATATTGAGTTGAAATTTTATTATATTCGTTATCTGAATCTTCTAATGATTTATTTAAATCCTCAATTCTAGCAGTTACATCATCAATATCATTTTGTAACTGCTCTGATTTTTTACTATATTCTAACATCTTGCTGTCATAATTTGCTATTTCATATGAATACAATGCTAATTCTTTATCTAGTCCAGTAAGCTTAGAAGCATTTTCTTTTTGTTCCTGTTTTACCTTTTCTAATTCTCTTTCATAACCTGCTAAAGTATCTGCAGAAAATATGTTTGTTAAAGTACATAAAAATATAATCATGAAAAATAACATTGCAAAAACTTTTATATTATATTTTTTATGTTTTATATCTAACATATTTCCCTCCTATACTTTTAAATATCTTTTTATAGAAATTGCACTTCCAAATAATCCTATAAATAGGCCTAATACAATATATGATATTAAGATTTGATACCAAAAACTTGAGTATGGTATAAATCCAAATGCTCCCATTGAAGATCCTATTTGTGGTAATCTTGCATATAATACAATATATGCAAGTGATATTACGATAAATGATATTATTGCTGAAAGTAATCCCATAATTGTTCCTTCAACAATAAAAGGTCTTTTTATAAACTTATTTGTAGCACCTATATATCTCATTATAAATATTTCTCTTTTATTTGAATATACAGCAAGTTTTATAGTATTAGAAATAATAAATATACTTACAATTAATAAAACTGCACCTATTCCAAGTAAAAATATATTAGCTATTTTTGATAAAGCAATTACAGCATTTATTGTTGTTTCATCATATTTTACTTTATATATTCCTTCTATTTTTTCAACTTCTGATTTTATATCATCACCATATTCTATATCATCAAAAGTAACTACAAAAGATTCAGGAAATATATTAACATTTTCTAAACCTTCTAAGAAATATTCTTGATCCTTAAATAATTCTTTTGCATCCTCATATGCCTTTTGTCTATCTAAATATTCTACATCTTTTACATGCTCAATATTTTTTATTTGTTCTCTCATATATTCTTTTTCTTCATCAGTAGCACTATCTGATATTAAAGCTTGTAATCCTTGTTGTACTCTTACTGTTTCAACATTTTTATTTACATTTTGAATTAAAATTATAAAAATACCCAAAACTAACATAGTAGCACATATTATTAACATTGTTGATGCTGTTTTTCCACCATGTTTTCTTAAATTTTGATATCCTTCTTTTATTAAATAAGTTCTTGTAGTCATTTTTAATACCCTCCTCTTTCTTCATCTTTAACTATTCTTCCATGATTAAGGGCAATAACTCTTTTATTTAATTTATTTACTATATCTTTTGCATGTGTTACAACTAATACTGTTGTTCCACGGGCATTTATTTCAAGTAATGTATTAAATATATCATCTGCTGTTGAAGGATCAAGATTTCCTGTTGGTTCATCAGCAATTATAATAGGTGGTTTTGTTGCAAGCGCTCTTGCAAGTGCCACTCTTTGTTGTTCACCACCAGAAAGTTGATTTGGATAATAATTTTCTTTTCCTGTTAATCCGACCATTTCTAATACATTTTTTGTTTGTGATCTTATTTCTCTTTCAGATGCTTCAATTATTCTTAACGCAAAAACTATATTTTCGGCTACTGTTCTATCGTACAATAATCTAAAGTCTTGAAACACAAACCCTATTTTTCTTCTTAAGTAAGGAATTTCTTTTTGTTTTAATCTTCCTATATCTTGATTATCAATTAAAATTTTTCCTGATGTTACTTCTTCTTCTCTTATCATTAATTTTAAAAAGGTAGATTTTCCGGAACCTGAAGGTCCTACCAAAAATGCAAACTCTCCCTTATCAATATTTACATTAATATTATCTAATGCAATTACATCATGATTATATTTTTTTTCAACATTTATAAATTCAATCATTTGTTTTTTTTTCCTTTCATATATCAAAAATTTCTATATCTCACAAATTCATAATAGCACAAAATAATTTTTTTGTCTACATATTTTGCATTTCTTTTAGCACTTTCCTTATAATATTTTCAACACTATCAGTACCTATATCAATTCTATTTATAACTTCTTTTATTTGTCTTTCACTATATCCTAATACTTGTAATGCAGTTGTAGCTTCCTTTAAATTTGCATTTTCTATTGGTTTAATATTTTTATTTTCTAATTGTTCAATTTGATCTTTTAAAACTTTATCCTTTAATTCAAAAATTATTTTTTGTGCCATTTTAGGTCCAATTCCTGGAATAGATTTTAAAGCTACTACATTTTCTGTTGCTATTGCAATACACATATCACTTGGTGATACATTAGATATTATACCAAGTGCAACTTTTGGTCCAACACCACTAACACATATAAGCTTTTTAAAAAATTCAAGTTTTTCCTTAGATAGAAAACCAAATAATTTCATATCATCTTCTCTTACTTGCAAATATGTGTAAACTTTTACTTCTTGATTTTCAGTTATTTCTGCTATTTCAGATTCTGGTAAATAAATTTCATAACCTATATTATTTACTTCTATTACTATTTTATCCTTTAACTTTTCTTCTATTTTTCCTTTAAAACTAGCATACATTATACCCACCTCATTTTTTTATCAAAATAAAAACTAAAATCAATTTACCAATTATCACTTTCAATTTTTATTTTGTCTACTATCTCTAAAATATTAGCATAGTCTCCATTTTTTATTTTTTCAACTATTATATTTTTTTCTTCTTCATTAAAATTAAATGTCTTTATCACTATTTCAACTTTTTTTACACCTTGATTTTCCACATAATCCACACCACAAATTTCTTCATTATCTTTAAATGAAATATATGTAAGAAAAATCCCTATTATAGCTATAATATAAATAATTATTTCAATAATACTACTCATAAAATCACCTATAGTATTATATAAAAATAATAAATTTTTGTTAAAAAAAGTTATTTTATAGCATCTTTTAAGAGTTCATACAAATCATTATATGGCTTTTTATTATAATATTTTTCATACATTAAGTCTAAATATTCATTCATATATGAATCATCTGGTCTACCATATAATATTTTAGATGATGAAAGCCACATTCCAAATTCTATATTTGTAGTTAATCCTAACATATCAGGAAATCTTCTTGGTATCCAAAAAACAATTTTTTTGGCATTTGTCATCGCATTTATTTCCCAATTTGTTTCATCTAAATCTCCTTCAACTACTTTTTTATTTTGTTTTTCTGGTATATATACAATACCATCATATTTTAATATCTCCAAATATTTAATAGCATCTTCTTTCCAATTTTTAACTTCGTTTTTTCTTGGAATTGGACCTGCTAAAAATATTGATTCCTTACCTATTTCTATCTTTTGATCTGAATAATTTAGTTTCATATCAATACCTCCTTTATTATTATATATTTATATATTAATATTTTCAAGTAATTTAGGCATAGAAAAAGCACCAAAAATTCTTGGTGCTTTTCTATACCTTAGTCGACGACAACAAAATACCCTAAGCCGTCGACCGTAAATACTTGGTAAAACCCTTTGCATTTCTCAACTGTGTCAACAGTTGATGTGCAGAAGGGTGCCCCGTCCTTCAGGGCGGCGTGGAAATACACCTCGCCACAAATGGATGCGGATACTATCTCACCAGAACGTATCCTTTCCATGACCAACGGTATCATCTCTTCTTTGGTCATGTCGATCATCCACTTCCCTTTGAGGATGGGAAACTCAAGACCTACATCCTGCCCAGTTTTATAAAACTGCTTATAAAATTTAGACGGCTTGCTCAGGATGTACTCCTGTCCCCGAACTTCAAAGGGATCACCTGATAGAGCCTTTGCAATTACATCAGGCTCTACCTCGAGGCTGAAGGAATCATCACTGTCGGACACAACAGTAATCATTCCATCATACTTTTCGGGATCTGCGTAAAACCAAATCCCAAATTTTCTGCCCATAAGGGCAAAATCCTCAATGGTCTGAGGAGCTTTCCTCATGGGCCTACGAGGAGATGCCACCTGAGGCTTATTGTTGCGAGAAACCGCAACACCTCTCATATTACTCATATTACCACGGCCATTCCGACCGCCATTCATTCCGGTACCTAACATTTTTGGTACCTCCTTTCTTGAAATTATATTATACATTATATCATATTTTTGATTTTATGTCAACATCAGTATCTTTTATTTTAATATTTTGTATATTTTAGTTTATAAAAAAGCAGTAGTATAAAGTACAAATAGCATTATTTAAAAAATAAACTTATGTATTCATATGCTATTTTATCTCTATTTTTTAATTTCTTATCATTTTGTTTATATAAATCCATTAGCATTTCTTTTGATTTTTGCGATAATTCAATTTTATAATCTCTATATCTTTCAATAAGTATAGTAGATACTAAAGATACATCTTCATATTTTATATTTGCATTTGGATAATCATTTTCATTAATTTTTACTAATGATAAAATTTCTGTTATTTTTTCTACATTGATCTCATCTATTTTTAATGCTTTATCATTATTAATTAAAATTATATTATCATCATCTTTTATTGTATTTTCATACTCTATATTTAATTCTAAAGGTTCAGCTATGTTTTTTAAGTTATCCTTATCATATATTTTTACATTAAATCCTGCCATTTTTATAAACTGATAATATAGATACATTGCAGTTATACTATCTAAATTAATATCATTTAATACAATTAAATAATTCATATTCTTCTCCTTTTATCATTTTAATACTATTTTAATAAACTTTATGCCATAATTCAATATTTTAACAAATTTTAATAATAAATATTTTTTCTTTTTATTGTATTAATTTACTAATTATGTTATATTTTATTTAATATTATTATTAGCTAAATATGCTATTAGAGAAAGAGGTAATTATATGGAAGATATAGATATTGATACACCACCTGTTAAGCAAAAAAATAAAAAAGTTATTATTATAGTTAGTATATCGATTTTAATTATAATAATCTTAGCTATAATATTAACGATTTTTTTTCTAACAAAAGATAATAACAATGATATTGATAATGAAGTTTCTGATAATCAAAATGAACTAGATACTCCTATAACTAACACCAATACAAATTTTGAACTTACAAATAAAATTTATGAAGATTATAGAGATGGAAATATCTCTACTGATGAATATGTAAGATATCTATTATATGCAGAATTTGATAGAAGCTTACTTGATGAAAAATATTTGAATTTACCATTTGATTTATCTGTTCATTCTGAAGACTTAATAGATAAATATTATAATGAATTATCTCAAGAAACTTTAAGTTATTATTATGAGCACTTTAACTTAACTAATGTAATTTTTGATAACGAATTAGAAACTATCCCTCAAACAGAAAATACTATGATTAATCTTAATCAAGTATTATTATCTAAAAATGGTAATTTCATTATATGGTATACTACTACTGGTGATAGTAAAACTACTAAAGAAAATGCAAAAAAGATTGGTGATAGCTTAGAGAAAGCTGTTGAGCAATGCAAAAATTTATTTAATTTAGATTTTAAATATTCACCTAATATATTTTCAAAGGGAAAAAATTATACAAATCAATTGAATATCTTAAAAGCAAATGATATAAATGAAAACTATATTAATAGTGCTATGCCTATTTACTTGGTAAATTATGGTGAAAATAGCTCAATTACACAATATCGTGGTAAATCAAAATTTTTAACTGACTTATATAACAAATTTTTAGAAAATGATGTTAATGGTTCAATAATGTATCCATATATCTTAATTAATCCATCAGCTTTTAATGATTTTGAAAGATTAAAACAACTTTCAAATCATGAATTATTCCATCATTATCAATATGCTATTATTAAAGATGAAAATTCTGATGTTATTACTACTAATCCATATATATTAGAAGCTACTGCCAATTGGGCTAGTTCTCTAGTTACAGATAAAATAACAAATTATGGTTATTTGAATGAATGGGCTGGAATTGCAAGATCACACTCAGAAGATTTAATGGGAAAAGAGTTTGAAAAGAAAAATGGTATAAGCAATGTTGGATATGCTTTATTTATCTACTTAAATAATTACTCTACATTTGTTAAAGATGGTTCTTCTAAAATTATAAACTCAATTACACAAGAAAACAGTTTAGAATATTTATTAAATAATTGTTCAGAAGATGAATTAATAAATATTCAAGAAAATATTGCATTAGAAAACTTTTTACAAGATTATGAAAATAAAAACTTAATTGTTTCACCAGATTATAAAACACCATTAAACATTAAAGAAAGTATATCTTTAACTCCAGATAATACTACTTTCTCATATGACAATATAAACCTTTATCCATTAGGTTTGTCATATTATTTGATTAACGATTCTTCACAAACTGCTTTTAAGATACAACTTTCTACAAACTCAAAATACATTACTGCATTTATAATCACAGAAACCAAAGGAAAATTTGAACTAATTGATAGTGCAAAACTTGCAAATGAAAATTATGAATTTGATACAAATAACTATGAAAATTATGAAAAATTATATATTGTTATTTCAAATTCATCACCTTGTTCTGATGAGGTATATTCATTAAATATACAAAATATACGAAAAGTAAATGATAATGAAAAAAAGAAAAACGAATATGGTAGTTACTTTTCTATACAATTACTTGACTCTAAATTTTTCCAAAAAAATGAAAATTTAGAAAAAGAAATCAATACATATTTTTTTGATAAAAACGGAAAATATTTAAGACATATAACTACTGCATTTTGGAATACAGAAGATACTGCTAAAAACATATATGAAAACTTCAATAGTCTTGATCAATCAGAATATGGAATTTTTCAAAATATACAAATTAGTGAAAATATGATATTTATTGAATGGAAATCAACTAATTATGAAAATTATACTGAAGACGAGTTAATTAATGAAATTACTGCAAAATATGAAAATACTAATTTTAATCCATATGATTATTTATAATATATATTATCACATAAAAAGTCCTTGTAATGCTGATATTTCAAGCATCACAAGGACTTTCTTTGGCTCCCCAAGTAGGGTTCGAACCTACGACCCTTCGGTTAACAGCCGAATGCTCTACCGCTGAGCTATTGAGGA
>CANQPW010000034.1 GCA_947625855.1 uncultured Clostridia bacterium | reverse complement strand
AAAATCTTTGAAAGTACTGATAACACTAACTTACAATACAATTCAAAATTCTTCATAAAATCTATTTTCTAGCCCTCATAACCCGAAGGTCATAAATATATTTGAAAATATTTCATAAAAAACATTTTATAGAAAAATAGTCTAAATTTGAAATTATATTATCAAAACTTAAAGTGTTTCGTTGTAAAATATGGATAATTGTGATAAAATTACAAAGTAATTAAAAGGTGTAGTTATTGCAACAAAAAATAAAGCCGTTTGTAAAAGGGCTGGTGGAAAAAGTGGATTATTAAATCAAATAGATAGTTATTTATCAGATGAGTTGTTTTAGAGTACTGTAATCTTTAATAATGTAAAACTAAAATTGCTTTAATTTGCCAAAGCTATAATGTTTTAGAGTATTGTAAATTTAAAAATATGAATTCGCAACAAAGACTTCGAAAAAAACTTCGAAGTCTTTTACTATCTCCCTCAAAACCAAATCAAACCACATTACAGCACTTTCACATATATTCACAAGCATACGTATAACTACCTACTTTAACTCCTTACTAGCAGGAGAATTTATAACATTACCCAGTATATCGAACCTAGAGCCATGGCAAGGACAATCCCAAGTCTTATCAAGACTATTAAAAGTAAGCAAACATTTCAAATGAGAACAATATGGATTAACAGTATAAACTTTACCATCCAAATCTTTATAAACACCAACATTCTCATTATTTATTTTTATAATTTTACCAGTATCATTAGGAATAGCCTCAATATTTTCCTTCTTTATCTTAAACTTATTAATTATCATAGACTGTATAGATTGATTTACCATATAATAGCTTGCCTTAATATTAGTAATCAATCTATATCTAGTAGCCCTAAAAATTTTAGCAAACTTATTAGGTTTATTTAATATCAAATCACAAATAATATTTGCAGCAACATTAGATGTAGTCATACCCCATTTATTAAAACCAGTAGCAACAAAAACATTTTTCATATATCTAGAAAATCTACCAATATATGGTATTTTATCTAAAGTAATGCAATCCTGAGTATTCCATCTACCAATAATTTTACCATCAGGAAAAAGTTTAAAAGCAAGCTTTTCAAGCATGCTATATCTATCTTTAGTATTTGAATCTCCAGTTTTATGATTATTACCACCAACAAGCAAAATAGTTTTGTTATTTTGCTCAAGTGCCCTAAGAGATATAGTAGGTTCCTCATAATTAATATACATACCATCAAATTTTTTATCACCAATATCCATAGCAACAACATAAGAAGTATTCTGATACATTTTAAGAAAATAAAGGCCAGGAATATCCTTTATTGGAAAATGCGTAGCAATAACAATATACTTAGCAGTAATAGTACCCCTATCCGTATATACAATATATTTATCCTTCTTCTTTTTAATGTTATTTACGTCAACTCTTTCATAAATATTATTCTTTTTAGAATAAAATATATTAGCAAGCGATAAAGTATATTTAACAGGATTAAAAGAAGCCTGATTTTTAAACTTAATAGCAGAACAAACTTTTATATTAATATCAATACTATTAATCAAACTAACATCATCAAATTTTAAAGCAGACAAAGTTTTATACTCATCCTTAAGCACAGAAACATCAGAAACATTTTGAGTAAAAATATATGAATCTTGAAGTTTAAAATCACATTTTATATTTTCCTTATCAATAATATCTTTTATATTCCTAATAGCAGCATTATTTGCATCAAGATAGCCAAGAGCAAAATTCATACCATATTTTTTAGCAAGCTCATTGTAGATAATTGAATGTTGAGAAGTAACTTTAGCAGTAGAAAAATTAGTTGTCTTCCCACAAATTTTCTCCTTTTCTATAATAACAAAATTTATATCTTTTTTAAATAATTCATAACCTATGCTTATACCAGTAATACCACCACCAATAATACACACATCAGTAACAATATTTTTATTTAATAAATTAAATTTAGAGTTTAATTTAATATCATTATCCCAAATAGACTTCATAAAATTCACCAATAATATTATTAGTAAAAAAGAAAATAATTATAAAAAGAAAATAAAAAAATAGCTAGTTTTTTGTAAATAACACAAAAACTAGCTATACTATTAATTATATATTTATTAATTTTCATTAAAAATAGTTTTAAAAATTCCTTTATCAAATAAACCACTAAATACATTTTTAAGAATAAGGAAAGCAATAGGACCAAAAATTAATCCTAAAATACCAAATAATTTAAAGCCAGTATACATAGCAATTAAAGTAGATAAAGGATGAAGTCCCATTTGTTTACTAACAAATTGAGGCTCAATAAGCTGCTTAATAACTGCCCAAACTATCCAAAGTGCAAGTACAGCAATAGCTACTCCAATATTTCCAGTAAAAAGTAAATATAGTGCCCAAGGTACCATAACAACGCCAGCACCAAATAGTGGTAATACATCAACAAAACCTATAACTATTGCCATTATAACTGGATAATCAATTTTAAGTCCAACAAAATTAAATATATTAAGACCAACTAAAACAAGTAAAAAACAAATACCAGAAAGTTTAGCTTCAGCTTTAATATATTTAAAAGACACACTACACATTTGTGAAACAACATATTTTGTCTTATTAATCCAATTAACAGGAACATGTTTTTTAATTGTAGTTTTTACAAAATCTCTATCAAAGCACATAAATATTATAGCAAGGATAGTTATAATACTATTTGTAAAAATAGTAGGAACAGAGCTTACAATGTTTACAACAGTATTTAGAATAGAAATTATAAAATCTTTTGAAGCATTCAAAATAGTATTTAAAGTTTCATCAGGATTTATAATAAAATCATTTGGCATAAAAGAAGTATTCTTAAAATCATCAAATATTTTAACAATAAAATTATATAGATTTGTAATATGCGTATTCATATTAGTTGTAAGTTTTGCAGCTTCAGCAATAAAGCTATTTATAATTAAAAATATGAAAGTAATTAATATAGTTAAAATAAGTAAAAGTGATATAACACTTGCAAGTTTTCTTTTAAATTTACATTTATTCATAAAAAATTTAATTAGAGGTTCAGCAATAGATGCTACAATAAATGCAATTAAAAAAGGCATATAAAAAATAATAAGTTTATAACCAATAAAAATTAAAAAAGCTATAAACGCAAAAATTACAAATTTTAACATAATATTTAAGTAATATTTTGAAGTCTTATCCAAAGTCTACACCTCCATATTTTTGATTATAGCATAAGTAATATTAATATTCAATTAGTAAATTAGTGAGTAAAAGTTTAACTAAAAATGTATAAAAAATATTTGACAAAAAATTACAAGAAATTTTATAAAAGATATTCCAAAAATATTTTTTTATGTTATAATTAGAGTTACATTGAGAAAAAAATATTTACAATTATTAGGAGGAAAAGTATATGGAAATCAGCGAGGAAGCTTACTTGAAAATAACAAATTATTGTCAGCAAGCAGATGCATTGCTTGATGATGGTAAAACAGAACTTGCATACGAAAACTATACTAAAGCATTAGATTTAGTTCCAAATCCAAAGGTAAATTACGAAGCGGCAACGTGGATATATGTAGCATTAGGGGATATATATTTATCACAAAAAAATTTTGAAAAAGCAAGAGATTCATATTATGATGCAATGAATTGCCCAAATGGTACAACAAATCCATATGTACTATTAAGATTAGGAGAAACTTTAGTTGAAACAAATGATCAAGAAAATGCAAAAGAATATTTACTCAGAGCATATATGCTAGTAGGTGATGATATATTTTTAGAGGAAGATGAAAAATATTATTCATCAATAAAAGATATAATAGAGGAAACAGGAGAATAAGTTAAGTTAATTAACTTATTTTTTTGTCGAAAGTTGCGATGAGTTTTTCTTGACATTTCACAATTTGCAATATATAATGTTGACGTAACGTTACAAAGATATTCTGCATAGGAGGATAATGTGGATAACTTATTTACTAAAAACAAAAAGAGATTAAATATAACCACATATATTTTACTTTTATTCATTACAATATTTATTCTAATAATAATTTTATTTAAGTATTCAAATGTTTGTTCAAAAATTAATCAAAGTATTAATCAAAAAATTAATTCCAAAAGTATTGAAAAAATAAATATAGAAGTTGAAGAAGTAAAAGATATTTCTTGGTATATTTCAATTCCAAAAATAAATATGGAAAAGATAGAAATAAAAGAAGGTGTAGATGACAATACATTAAGTACATCAATAGGTCATTTTGAAGATACTGATATATATAATGGAAATGTTTGTCTTGCAGCTCACAATAGAGGATGTGCTGTAAATTATTTTGAAAATATCCATAAGTTAGAAAATGGAGATATAATATGTTATAACTCAAAAGAAGGATATAGAGAATATGAAGTATATAGCAAAGAAATAATAGATGTATATGATTTTTCATGTACTAAAAGAGTTGAAGGAAAAAATGTTATTACACTTATCACTTGTGTAGAAAATAATCCTAATGAAAGATTATGCGTAAGAGGGATTGAAAGGAGTATATACAATTGACAAGAAGAAAAATAAAAAAGATAATTATTGCAATAATGTTATTTGCAAATATTATAAGTAGTGTATTTGCAAGCACTTTAGATCCAAGTTTTGGGGCATATAACATATATTATCATGATGATCCCATTTCATATGTAACTTATGGTACAGTAAGTCAAAAAAATTATGAATATTACTATTTAGATGAATATGGTAATGAACAAACAGTATATTGCTTGAATTTAGGTGCTCCTGGTGCGGAAGATTATAACGGATATGAAGTATCTGCAAATCAAACAGTTCAAGATGCTTTAAATGATAGTGTTGTATCATCTATTATTGCAAATTCTTATCCATATAAATCACTAGAAGAATTGAGACTTTCAACAGTAAGTGAAGCAAGATTTGCAAGTCAATTTGCAATTTGGACGTATACATCAGGACTTAATTTATCTTTGCTATATGCAAATTTACCAGAGTATCAAAGGGTAGTAGATGCAATAAATACAATATATTCAAATGGAACTTCAAATAGTTATAATCCAACAACACCAGTAGAACTATATGAAGAAAGAATAGGTATGGATTTAGATAAAATTAATTCTAATTTTTACTCTAAAAAATATATAATATCAAAAAACGCAAATGTTGAAAGTATAAAATTAAAATCAAGTACACAAGATGTAATTATAACAGATGAAGAAAATCATAAAATAGAAGAATTAGCAGGTTATGATAGCTTTAAAGTATTAATACCTGTAAGTAGTATAAAAGAAGATAGTAATATAAAACTTGAGTTTGAAACAAAACTTAAAGAAAATATTTCACTTATGGGAATGTCAACTATACCTGCCATGCAAAATGTAGCACTTACATTTGAGCCTGTAAGAATAAAAGATATATCAATTAATATGGATGTAAAAAAATTAAATTCAGTTTTAAAAATAACAAAGGTAGATAAAGATAATCCTAGTATAAAAATACCAAATGTAAAATTTAAAATAACTAATGCAAGAACTGGTAAAGAATATGGTATATTTACTACGGATAGTAATGGAGAAATAACTCTTGATTTAATTTCTGATTTAAAAATAGATGAAGAATGTAAAGTAAGAGTTGAAGAAGTTGAAGTACCAAAAGAATATTATATTGACTATGATAATAATGTAAAAGAAATATATTTAAAATTTGGAACTATAAATAATATTACTTTTGAAAATAAAAAAGCTATGGGAAAAATAAAAATATTAAAAACAAGTGTAAATGGTAATGAATTAAGTAATATATCAGCAGATACTCCACTTGAAGGTGCAAAATTTGCAATTTATGATTTAGAAGGAAACCTACTTGAAGAACTAAAAACTAATAAAGAAGGTATAGCAATATCTAAAGATTTACCAGTAGGAAAGTATATTTTAAAAGAAATAGAAGCACCAAAATATTATAAATTAGATAAAAAAGAAATAGAGTTTGAAATAACAAAAAATGGTGTGGAATTGTTGATTACCGTAAAAAATGATAATATAGATATACCAAAAAGATTACCAAATACAGGATGTTAAAAAAATTAAATTTTATATTGTTTTTGCAACAAATATAGTATATAATAGTGCTAACGAGGTGGAGTAAATGAAAGATAATACCTTAAAGAGAATTATTATAGGAATAATTGTCTTTATTCTAGCATTACTTCTAACTGGATTTTTAGTATTAATATTTACAGAGTACAAGCCTGAACCTGTTGAAGAACTTATAGTAGAAGGAGAGGCAAAAAAGACATTAAAAAGAAATGAAGAAATAAAACTTTTGACATATAATTTAGGATATTTATCACTAGACAGTACGCAAGACTTTTTTATGGATGGTGGAGAAAATGTTAGACCTAATACTGCTAGTAATGTTAATAAAAATTTAGCTGCAATTCAAAATTTCATATCTAATGAAAATGCAGATATATATTTATTTCAAGAAGTAGATAGAGATTCAAAACGTTCATATAATATGGATCAATATGAAGGATTAAAAAAAGATTTTGAAGGAACAGCCTCATATGCTACATATCATAGATGTTTATACATTCCATATCCAATATTTAATTCTGTTGGAAAAGTTGAAAGTGGTATGGTAGTATTAAATAAATTTGATTCAACAGCTTCAAGAATTGCACTACAATCTGCATATAAATTTCCTAAAAGTGTAGTTATGTTTAAACGTTGTTTAATGTTAGAAAGAATGAAAGTAGAAAATACTGATAAAGAATTTGTTGTAATAAACTTGCATTTAGAAGCTTATGATGATGGAAATACAAGATTAGAACAGCTTAATAAATTAAAAGAAATTATGGTAGAAGAATATGAAAAAGGTAATTATGTTATAGCAGGAGGAGATTTTAACCAAAAATTTCCAGTAGTTGATAATGAGAAATATCCATTAATTGATGATAGTCACTTTGTTGCATCAACAATACCAGAAGATTTCCTACCTAAAGGATTTAAGTATGCTGTTGATGGAAGTAAGCCTACATCAAGACTTTTAAATGAAGAATATAGTGGAAATTATGATAATACTCAGCTATATGTAATTGATGGGTATATTATAAGTAACAATATTGAATTGGTATCTGTTGAAACAATTGAAAATTCTTTCTCATATAGTGACCATCAACCAGTTTTGCTTAAAGTTAAATTGAAAGAATAATTATTATATTATTGAAATGTAAAAATAATAAACATAAAAACAATAGATTAAAAATTTGAAAAAAATTATGAAAAAAAATGATTAAAAAAATAAATGATAAAAAAATTATATAAGAGATGCCTTGGAGTAATCCAAGGTATTTTTATACTTGAAAATTTTTAATATATATGTTAATATTTAATCTATGAAAAATAAAAAATTAATAGTATTAAAAGTGATAAGTATATTATTGTTAATAGGTTGGATGCTAGTTGTATTTAGATTTTCAGCAGATAATGCAAGTGAATCAAAAAATATAAGTGATGAAGTTACTAGATTTTTATTTAATAATAATATTAGTGAGGAAAATGTGGAAAATTTGAGTGTTTTTATTAGAAAATCTGCTCATTTTATTCTCTATACCTTTGGTGGTATTTTTATATCTATATGTTTTATCTTAAATTATAATAGAAAAAATGTATATATACTATGTCAGTTATTTGGAACACTTTATGCAATATCTGATGAGATACATCAAATTTTTGTACCAGGTAGAGCATTTATGATATTTGACATTTTCATAGATTCGTTAGGTGTATTTTTAGGAATAATTATTATACGATATATTGTAAAACATGTAGTTATATTAAAATATAAATAATATTTTTTAATGTAAAAAGTATATAAAGTATATTTTGTTGTCTTTATGTATAAGATAAGTGTATAATTGACATAGTAAAAAGCTTATGGTATAATTTTTAGCGTGTTTTCAGTAAAAAAATATTAAGCTTTAATTTGGAGGAATTATTAAATTGGAACAATTTATTATTATTATGTCTGTTATAATAATATTACTAGTTGTATTGTTAATTTGTATAGTTATTTCAAATAATTTTTTAGTTGTAAGAAGACATATATACAAATCTAAAAAGCTACCTGATGAATTAGATGGTAAGAAAATTTTACATATATCAGACTTACATAGTAAAAGGTTTGGAAAAGATAACATCAAATTAATAAATAAGATTATAACAGAAGAACCTGATTATATTTTTATGACAGGAGATATAGTAAATAAAAAAGAGGAAGATATTTCAAAATTTTTAAGTGAATTAAAAGAAATATTTTCAAAATATACTGTTTTTTACTCAATGGGAAATCATGAAAGATTATTAGGTTATGAAAAATATAAAGATTATATACAAAAACTAAAAAAATATGGAGTTCATGTATTACTTGATAGTAATGTATATATAGGAAAAGAAAGAAATGTAAATATCGTAGGACTAAATTATAAAAGTAATATAAGAGATGATAAAGAGCATATCCAAAATGAAGAAAAATATATTTCATATTTAAAAGAAAAAATAGGAAATATAGATGATACCAAATTTAATATTTTGTTATCACATGATGCATTAAATTTTAAAATGTATGCTAAAATGGGTTATGATTTAGTTTTTTCAGGACATGTTCATGGAGGACTAATTAGAATTTTTAAATTAGGATTATTATCTCCAAGAGGAAGATTTTTTCCAAGATATTGTGTTGGAAAATATAAAAAGAAAAATACAACTATGTTTGTTAGTACAGGTATGGGAAAAGCATCAATACCTATTAGATTATTTAATCCGCCTGAGATTTTAGTAGTTGAGTTAAAAAGGAAGTAGTTGATATAATGAAGTTTTACAAAGATAAAAATTTTGTCTTAAAAATATTGATAGCAACAGTTGTTATAGTAATTATTCTAGGTATTTTGTATTATGTTTTAAGGTATAAAGTATTTGGAATAAAATATGAAGAAATTGACAAGTCAAATTTAGGTATAACAGAAAATGTATATGAAAATGTTTCAGATAATATTAGCAAAGCAGAATTTGATAATATAAGAAATATAGTATTATTTGGAATTGACTCAAGAAATCCAGACAATTTTTATTCAGGTAGATCTGATACTATAATTATTGCTTCAATAAATACTAGTAAAAAATCAATGAAATTTATAAGTATACCAAGAGATACATATGTAAATATTGCAGGGCATGGTATGGATAAGATAAACCATGCTTATGCTTTTGGTGGAGAAGAATTAAGTATAAATACAATTAATACTAATTTTTCATTAGATATTACAGAATATGTAACAATAGATTTTTCAGGACTTAAAAATATAATAGATAAAGTGGGTGGAGTTACAGTAAATATTGATGAGGATGAATTAGCCTTTATAAATAATAATTCAAAAGTAAAATTAGAACATTCAGGAGATGTCGTATTAAATGGAGAACAAGCATTAATTCATTCTAGAAATAGAACTGTTGGTAATGATTTTTCTAGGGCAGAAAGACAAAGAAATATTTTAGTTTCTTTAATTCAAAAAATTTATAGTATGGAATCAGATGAAATATTATCACTTTCAATTTATTTCTTAAGTCAAGTAAAAACAAATGTAACAGATTATGTAGATTATGGAAATTCAATCATATCAGATAAAAAAGAATACTTAAATAATATTATATCTGTTCAAATACCTTCAACAGAATATAGTGAAGGAAAATATATAGATGGTATATATTATTTTACAACAGATTTAGAAAAAGCAAAGCAAGATATGTATAAGTATTTATATGAACAATAAATTTGTAAAAAATAACAAATTTTAGTTTAATTAAAATCAATTATAACAAATTATGTAAAATGACTTGCAAAAATTTGTTAAATATAGTATAATATAATTATGTCAATTTGGGAGGAAAAAATGGAAGAAATTGATTTAAAAGAACTGTTTAATGTTCTTGTGAAAAAAATGTATATAATTGTTTTAACCACAATTTTTTGTGCTTTATTAGGTTTTATATATTCGAAGTTTATTGTAACACCTATGTATAATTCATCAACTTCATTTGTTTTATCGAAATCAGAAAATGGTCAAAACACTTCAATTACACAAAATGATTTAACTTTAAATTCAAAACTAGTTTCAACATATGGTGCTATTATAAAAAGTAAAACAATAGCTTCATCAGTAATAAAAGAATTAGGACTTAATATGACTGAGGAACAACTTTTGAAAAATATTTCAGTAAGTGAGAAATCTGATACAGATTTGATTTTAGTAACTGTATCTGATGAAAATCCTCAAACAGCAGCAAAAATTGCAAATGCAATAGTACAAGCATTTAAAATAAAAGTAAATGAAGTATATAAAATAGATAACTTAGCAGTAATTGATGTTGCAGAACCTGCAGATTTACCATATAATATTGGAATAGTTAAAAATGTATGTTTATTTGGTTTAATTGGTCTTATAATATCATGTGGAATAATATTTTTAATTTTCTATTTTGACAATACAATAAAGAGTCAAGAAGAAATAGAAAGTTTATTAAATATACCGGTAATTGCTTCAATAACTAAGTATACAAAAGAAATGGAGGGAAAAACATCATATGGAAAATAGAGAAATAATAGTAAATAATTTTCCTAAATCTCCAATATCTGAATCTTTTAGATTATTAAGAACAAATTTATTATATTTATTTAATGGAGAAAAAGGTAAAGTTATAGATATGACTAGCTCTGAACCAGGTGATGGAAAGAGCTGGGTAACAGCAAACCTTGCAATAGCTTTTGCACAAACTGGAATGAAAGTATTAATTATTGATGCTGATTTAAGAAAAGGAAGACAACATGAAATATTTGGAAGAATTAATAGATCAGGTTTATCTAATTTTTTAAGAACAATAAAAGGTAATTTTTCAGATGAACAAGTTAGAGAACAATATAAAAAAGAATTTATGAGATCAGTATTAAATGTTGGTATAGAAAATCTATATTTATTACCTTGTGGACCAGTACCATTCAATCCAACTGAGTTACTTGGAAATGATAATTTGGATATTCTATTACAAATAGCAAGAGAATATTTTGATTTAGTAATTTTTGATACACCACCAGTAAGTATACTTGCAGATAGTTTAGTTATATGTAAAAAAGTAGATTATGTATTATTAGTTGCTACTGCAAATAAAACTAAAAAAGATGTATTATTAAATTCTAAAAAAGCAGTAGAAGGTGTTGGTGGAAAAATTGCAGGTGTAATTTTAAATCAAGTACCACCTGAGAAAAATAAAACATTATATTCATCATATGAAAAATATGAAAGTAAAGAAGATAATGAAGAAAAAGATATGACACTAGAAAATAAAAGACAAGGAAATAAAAAAAGGTAAATTTAGTTTATTAAAGAGTAGAGTAGCAGTAAGATTTACTTTACTCTTATTTTTTTGAAAGGAGAAGGCTTATGGTAGATATTCATTGTCATATTATTCCAATAGTAGATGATGGTTCAAAATCTTTTGAAGAAACAATAAATATGGCAAAAAAAGCAGAAAGTTTGGGATATACTAAGATTGTTGCAACACCACATTATATTCAAAATGACACACAAATTACTTCTGATATAATAAAAGATGCTGTACAAAGAATTAATCAAGAATTTGAAAAACGTGATATAAAAGTCAAAGTATATTCTGGAAATGAAGTCTTTTTCACTAATGATATGTATGAATTAATTGAAAAAAATATAGCACTTCCTATTGAAAATACAAGATATGTACTTATGGAATTTCCTATGTATAATGTAAAACCAATAAATATGGAAAATGAAGTAAGAAACTTAATTGTATCTGGTTATATCCCTATAATAGCCCATCCAGAAAGATATGAATTTGTTACAGAAAACTATAAAGACTTAATACCTTTAATAGAACTTGGTGCTTTAATGCAAATAAATCTTGGAAGTATAAGTGGAACATATGGAAAACAGGCAAAAAATAATGTAAAAAAATTACTTAAGAAAAATATGGTACATTTAATAGGTACTGACTCACATAATTCTAAAAGAATTTATGATATATTTGAATCTTGTATGAACGATATAAAGAAAATAATAAAAGAAGAAAAGTTAAATACTATAATACAAAATAGTGATAAAGTATTACAAGATAAAGATGTAATAAAGTTTGATATAAAAAAGGGATTATTTAAATAAACTTATCAGTTGATAAGTTTATTTTTTCTATGTTTTATGTTATACTAATAAAAATAAAATAAAGAATATAAATAGTAAAATAATAAATAAAGAAAACAAAATAAGAAAAAAATAAAAATAAATAAACAAAATATAAGATGATAAAAACAAAATATAAAATTAGGAGGAATTATGGAAGATAAAACAAAAGTATTAATTGTTGGGGTAAATGTAGATGAAAACTATTATTTTTATGAGTCAATGGAAGAATTAAAAAGTTTAGTTGAGGCTTGTAATATGATAGTAGCAGGCAGGATAATACAAAACTTAAAGGTTATAAATAACCCATTATATATAGGTACTGGAAAGGTATCAGAGGTAAAAAATGAAGCTAAGAAATGTGGAGCTGGAGTAATTGTTTTTAATAATGAACTATCTCCTACACAGCTTAGAAATTTACAAGCAGATTTAGATATGCCAATTCTTGATAGAACTTCTTTAATTCTTGAAATATTTTCAACTAGAGCAAAGACTAAAGAGGCAAAACTTCAAGTTGAAGTAGCAAAATTACAATATATGTTACCAAGACTTGTTGGACTTCACGATTCACTTGGAAGACAAGGTGGAGGAAGTGGATTAAGTAATAAAGGCTCAGGTGAGAAAAAATTAGAATTAGATAGAAGAAAAATAGAAAGTAAACTTACAGAATTAAAAAAAGAATTAGATGAAGTAACACAGGATAGACAGACTCAAAGAAAGAAAAGACAAGAGTCTGGTATACCTAAAGTTGCGTTAGTTGGATATACTAATGCTGGAAAATCAACTTTGATGAACACTCTAGTAGAGTTATATTTAAAAGATGATACTAAAAAAGTATTAGAAAAAGATATGCTTTTTGCAACACTTGAAACAAATGTTAGGAAAATAAATCTAGAAAACAACAAATCTTTTTTACTATCTGATACAGTTGGCTTTATTAGTGAATTGCCACATAATCTTATAAAAGCTTTTAGATCAACTTTAGAGGAGGTAAAAACTGCAGATTTACTTTTAAATGTTGTTGATTATTCTGATAAAAATTATGAAGAACATATAAAGGTTACAAAAGATACTTTAAAAGAACTTGGAGCAGATAATATACCTGTTATATATGTATATAACAAAGCAGATTTAGTTTTAAAAGATATTCCAAAAATAGATAAAGACAATATCTATATGTCTGCCAAAAATGGTATTGGTGTAAATGAATTAATATCAATTATAAGTAAAAAGATATATTCTGATTATATTGATTGTGAGATGATCATTCCATTTGATAAAGGAGATGTTGTATCATATTTTAATGAAAATGCTACTATAATTAAGACAGAATACTTAGAAAATGGAACATATCTTAAAATTAATTGTAAATTAAGTGATTATAACAAATATAAAGAATTTGAAAAAA
>CANQPW010000033.1 GCA_947625855.1 uncultured Clostridia bacterium | reverse complement strand
AGTGACTTGCTAGGTCTTTCTAGGTTTGAACTTGCATCAAACTAGATATTGTACACCGAACTGGCGCACCTCCACTACAAATATTATCAACAGGACAAGAAGTGCTAGTACCAAATCTATGAACAGCAAGTATAATTTCTGCACCTTTTTCTTTTGTATATATACTTACTATTCTAATTGTATTTACTGACTTATCATAAATATCATTTGAATACTTATGTTGATTTAAAAACTCTGTTATAATACAGTTTTCATAGCCCTCTATTACTTCTTGTGCTTGTCCTTGAGTTACTTTGTCACCATTTAAGTAATAAATACCTTCTTTGTATTTTATAACGTTTATTCCTTTACCACCACCAGATTTTAATGGTCTAAATACAAGTCCATTTTTATCTTTTAACATCTCCATAATATCTTCTACACTTAAAATATCATCCGTATCATAATCTGTAATCTTTCCATCAGTTATATATACTAAAGTTTTTGGTATATTAACATATTTTGAAAAAACTTCATAAAAAAGTCTTTTATCATCCAAAATAATATTATACTCACCATTTACTTCTCGTGATTTATATCTTTCATAATCAGTTATATAATTTTTGTAATCGTTATCTTTTAAATTATAATTTTCGTATTGATCACTTGAAAATCCATGTAAATACATTTTAATCCTGTTTTTAAAGGCTACTTGTTTATATTTTGACGCTTTAACAACATAGTTAAACCATACATCTAGTTTATTTAACTTTTCCATTTTCTTTTTTAGCTTTTTATTTTTCCTATAAATATAGCTATCAATTCTATTCATTATAAACTTCTTCATTTCATTTTTCCCCATTTTTCATAACTAAATTATAAAATAAAAGCAATATTTTGTCAAGAAAAATAGGTATAGCCTAAAACTATACCCATCTTAAATTAAAATTCTACATTAGTATTTGAAACTAAATTGTTATATTCTTCTATGAAAGTTTTATCAGTTGATTTTAATGTATCATCTTCTATAAACCAAATATCTTTTTTCTCAGTTAAATAATCTAATACTTTAGTTATAGCATCTAAGAAAGTTGCAAATTTTTCATCTGATGAAACTATTGAATCTACTCCATCTTTTATCTTCATTTCACTTTGAACACTTTTATATAATTCAGCAAATTTTTCATCTAAATTATTTTCTGTAATTTTGTTATTTACACTTTCTTCTGATACTATATCTTTTAATGTATTTTGTAAATTTAAGTTTTCTTCTTTTACAGCATTAATACTAGATTTTGTATTTGAAAATTCTGGTCCATCATTTTTTAATACATCAATGCTTAATGGTTTTAATTCTTCTATTTTTTTGTAATTTTCCTTTAATTTATTTTGACTTTCTATATATGTTTTAAAATCTTCTTTTAACATTTTTTCAACTACGCCATAGTTACCCTCAGATACTACTTCATCATTCATATTTTCTTCTGTTAAATTATTTATTACATTTACAAAAGCATTTCTTGCATTCACTTCGTTAATAAAATAATATGCAAAAACTCCCATACCTGCTAAAATAATTAGTATAAGTACAATTACAATAGTTATTATTGCTCCTTTTTTCATAAAAAAATCACTCCTCATTAATTATCTTAAAATTTATTATACAATTAAATGTAAAAAAAGTAAATACATTTTTCTTTTTTAATTTTTTTTATTGTTAAGGTTGAATATTTTTTTTATTTATAATACAATGTAGATGTATTATACAAAAGATATTATTGGAGGGAAATAAACATATGAAAAAAGTAAAAGAATTAAAGTATACTGATTTAAGAAATGACTTTGATTCTAGCACTCTTGATTTTAAAGATACATCTGAAATAGAACCATTCAATGGAATTATAGGGCAAGAAAGAGCACTAGAAGCAATAAAATCAGCAATGCAAATACCACAAAAAGGATTTAATCTTTATGTATCTGGTAATGTTGGTATAGGTAAAACATCTTATGCTTTATCAGTTGTAAATAAATTATCCCAAAAAGAGCCAGTTCCAAAAGATTATTGTTATATTCATAATTTTGATAATCCAAATGAACCTATTGCAGTATGTCTTGATGCTGGTATGGGCTCTGAATTTAAACAAGATATGAATAGATTTATAAACTCTCTTTTAACTAGACTATCTAAAGACTTAAGTGGCGATATGTACGAGAAAGAAAAGAAAAATATTTTAGATAGGTATGCAAGAGCAAAAGAAAATATAATGAAAGAATTTGATAAATCTACATATGAACAAGGATTTAAAATTAGAAATACAGAAGGTGGCATTTATTTTTCACCTGTTCATAACGGAGTTATCCTAAGTGAAAAAGATTTTAATATATTAGATGAAAAAACAAAAAAATACTTTGAAGAAAAAAGTCCACAAATACAAGAACAGACACTTCAAGTATTAAGAGAGCTTGATGCACTTGATAAAAAAGCTGAACAAGTTATAGATGAATGGCAATCAAATCTTACTACATTTGCCGTTACTCAATGTATGAGTGATTTAAAAATAAAATACAAGAAGAATTTAAAAATTCAAAACTTTTTATACTCTATTCAAAGTGATGCTGTTAAAAATGTAGATTTATTTAAACAATATGAAGACACATTAAGAAAAAATCAACCAAATAACAACTCACCTCTTATGTTACAAAACCTTATGCAGAAAAAAGATGCTAAGCCTTGGGAAAATTATAGAGTAAATTTATTAGTAGATAATGATAAATTATCACATGCACCTGTTGTTCTTTGTAAAAATCCAAATTATTTTGATTTATTTGGAAAACTTGAATTTGAAACAACTTCTGCAGGAACAAGAACAAACTATAAATTATTAAAACCAGGACTTGTTCATAAAGCAAATGGTGGTTATTTAATAATAAATATTAGAGATCTTCTTAATAGTGCTCCTACTTGGGAAGCATTTAAAAGAGTTCTAAGAAATCAGGAATTATCTATTGATAGCTCTCGTGATATTGCACAACCAGTAACAGTAGTATCATTAAAACCTGAACCTATCCCAATAAAAATGCAAGTTATACTTATTGGATCTGAGCTACACTATCAACAACTTTGTGCAATGGATGTAGACTTTAAAAAATTATTTAAAATAAAAGCTGATTTTGATGACTACTATGATAGAAACAAAGAAAATATTAAAAAATTTATACAACATGTATCTTATGTTTGTAATAAATTTAATTTACTTCCAGTAACACCTGATGGTATAAAAGAATTAATTGAATATAGTTCAAAATGCGCTGGTAATAAAACAAAACTTACTGCTACAATGCAAGATATTACAGATGTTGTAATTGAAGCAAGTTTTATTGCTACAATGTCAAAGAAAAAAAGAATATCACAAGAAGAAGTTACAAAAGCTCTTTCAACAAAGAAAAAGAGATTTTCAAAATATAACGACCAATTAAATAAAATGATTAGTGAAGGTGACATTATAATCTCTACTGAGGGTGAAAAAGTAGGTCAAATAAATGGTCTAACTATTGCTATTACTGGAGATTGTTCTTTTGGTCAACCAGTAAGAATTACTGCAAACACATTCATTGGTAAAAGTGGTGTTGTAAACATTGAAAGAGAAGTTGCAATGAGTGGTACTACACATTCAAAAGGAGTATATATTCTTTCTGCATATATTGGTGAAAAATATGCTCAAGAAAATCCTCTATCTCTTACTGCTAGTATCTGCTTTGAACAATTATATAACGGAATAGATGGTGATAGTGCTTCATCTACTGAGCTTTATGCTATTTTATCTAGCCTTGCTGGTATACCTATAAAACAGAGTCTTGCAGTAACAGGCTCAGTAAATCAAAAAGGTGAAATTCAAGCAATTGGTGGTGTTACAGATAAAATTGAAGGATTTTTCAAAGTTTGTAAAAATAATGGATTAAATGGTGAGAATGGTGTTTTAATACCTTATCAAAATGTTAAAAACTTAACATTAAATGATGAAGTAACAGAAGCTGTTAAAGAAGGACTATTTCATATTTACCCTATTTCAACTATTGATGAAGGAATTGAAATTCTTACAGGAGTTAATGCTGGTACAATGGATGAAAATGGTGAATACGAAAAAGGTAGTATAAATTATCTTGTTTCAGAAAAATTAAAAAAATATGCTGAAAAAAGTGTAAAATATAACTAAAAAAGAAGGGCTTGAAATTAGATTTTCAAGCTCTTTTAAATATTATTAATAAGTTCATTTAATATCTTACTTGCAATTTTTTTCGTCTGATTGTTTATATCCCTTACAGGATTAAATTCAACTAAATCAATAGATTTTAGCTTTTCTTTGTGTTTTATAATCATATTTACTGCCTCATATGCCTCATCAAGATTTATTCCATCTTTTGCAGGTACAGATACACCAGGTGCAATTTTTGGATCTATTACATCTATATCATAACTTATATGCATACCATCTGTATTTTTACATGCAATTTTTATAGCCTCCTCCATTATATATTGCATTCCTTTTTCTCTTATATCTTCAGTTGTAAATACAGTAACTTTTGCATCTTTTAGATTTTCTATTTCAAGTGGATCTATATCTATTCCTCCAACAATAACGGTATTTTCATAATTATAATAATTGTTATTATGAAAAAAAGTTACATCCCTTTTTTCATATCCTGTAATTGCTGCAAGTGGAACTCCATGTATATTTCCAGTAATCGTTGTATCAAAAGTATTAAAATCACCATGTGCATCAATCCAAATAATACCTAAACTTTTATTTCTTCTAATTGATGCAAGTGCTGATGCAATAACTAAACTATGATCTCCACCAATAGTAAATGGTGTTTTACCATCATCTATACACTTTAAAACAACATTATATAATTTTTCATTAAATTCATTTAATTTAATTAAATTCTTCTTTTTGTTATCTTTTTCATATTCTTTATTTTCTTCGTTAGCATATACCCTATATATATTTTCTACATTACCATTTTTAAAATCTTTTAGTAGCTCATCTGGTCCTAATGCTGCACCTTCAACAGATACTCCTAAATCTGTGCAAGCATTAATTATGTCTATTCTTCTCATCTTCTCCCTCTTCTCTAACTTTTATGTCTATCATCATATTCTGCTAAATATTTTTCTGTATATTCTACATCAGACATACATGGTAGATATTCTGTACCATATTTTTGTCTTGTTTCTCTTCCTTTTCCAGTAAGAAGTATTATAGTAGGTTTTTCTTCCTTTTCTGCCTTTAATACAGCATCTAAAATAGCCTCTCCTCTATCTTCAATTAAAGCATAATTATTAGTATACTTTTTAACATAATTTGCTATATCCTGTGATATATCAATTACAGGCTCTGCCCCTGGATCTTCTGCAACAATATATACAAAATCAGAATACATACCTGCAACTGTTCCTAAATCTTTTCTTCTAAGCAAAGCCTTCTTCCCTGGACAACCAAATATTGATACAATTCTTCTACCCTCATATTCTTCCTTTACAGAAGAAAATAACTTTTCAAAGCTAAGTTTATTATGAGCATAGTCAACTAAAATTATAATCTTCATATCTTTAGTATGGAAAACTTCCATTCTACCACTAGACCTTGCTATTTTAAGTCCTGCTTTTACTATATCTTTTGGAATATTTAAAATATATGTTGCAGCTATTGCAGCAACTGCATTTTCAACATTAAAAAGACCTGGCATAGTAAGCATAAATTCAGAATCATATGTTGGGGTATGCACATTAAATATTGTATTAAATCCATCTTTTTTTATGTTATATGCATAAAAATCAGTATTATTTTTTGTAGTAGAAAAGGTATATACTCTCTTACTATCTCTTTTTGCAACATTATATGTATTTTCAGCTAAATCAGCATCCATATTTACAATAGCATTTTTTGTATTTTTAAACATTTTTAATTTTGAGTTATAATAATCATCAAAATCTTTATGTTCAATATCGCTTATATGATCTTCGCTTATATTCATAAATATTCCTATATCAAAGAAAATATCTTTAACTCTGTTATATTTTAATGCTTGAGATGAAACCTCCATTACTACATTTTCCATACCAGAGTTTAGTGCATTAAAAAAGTGCCTTTGTATATCATAAGATTCTGGAGTAGTTATATGAGATTCAAAATTTTCAACACCATCATATGTGTCTATTGAAGATATTACTGCTGTATCTTTCTTATTCATTGCTTTTGAATACTCATCTAGTATACTTTTTATATAATATGTTGTTGTAGATTTTCCCTTAGTACCCCCAACACCTATTACATTTATATTCTCCCCAGGATAATTAAAGTATAAAGCTGAAAGAGAAGATAGTGTTAAAATAATATCCTTTACAAGTATACATGGAATATCTACATCATACTTTTCCTCACTTATATATACAAATACACCAGCTTTTATTGCCTCTTTTAAATATTCTAATTTAAAAGATTTTCCTTTACAAATAAACATGGTATTTTCTATTACTTCTTTTGAATTATATGATAAATAATTTACTTCTTTATCTAGTATATTATCGCATCCTATAACCTCTTTTATCTCACTATTTTTCTCTAATATATCAATATATTCTTTAACAGTATATTTTTTCATTTAAACACCCTCTAACTCAAGTCAAATTATACACTATATTTATTACAAAATCAAGGAATATAATATATTATATAAAAATAGTTTGTATCATATTATGTAAATAAACATTGACACTTTAAAACAAATACTATATAATTTCTATATGATTTTAAAGGAGTATAAAATGAATATATATATTGCAAGTAATAATAAAGGAAAAATTAATGAAATTAAAAGTTTTTTTCCAAATTCAAATATTATTTCACAAGATGAAATAAGTACAATGTTAAATAAAGAAATAGATACAGAAGAAACTGGAAAAACATTTGAAGAAAATGCTATACTTAAAGTTAAAGGATTATTCTTATACCTTAAAGATATTATCAAGAAAAATGATATTATACTAGCTGATGATAGTGGTATAATTGTTCCATCACTACCAAATTTACTTGGAGTTTATACAAAAAGACAAATGGAAAAATGGTGTAATGAAAATAACAAAACACAAATAGATTTTTATAACTATATTAGTTTAATTGCAAACCCTAAAACTTGTTTTTTTGAATCTGTTATAGCCTGTTACAAAAATGGTAAAATAGATACATTTAAAGGAAGAATAGAAGGAAATTTAGCTGCTTTTTGTAGAGGTGATAATGGTTTTGGATTTGATCCTATATTTGAAATTTCTGGCAAAACACTTGCTGAGCTTTCAAGCGAAGAAAAAGCAAAAATAAATCCAAGAATAATTGCTTTAAAACTTGCTCAAGAGAGAATAAAAAAGGATATTACACAATAAAATGTAATATCCTTCTTTTAATTCAAATTTGTTGTATCGCCTGATACAGCGTCTGTTATAGAAGATGTTGCCTCAGCTACAATTCCTGCAGTATAAGACTCTTTTATTATTTCTTCTATCTTTGAATTAAGGACGTCATGATCCATATTTTCAGCTAATACCATTTCACTTAGTAAGATGTCTTTTGCTGTTGCAAGCATTTTCTTCTCACCAATAGAAAGTCCTCTTTCCATATGTCTATGAGATAACTCTCTAACAACTTCAGCGACTTCTAAAATATTACCTGATTTAATTTTTTCAACGTTTAAGTTGTATCTTTTACTCCAATTAACGTCATGCATATAAGGTTCTTTAGGTTTTTCTAATACTTCAAAAACTTTTTCAGCTTCTGATTTTTCAGAAATTTCCCTAACTCCTATATCGTTTACTTTATTAGTAGGTACCATAAGCTTCATTCCGCCTATTGGCATTTTTATAATGTAATAGTCCTCAGAATTTCCAAGCATTTCTTTTTCTTCGATTGACTCGATAGTACCAGCACCGTGCATTGGGTATACTACTTTATCGCCTATTTTGAACATGAACACTCCCCCTTTGCTATTTTCTTTCAGCACACTAATATTATATCATAAAAATAGCAAAAAGTAAAGATAAAAATTGATGAAATTTGTTAATTTCCACCAAATCTCCTATTCCTTTTTATGTATTCTTCAATAGCATTATCTAGTTCTTTTTTGCCAAAATCAGGCCATAGTGTATCTACTGGAAAATATAGTTCTGAATATGTTATTTGCCATGGTAAAAAATTGCTTGTTCTATACTCTCCACTAGTTCTAATTACAAGGTCTGGATCTGGTATATCTTTAGTATATAAATGATTAGATAGCATATTTTCATCTATATCATCTACATCTATTTTTCCAGCTTTAACAAGTTCTGCTATTTCTTTTACAGCTTTAACTATTTCCTGTCTTCCACCATAATTTAGGCATATACCAAAAGTAAGTCTTTTCCTATTTTTTGTTTTTTCCTCTATAATCTTGATATTATCTTGTATTTTCTTATCAAGTTTTGAAACATCACCATAAATTTTTATACAAATATCCTTTTTACTATCATCTTTTATAATATCAGATGTAAATTTGTATAAAAGGTTCATAATTCCTTTTACTTCTTCTTCCTGTCGCTTCCAATTTTCAGTAGAAAAGGCATAAACAGTTATATAAGGTATTCCAAGTTCATAGGCATAATCTACTAAATCCTCTACCCTTTTTGCGCCTTCAGCATGTCCTTTTACAACAGGTAAATTATTTTTTCTTGCCCATCTTCTATTACCATCAAGTATTAAAGCAATATGTTTTGGCATTTTTTCTTTATCCATATAATTCCTCCTATTTTTCTCTATTCTTTATGTATAAAGCAAGCTCTTTTAAAAATTCATTTTTTCCGTTAAACATTTCTAAATCAAGTAATGCCCCATAAATTGCATCATCTAACATCTTAATACTTTCATCTAATCCATACTTTGTAACATAGGTACATTTTCCTTTTTCTCTATCATTTAAAACTGGTTTTCCAGTTTTTTTAAAATCTCCTATTTCGGATAAAATATCATCTTTAATTTGAAAAGCAAGACCTATTTTTTCAGCATAATTTGTAAGAGATTTTAATTCTTCTTCATTTGCACCACCAAGTATTGCTCCAATTCTTACAGATTCTTTTATTAATGCCCCTGTTTTATTTTTATGCATGTATTTAAGTAAATCATCTTCTATATCTTTTCCTTCACATTCAATATCTACAAATTCTCCAAATATCATATTTTGAATTTGCAATGAAAACTCACTAAAAGCTTTTATTTTAAGTTTTAATAATTTATCATCATTTTCATTTTTTAAATCATTACTTATCATTATATACGCATAATTTAATAATCCATCACCAGCAAGGATAGCTGTACTTTCATTAAAAGCCTTATGGCAAGTAAGTTTTCCATGTCTAAAATCATCATTATCAATAGCAGGTAAATCATCATGAATTAAAGAAAAATTATGTACCATTTCCATAGCACAAAAATATGGTATACATATATCATAATTATCCTTAAAAAGCATATATGATGAAATCATAAGAATAGGTCTTATTCTTTTACCACCTGCAAGAAGGCCATAATTCATTGCCTCTTTAAGTGTTTTTTCTGGTACATCATCTACATTTATACATTTTTGTAAATAACTATTTACTTCACCTTGGAGTCTTACAAGACTTTCTTTAAAATTATCCATAATATTCCCCTTTATTTTTCACTTCTATATTCTAAAATATCGGCAGGTTGACAATCTAAAACATTACAAATTTTTTCTAAAGTAGAAAATCTTATTGCCTTTGCTCTATTATTTTTTAGTACAGATAAATTTGCAAGTGTAATGTCAACTTTTTCTGAGAGTTCTGACATACTCATCTTCCTCTTTGCCATCATTACATCTAAATTTACTATTATTGGCATATTATTTCCTCCTTATATTGTTAATTCGTTTTCTTCTTTATACTCTATTGCTTTATCAAATAAAGTTGATAAAACATTACACATAAAGCCCATTATTGTAAATATCATAAATAAAATGATAGTAAATACAGACTTCATGATAGGAATAGAAATAATATATATCAAGGCTATTATTAAACAAAAAATACTTATATATTTTAATATTTTTACATTTTCTTTTATAAAAGGTTTATTTTTATTTACATTTTTTAGTAATTTAATAGTATAATATACAATACCTAATGCAAGTATTCCTGAAGTATAAAGTATTATTAATATTTTTATATAACTTGATGTAGTATAAATATTACTAAACTCTAAATACCACTTTAAACAAAATGGTAAAGTTAAAAATATTAAACATCCTCCAATAAAAATCAAATACAAAATTTTTTCCATAATTTTTGAGTTTATAATTTCGACTAATTTCACCAAAATTCCCCCCTAATATACAACTATTATATTATAATATATATCGAAAGTCAATATTTTTTTATTGTATAATGATATGCACCTGCAAAAAAAAAGACTATCAATAAAATTGACAGCTTTTTTATATTTTATTATTTTATATATTATATCCTCTTAAAATGTATTGTTCTTGTAGCCTTCTTAAAGATTGATATATAATCTTTGCTCTTACCTCTCCTATTCCTTCTACTTCATCTAATTCATCTATTGTTGCACTACAAATTCCTTGCAAAGTCTTAAAAGAGCTAACAATTTTTTCAATTACAGTAGTAGGCATCTTAGGTATTTTACTTAAAACTCTATATCCTTTTGCTGATACATTCAAATCTAGTATTTCAGGTGTAATTTCATATCCCAGTAGCCTTATAATTTTTTCTGCAACTATTAAATCTTTTCTTTCTAATTTTCTTATCTCTTTTAAAATGTTATCAGGATTTTTAGATTTTAATTTTGGTGACATATAGTCTTGTATTATTTCTTTTTCTTCAGATTCTACATTAGCTATTAATTCTTCAAGTTGGATATTTACAAGTCTTCCTTCATTTCCAAGCTCAATTATATTTCTTTTTACTTCTGTTTCCATTCTCATAATCATTTCACTTCTATATATAGTATTTGCAACAGTTTCTAAAGATACAATATCATCAAATTCATGTTCACTTAATAGATTTAACATATGGTCAAATACAGCTTTATACTTTTCAAGAACTTCTAAAGTTTGATTTGCCCTCATAATTACTGTTGAGGTTTCATTTACTACATATCTAAATTCACCTTTAAAAACAGTTATTATGCCTCTTCTTTGTGATATACAAATAACTAATTCTTTTGTTTGTTTTGATACACGTTCTGCTGTTTTATGCCTTGTTCCTGTTTCTAAAGTAGAAATTGTATGGTCTGGTATTAATTGCACATTAGCCATAAGTATCTTTTTTAAGTCTTTACTAACTATTATTGCACCATCCATTTTAGCTAACTCATATAATACTGCTGGTGTAAATTCTTGCTCTAGTTTAAATCCTCCGTCCACTAATTCTTTTACTTCTTCCAAATCAGAAATTACTATTAAAGCTCCTGTTTTTGCCTTTACAATATTGTCAAGACCTTCTCTTAATGCAGTACCAGGTGCAAGCATTTCTAATATTTCCAATACATCTACATCTTTTTGCTGCATTTTAACACCTACTTCCTTTTAATATATAATTTATTGCTTCATCAATACTTGCTATTCCTATTAATTCAACATTTTTATCTAATGTATCTTTCTTTAAATTTTCTATTTGTTTTTTATTACCAAATATCTTGTTATATCCCATTTTTGATATTTCCTTTACTCTTTTTTCAAAATTATTAATACTTCTAATTTCTCCTGTAAGACCAACTTCACCAATAAATACAGTAGATTTATCAATTTGTATATTTTTATAGCTTGATACTATTGCCATAGCGATAGCAAGATCAACTGCTGGTTCATCTATCCTTATTCCACCAATTACATTTACATATACATCTTGTGTTCCAAGATTTATACTACATCTTTTTTCTAAAACTGCAAGTATCATACTTAATCTATTCAAATCAATTCCATTTGCTACTCTTCTTGGCATGTTATAATATGAATGTGAAGTTAGGGCTTGAACTTCAAGAAGTATTGTAGATGTTCCTTCAACTGTTGCAACTATTGCTGTTCCTGGTAAATTACTTGATGTATCAGATAAAAATACTTCTGCCATATTTGATACTTCAACTAGTCCAACATCTTGCATATCAAAAATTCCAATTTCATTTGTAGAACCAAATCTATTTTTTACTCCTCTTACAATTCTATGTGAAAAAAATCTTTCACCTTCTATATATAATACAGTATCTACCATATGCTCTAAAATTCTTGGACCTGCAATTACTCCATCTTTTGTTACATGCCCTATAACAATTATAGTTATTCCTTTTCTTTTAGCAAGATACATAAGTCTTGCTGTTACTTCTTTTACTTGAGATATACTACCAGGTACTGAGGATATTTCCTCATCATACATTGTTTGTATAGAATCTATAATACAAAATTTTGGTGTTGTTTCTTCTATCTTTTCTTCTATTTGAGAAATATTTGTTTCACTTAAAAATAATATATTATCTGATTGTATTTTTAATCTATCTGCCCTCATTTTCACTTGTACTTCTGATTCTTCACCTGATACATAAAGAACCTTTCCATTTTTAGATAAATTTCCACATACCTGCATTATAAGGGTAGACTTTCCAATACCTGGTTCTCCACCAATTAATGTTAAAGACCCTTCCACAAGTCCAGAGCCTAGTACTCTATCAAGCTCTGCATAACCTGTACTTAATCTAACTGTTTTTTGCACTACAATTTCATTTAGTTTTTTTACTTCTGATTTATTATCAAAAGTTGCAGAAAAGCCCTTATTTGAAGCAGATATTGAAGATTTTTTATTTACCTTTTCCTCAACAAAACTATTCCAACTATTACACCCTGGGCACTTTCCAAGCCATTTTGCACTTTCATAACCACATTCTTTACAAAAAAATACTGTATTTGATGCCACTACTTTTCACCTGCTTTACTTATTTGTTCTTTTAAATATTCATATAATTTACTTGTATTTGAAAAATCCCTTTCAAAGCTTTCACTTACTACTCCTTTTTTTGCAAGTTTTGTTTCATCTTCTCTATCATCACCATGCACACAAATAGTAATTCCACCATTTTTCTTTACAAACTTCATAGAGTAATAATCTGTCATTCCATCTCCTATATATATCATATTACTACAATCATTTTTCTTTAAATCTCGTCTTTTATTTATATCTTTTATCTTTAGTATTTTAGTTTCAGACTCAATTACTTCATTTGGCCATTTAGCAATATTATTCTCATAATAATATGAAGAACCATAAATATCTTTAAAATTCTTAGCAATTTTAGTTTTCATTAAAAATTCTCTCATACCAGAAGTAATTATATAATGTTCAACTTGAACATTTACTTTTTTTGCTTCATTTTCTATATTATCAAAATATTTATCTACACCTTCTACATAGTTTATATTCTCAGCCCCAAGGCAAATATTATCTTGTGTTAGAGCTTGATTATTATCTTGAAGTACTTTTATATAACCATACATAAAAGCATTAACTACCCCATTTATTCTATTTCCTAAATAACTATATGCATCTATTACTTTTGCAATATCTAAATTAAGCTTTGTTAATACACCATAAATTGGATATGGTGAATTTGTAAAAGTTCCATCAAAATCATAAACTATCGTAATCTTTTTTTCCATTTCTCATATCCCCTTATCCTCTTATTCCAAGCAACTATATTATACTATAACATTTTTGGATGTTCAAGAGAATTAGTAGAAAAGTAACAAAAGCAAATTAAAAATTTACTTTTGTTTTAGTATAATAATTACAAAATTTTAGATTTTTATAGCCTGCTTTACTTAGCTTTTGATTTATTCTTTTGCAAAATATATTTTGCAATCTATATTCACTGTTATAGTTAAAAATTGCAAACTTACATGTATCACACCTTTTAAACAAAAAAATCACCATTATTATTATGTGTTTATTTTATTTTTTTAATATAAAAGTAAAAAAGTGAATTAAAATTCACGCGCACTTCGTGCATATTATAGAAAGTCTAACATACTATGTTAGATTTTCTTTT